>JBOHVN010000185.1:0-34465 GCA_050735675.1 Binatia bacterium | reverse complement strand
CGTCGCCGATGGGTTCCTCGACTTGCTCCGTCCTATTTCGGTCTCTTCATGAGGACGACTGAGCCGCTTAACCCAACGGCCTCCCATCCGTCTTTTCCCAATTTGTTTAGAATTTCCGCTTGCTTTGTGCGCATGTCGCCCAGTGCAACGTCATCAGGGTCAGACATGACACTCACTACAATCTTTTCATCAGCCTCTGGGGCAGGCATAACAATCGCTACAATCGTCGTGATCCATTCATATCTGTTTTCGGGGAGCTCTGAGGGTCGTGCCTGCATATCCAAACGATCTCGCGGCGGTTAATGCCAAACCGTATCGGCCCAATCGCCGTCCTGAATAATTCCATCGGCCGTAACCCGCGGACAGCGGAACGGTTTGTGAGGCCTGGTTCAAGCCGTTGCAGCCCGCTCCGTTCAAGACGTTCAATGAGAGAAATTTAGGGCGACGGCTACTTTTTCGGACGTACTCAGTACATGACTCAGGAACAAGTTCCACAACCGGGCTATGGGACACTTCCTTTTGTCGACTTTGAAGATTGTCGGAGTCGGATAATAGGATCACGCGGGAGTTTTTCCGCAGAGTTCGTCGATTGCGTATTCCGGACCAAACCGGCCACCCATTCCGGTGTAATCCGGCCACCGTTCCGGAGCAAACCGGCCACCCTTTGGCTTAGTAGTCAATCGCGTAAATATGGCAACGTATAAATTATTGTTTGTTTCTGACGTATCTGCTACCGTTATCCCAACGGAGGACGGTCAGGATGCCCAGAAGCAGCCCGTTTCAAATCGTGCTCTCGAAAGAGGAAAGAAAAATCTTGGAACGCCGCGCTCGAAAATATACGTTGCTGTATTTCGAGGTCTTGCGCGCCAAGATGATCCTGCTTGCTGCACAGGGACGATCTAATGATGAAATCGGCGCATCCCTGGACATCGGACGCGATGTGGTCAGTTTGTGGCGCAAGCGGTTTTTCCATGAGCGATTGCCAGGACTGGAAGAGCGACCCCGGCCGGGCCGCCCCCCGGTTTTCCCCCCCAGAGGTGGTCGTGCAGGTAAAGGCCATCGCGTGTGAGCTGCCAGCGACGCTTGGCGTCCCGCTTTCCCGTTTGAGTTCCGCGGATATCGTACGTGAGGCGCAGCGCTCAGGCATTGTGGCGACCTTAAGCGACAAGACCGTTTGGCGGTGGCTGCATGAGGATGCGATTCGCCCTTGGCAACATCGAACCTGGATTTTCCCGCGCGATCCGCAATTTATCTCGAAAGCCGGGCGCATCCTGGACCTGTACGCGAGGCACTGGGAAGACTGCCCTCTGCGAGACGACGAGTTCGTGCTCTCGACTGACGAGAAGACCAGCATCCAGGCGCGCATTCGAAAGCATGCCTCCTTGCCGCCCCGTCCCGGCCAGCCCGCTCGTGTCGAGCACGAGTACGCGCGGGGCGGTGCCTGGGCGTACCTGGCCGCGATGGATGTTCATCGCGCGAAGTTCTTCGGCCGTTGCGAGCAGTCCACCGGCATCGAGCCGTTCAATCGTCTGGTTACCCAGGTCATGACGCAGCCACCGTATCGCGACGCCCGGCGAGTGTTCTGGATCATGGACAACGGCTCCTCGCATCGCGGCCAGCCGTGTGTTCGGCGCCTCAAAGCAGCCTTCCCCAATCTCGTCCCTGTGCATGGACCGATCCACGCCAGCTGGCTCAATCAAATCGAAATCTACTTCTCCATCGTTGAACGCAAGGCGCTCACACCTAATGACTTCAGCTCGCTTAAGGAAGTTGAGAATCGACTCCTCGGCTTCCAACAATACTATGAAAACATCGCTGCGCCATTCGAATGGAAATTCACGCGTGATGACCTCAAGGTAATGATGAAAAAGCTCCATGCGCAACCCACTTCACTTTGCTTCGCGGCTTAGATGAATACGTTGCCGAACTTATGAACCGAACTACTAAGCATGCGACATAGAAGCAGAGAAAAGTTTACCACCGGCAACGAGCTGTTCTTCTTCGCCGTCGGTGTCAGCGTCGGCGTGGTTGCCGCGTTGCTGATGGCTCCCTATTCCGGCGAAGAGACCCGCCAATACCTTCGCGAGCGCGTCGACGAAGGACGCGATCGCGCCGGCGATATGCTTGATAGAGGCAAAGAATTCGTCGAGCGCGGGCGCGGCTCGATCGGCGAAGCTGTCGGTTACGGCAGGAAAACTTTTCAGGAAAAAATCTAACTTGCTTCCGGCGAAACCGTTCCCCAGGGGGGCGGGTTGAATGAAACCCGCCCCCTGAGCATTCAACTCACGCGAGAATGTAGGGGCGCAGCATGCTGCGCCCCTACCGAAACTCAGTTAGAGCTGCCGGAGGTTGCCCGCCGTTCGCCGCTGCGTTCAGCAACTCCGAGCTCTTTCATCGTTCGATCGTTCAGCCTGCCGGTAACTTCTAGACCTCTCGACTTTTGAAACTCTCGGATCGCCGATTCGGTCTCGGGACCCCACACGCCGTCTTGCGGGCCGGCATTAAAGCCCCTTTTGTTCAACGCCATTTGCGCTTGGCGGATCTGGTCCGGCTGATTGGCTTGGCCGCTGCTTATCGCTTGTCCACTGGCTTGCCTACTGCTCACAGCTTGATCGCTGCTCGTGCTTTGGCTGCTGGTTGTAGCTTGATTGCTGCTCGCGGCGCGCTCGGGAGTGGAATCGATCGGCGCTTGGGAAGTGTCGCGGGGACGGCGAATGTCGTCATTTTCGCGCCGCATGCGCTCGTTCTCGCGCCGCAGGCGGTCGATCTCGGCGTCGCGCTCGTTCAGCAGCCTACGATCACGATCTTGCGCGAATGCCATTTGATCACCCGCATACCAGCCGGCCACCGCTCCGAGCGGTATGCCGAACAAGCCTCCGGCCAGGGCCGAGCCTGCCATGCTGCCGATAACCGCGCCGCCAGCGCCGCCCGCGAGGCCGCCCAGCGCGGCGGTTCTTTCGCGTTCGGTTACGGGTTGAGACACCTGTGGCGCGCAGCTCACTGCGCCAAAAACTAATATTGCGCCGAGGGTTGCCAGAACTTTAATATTCATGTTTACCTCCGTCCAAAGAATTAGACCTGCGTCACAGTTATCGCGGCAAGTGCGCAATCGTCGTGCCAGGCCGAAATTACGAAAAATACTGCGACTAAAATAGTTTGCGTGTCACAGAAATGAAAAACACTCGGCGGTAATTTTCCGGATTTGAGACATGTTGTGGTTACTGTGCTATTTACGAAAATCGCCAGCGCTAAAGAAGCCGATCCCGGTCCACCGGTTCACGACTGCGAAATCACACTTCAGCCGTCAATGCGCTGGAAGAGCAAACCTCCCGTGCGCGGCGCACCGGTCGCTATTCTTTTAACTCACCTGCAAAATATCGTCGCCGGAAGCAACTTTTGCGCGCGTGTAAGGGAAACCCGAGTGCCCTGGCCCAGAAGTTCGCTGCATAATTCCCGCGCCACTTCGTCCACAAATCTCCCCTTCCACGCTTTCGCGGGTATGACGGTGGCGGGCCGCCGACTTACTTTGCGAACTTTAATTTCGGGACGCTAGACACGTGCATGATTCTATTCCTTTGGACTGCTTGGCGAACGCAATACCAGAAACATGTTGGCTTCTCCGCGGCGGACTAAGAAAAGCAAGTTCTCGTCCGGCTTAGCGGTCTCGAGGAACTTTTTGAACTCGGCGGCCGTATTGATCGGCTTGCGGTTGCCTTCTAGCACGATATCGCCGGGGCGCAATCCGGCCTCCGCGGCCGGACTTTGCGGCTCCACCGCCGTGATCACGACTCCTTTGGCTCCTTTGAGTCCCATGCGCTCCGCCGTCTGCGGCGTGAGGTCCTGCACAGTGAGACCGAGCTTGCCGGATTGCGGCGCCTTCGCAACGACCTGTTCGTCTTTGAGCTCGCCGATGTTCACGGTGAGCGGCACCGGGCGTTGATCGCGCAGCACGCTGACTTTAACATTCTTGCCCACGTCAGTCTGCGCAACCAGGATCGGTAGCTGCGTTGAGTCGGTAACTTTCTCGCCGTTGTACTCGACGATGACGTCGCCGGTCTTGATGCCGGCTTGCTCCGCCGGGCTGCCCGGCTCCACGCCGGCGACCAGCGCGCCGCGCTGCTCCTTGAGTCGTAAGCTTTCGGCGAGCTCCGGGGTGATGCGTTGAATGCTCACGCCCAGCCAGCCGCGCGTCACTTTTCCTTTCTTGACCAGCTGCGGCACGATATCTTTGGCGAGATTGATCGGAATCGCGAAGCCGATGCCGAGATTGCCGCCGGTGCGGCTGAAGATCGCGGTGTTGATACCGACCACTTCACCGCGCATGTTGATCAGCGGCCCGCCGGAGTTTCCCGGATTGATCGATGCATCGGTTTGGATGAAATTGTCGTACGCGCCGGCGCCGATCCATCGGCCTTTGGCGCTGACGATGCCAGCGGTGATACTATTGTCCAAGCCGAACGGGCTGCCCATCGCGATCACCCACTCGCCCACTTCCAGCTTGCTGGAGTCGCCGAGCGGCGCCACCGGCAAATTCACTCCTTTCTCGCTGATGCGAATCACCGCTATGTCAGTGCGCGGATCGCGGCCGACGACTTCGGCGCTATACTCGTTGCGGTCGGGCAGGCGCACGGTAATTTTGTCGGCGTTCTCGACCACATGATTGTTTGTAAGGATTAGTCCATTCGCATCAATGATGAATCCGGAGCCTAGCCCTTGGCGCGGCGCACCGCGAGGATCGGGCAAGCCGAATGGATCGCCGAAGAAACGGCGCCAAAAATCAAAGGGATCGCCGCCCGGCTCCTGGCCAAAAGGGTCCGGCGCAGGTTGCCTCTGCCCGGGCCTGCCCGGAGTCCGGCTCTCCGGCGCGATCGTGGTTGAAATGTTGACCACGATCGGCGCTAATTTTCGCGCGAGATCGACGAAGCCGGCGGGAGTGCGCGTCGCGGTTTCGGCGCCAAAAACTTTTTGGATCGGGCTAGCGCCTATTAACCAAACTGAGATCAGCGCCGCCGCGACAAGTTTTCTGTCCGGTGAACGAAAGATTTCTTGCATAGATTTCTCCTCCGCCGAATTCCTGCGTTGTGTAATCGGACCCGCAGTCGCGCCACACGCCGGCATGGCATTGATCTACAACGAAATATTCACAGCAAGTACGATGCCGAAACAATGCGGGCTTTTTCCTGCCAGCTCGGCGCCTGGGTCGCGCGCCTGTTCGGCCAGGAACCGTCTCAGGTCATCACCAAAGACCTGAATCGCTTGAAACAGTTGATGGAAACCGGCGACGCCGATTCGCGCGCAGGCGAAGCGGGCGGCGCGTAATTGTGATCTTTAGTATATGCGTGAAAGATTTCGCGGTCTGCGCAAATTTGCTTGCGTTGTCTCGCTGCAGCGGTAGGAGCGCAGTATGCTGCGCCCCTACCGCAGTCTCGGCAATCAAGCCATTCCGCTTCCACTGTCCCGCCCGTGTACGTGCTGATTGGCGCGCTGTTTTGATTTTGGGACAAAGGCGCGCTGCTTCACTGAAATTCCCGAATTCCCTGGTTGGCACGTCTTTAGCTCCTACTAAATTGCACAGAAGGAGGATTTTATGGCTGGAAAAAATACCGCCGTATTCGGCATCTATTCGGACCGCGAGAGCGTTGAAAATGGCATTCAGGCGCTGCGCGGTGCCAATTTTCGCGTTGAAGATATTTCCATCTTGTTTCCGGAGAACGAGGGCAACAAGGATTTCGGGCACGTCAAAGCGACCAAAGCCCCCGAAGGCGCATCTGCGGGTGCTGCGAGCGGCGCTGTCATCGGCGGTGTGCTCGGCTGGCTCGCCGGCATCGGCGCGATCGCAATCCCCGGCGTCGGCCCGTTTATCGCCGCCGGTCCGATCATGGCGGCGCTCGCCGGCGCCGGCGTCGGCGGCACGGTCGGCGGCATCACCGGAAGCCTGGTCGGATTGGGAATACCGGAGTACGAAGCCAAGCGCTATGAAGGCCGCGTCAGAAAAGGCGGTTACCTGGTATCAGTTCACTGTGACGACAGCGAGTGGATGCGCCGCGCCAAAGACATATTGCGCCAGAGCGGCGCCGAGGATATTTCCTCGACCGGCGAAGCCTCGGCAGATTGCGCCAGGGGCGACAAGCCGCTCCCGCGCGCACCGCGCGATACGGCGACATAATGCGATGTGGCTGAGCCGCCGCCAAGCATGAAGATTTTGGTCGCGGATCGAAGATAGAGGATCGAGGATCGCATCTTCCATCCTCGATCCTCTATCCTCGGCTATAACCCGATCACTGCCGCTCGAGCGGTAGCGTGCCGGTGACCAGTTTTTCCATTTCTCTGATATCCACCGGCTTGGTCATGTAGGCGTCGAAGCCGGCTTTGCGCGCGCGTAAGCTCTCCTCACGGCCATGGCCCGACAAGGCGATGAACTTTGTCTGCGCCAGCCGTTCGCTGCTTTTCAGCTGGCGGAAAACCTCGTAACCGCTGATATCCGGCAGGCTGATGTCGAGGAAGACAAAATCCGGCCGGAACTCGCCGGCAATGCGCAGCGCCGCGTTGCCGGTGGCCGCGCCGCGCACCTCGAAGCCGTGCATCTCGAGCAGGCTCTTGGTTGCATTCAACGCCACCGGGCGATCGTCGACAACCAAGACGCGCCGGTTCGTCGACCTATCCACCGCGCTTCTGCCAGGCGGGGCGCCGCTAGAATTTGCGTCGTCCCACAGTCCCGGCTCACGCCACTGCTCCTCCTTCGCCATGGATTGGCGCGACGAAGCGACTCCAGCGATTTTTTCCAACAACAAGGTCATGTCGATCGGCTTGCTGACATAATCGCTGCAGCCGGCGGCAAGACAATTGGCCTGATCGCCGGCCATGGCCCCCGCGGTCACCGCGATGATCGGCTTGGTAAATTCCAGCGCACGCATCCGGCGTGTTGTTTCGTATCCGTCAAGGCGCGGCATCTGGATGTCCATGAGCACGACGTCGAAATCATTCGGATGCTCCTCGATCGCCTCCAGCGCCGCCTCGCCGCCGCTGAATGTTTTCACCGAGCCGCCGGCCGCGCTGATGAAGTATTCCATCAAGCGGCGAATATCCGGCTGGTCCTCGACGATCATCACCCGCACAGCCAATTTTCGTTGCCATGAAAGCGGCGGCGATTTGGAGTCCATTTCAATATTCCGAAAGGCGCCGCCCGAGAGCACGCGCACCGGCAGCGTGACGTGAAACGTGCTGCCGCGCTCGGGCAGGCTGTCGACGCCGATATGGCCGCCCAAGGCTTCGACCAGCCGTTTGGTGATCGCCAGCCCGAGACCCGTGCCGCCGTAGGTTTTCGTCATCGAGCTGTCGCCCTGGGTAAAGGGCCTGAAAAGATTTTGCTGCTGTTCCTGGGTCATGCCGATGCCCGAGTCGCTGATGTGAAACTGCAGCTCGGCTTGCGCCGGATCAAAATGCACGGCCAACTCGACACCGCCGTGGTCGGTGAACTTGATCGCGTTGCCGAGCAGGTTGATGAGAATTTGCCGCAGCCGTTTCGCGTCGCTCTCGATTTTGTAGGGAATGACGCCGTCGTACTTGAGCGATAGCGGCAGCGCCTTGGCGCGCGCCGCGCCTTCCATGAGCGTGTAGACGTCGGTGAGAAACGTCGGCAGGTGAACCGATTCTTTTTCCAGCTGCAGGCCCTGGGCTTCGATCTTCGCCAAATCGAGCAGATCGTTGATGATCTGCAAGAGATACTGGCCGCTGTCCTTGATCGTGCGCACGCACTCGATCGCGCCCTGGTCTCGCAGGCGCTCCAGCAAGATATCCGCGTAGCCCATGATGCCGGTCATCGGGTTGCGGATCTCATGGCTCATGTTGGCGAGGAACTCGCTCTTGGCGCGGCTCGCCGCATCGGCCGCGTTCTTTGCTTCGACGAGCGCGTGCTCGGCCTGCTTGCGCGCCGTGGCGTCGCGCACCAGGCCGGTATAAAAGCGCGCCTCGCCGAGCACGGTTTCGCTGACGCCAAACTCGACCGGGAACTCGCTGCCGTTCTTGCGGCGGCCTCGGGTCTCCTGACCGCTGCCGATGGTTTCACGATCGATATTGCGCAGATAACTCGCCAGGGCGCCCGCGCCAAAATGCGCCGACAATTCCGGCATCAGCAGGCCGATCTCTCTACCGATCACCTCGGCCGCCGCGTAACCGAAAATTTTCTCCGCCGCCGGATTGAGCGATTCGACGGCGCCATGCTGGTCGATGGTGATGATGCCGTCGACGGCCGTCTGGACGATCGCCTTCAAGCGCACCGCCGCCTCGGCCACCGCCTGCTCCGCTTCTTCGATGCTCGTGATATCGCGGTTGACTTCGAGGATCACGTCGCTTCCAGGTCTCGCAACTTTTTGCTTGCGGCTGAGCACCGCTATTTGGCCGCCGCTCTTTTGCGTATGCAGCACCCGGCCATCCCACTCCCCCGCACCATCAATCTTCTGTGCGATATCAGCCTGCAGCACCGGGTATACGGATTTGAGCAGTTCCTCGATCGAGCGGCCGATGACCTCACCGGCGCTGTAGCCGTAGAGCTTTTCCGCGCCTTCGTTCCAGTACTCCACGGCGCCGGTGGCGCGGTTCCAGACGATGATCGCATCTAAAGACAAATCCAACAGTCGCGCCTGCTGGTCGCGCTGGTGCTGGGCGCGCCTGAGCTCGGTGATGTCGCGCGCGGTCGCGGAGATGGCGATGATCTTGCCCTGGGCCATGACCGGCGAAAATGTCAGCGACACATCGAAGCGGCTGCCGTCACGGCGCAAGCGCACGGTTTCGAAGCGCGTGACCGGCTCGCCGCGCAGGATCAGCTCGAGCAGACCATTGCGCTCTTCGGTAAGCTCCGGCGGTACGAATAAATTCGACGAGCGGCCCAAGACTTCTTCTTCGCTCCAGCCGAAGAGCTGTTCCGCCGCCCTGTTCCAGCTCACCATCGTGCTGTCCAGCGTAAACGAATAGATCGCGTCCTGGGCGGAATTGACCACCGCGGCCAAGAGCCCCACCTGCGCCTCGGCGATCTTGCGGTCGTGGACGTCGAGCGTGCAGCCGGCGTAACCGAGAAACGCGCCGCCGTCGGTGAAACGCGGCGTTGCCAGCGTCTTCATCCAGCGGTACTCGCCGTCGAAGCGGCGCATGCGAAAATCGGCTTCGAATCGCGCCTGTTGCTCCGCCGCCTTGCGGTAAGCGCTGACATAGCCGCCGCTATCCTCGGGGTGCAGGAAGTTCATCCAGCCTGAGCCGACCAGCTCACTGTCGTCGCTGACTCCGACGAAATCGCGATAGGCCTGATTACAAAACTGCGTGTTTTGAGGCTGGGCGATCCAGATCAACACCGGCGCGCTGTCGGCCAGCGCTTTGAAGCGCTGCTCGCTTTCGTGCAGTTGCGTCTCGGCGCGCTTACGCTCGGTGATATCCATGTTGATGCCGAGCACGCGCGTCAGCTCGCCGTCATCCCCGTACCAGCCTTGGCCGCGCGACGCGATCCAGCGCACCTCGCCCGAGCCATGCATGACGCGATACTCGACGTTGAAAGGTCGCCGCTGCCGGATCAGTTCATAGCGTTCCGCCTCCACGCGATCGACATCGTCGACGTGGACGAGCTGGCGCCATTCGCCGTAATTTTGCACTGGATGGGTGACGCCATACAGGTTCAACATTTCGGCGGTCCAGGATAACTTGCCGGTACGCGGGTCCCAGTCCCAAATGCCGACGTGGGCTGCCTCCTGGGCCAGACTCAACTGTTGTTGGCTGTGCCACAGGGTTTCCTCCGCGAGCATGCGCGCGCTGATATCGCGAGTAATCTTGGACACGCCGATGATCGTCCCCTGATCGTTCCTGATCGGCGAGACTGACAATGATACATTGACATCGCTGCCGTCTTTGCGCCATCGCACGGTTTCGTAAATATCTATCGGCTGGCCCCGGGCAACGCGCTGAATAACTGTAATGACTTCGTGCCGGCGCTCGTTGGGAATCAGGACGTCGACATGCTCGCCGAGCACTTCCGCGGCGCTATAACCGTAGAGCCTTTCCGCGCCCCGATTCCAAGTCGTCACAATCCCGGCCAGATCGATGCTAAAGATGGCGTCCTCGGACGACTCGACGATCGCCGCCAGCTGCGCGCGCGCCACTTCGGAGCGCTTGCGTCCGGTGATGTCCGTGTTGACGCCGATCAAACGCGCCGGGCGCCCTTCGCCGTCGCGCACGATGCGCCCGATGGCGGCGAGCCAGCGTTCGCCGCGCTCCGGGTGCCGTATGCGGTACTCGAAATTGAATTCCGTGCCGGCGCGAAATAATCTCGCATTGTAGCGCGCCAGCCGTTTGCGGTCTTCGCGGTCCAAGCGCGACAGCCACTTTTCGTAAGTCACGGGCTCGTCCGTGGTAAAGCCGTAGAGCGTGCGAAAAGATTCGCTCACCACAGCCGAGTTTCGCAGCAGGTCAAAATCCCACACGCCGCCGTTGCTGGCCTCCAGCGCCAGCGCCAGCCGCTCTTCGCTTTTGCGCAGCGCGTCCTCGGCCTGTTTGCGCTCGATCACGCGCTCGGCCTGCTGTGCGTAGAGATCCAATAAGCGCAGCTCGCGCTCCGAAGGCCGGTGCGGCTCGGCGAAATGCGTCGACAGCATGCAGAGCACTCTGCCATCGTGACCGAAAATGGGCGTCGATTGCATAGCCCGCACGCCGTGCTCGGCGAAGACTCCAACCAGCTCCGCGATCTCCGGCTCCTTGCTTACGTCTTCAATGACCACGCGCCGGCGTTGCTTCAGCGCGATATCCCAGACGGTTGACCCCGCCCGGACGCTTTTGAAGTAATCGAAAAATTGCTGATTGAAACCGCGCTGCGTGCCGGTTTTAAATGCCTTCTCGCTTTCGTCAAAAAGCTGCACGTTACCTTTGTCCGCGCCGAGAAGCTCCATGCAGGCGGTGAGCACGTGGTTCAACATCGCTTCAAGATCATTCTCGATCAGCAACCGGGTGCTCAGCTCCTGCAGGCGGGTCATATCGGCAAGCTCAATGGCGAGCCGGTCGCGCAGCGACAACAGCTCGATCTCGGCGCGCTTGCGCTCGCTGATGTCGCACGTCGTGCCGAGCAACTGCGCCGGACGGCCCTGCTCATGAAACACCTGGCCGCGCGTGGCAATCCAGCGCTCGATGCCGTCGTCGATGCCGCTGACGCGGAACTCGACGAAAAATGCGCAGTCGCCGGCCGGATCGAAGGCGCGCTCCATGGCCGCCTGCGCCGTGGCGCGATCGCCGGCTTGGATGCCTCTCATGAACATGACAGAGCTAACCGGCGCGCCGCGGCGCACGCCCCAGTGCGCCAGTAAGCGCTCGTCCCAGAGTGTCTGCACATGTCGCAGGTCCCACTCGTAGATGCCGACGCTGGCGGTGTCGAGGGCGAGCTGGAGACGCAGTTCGTTGCGCGCCAAACGCCGCGTCTGCCGGTTCGCTTCTTCGAGCAGACGCAAGCGCTCTTTGGCCGTGGAGACGTAATGGCAAATCGTGCGCATGAACTCGATCTCGTCGGACTCGAAGCGGTCGCGATGTTTGCTGGCGAAAGACAGCGTGCCGAGCAGGCGCTCGCCGACGATCAGCGGATGACAAGCGTAAGCGCGAAAACCCGATTGCTTGGCCAGCTCGGCTTTGGGGTCGGCGGACGCCGGCAAACTCTCAGCGATCACCGGCTCGCCTGTCTGCGCCGCCGTGCCGCAAAATGCCTGGCCGATCTCGAGGCGCTGATACGCGCTGGCGAATTCCTCCGGGATACCGGCCGCCGCTTCAATGACCAAAGCAGCAGCGTTTTCGTCGAGCCGGTAGTTAAGATAAGCGTCGAGACCGAGGTGTTCCTGCACCGTGGCGAAAATCTTATCCATCATGCCGCTCGGATCGTCCGCGGTGAGCAGCTGTTCCGCAGTTTTTGCCAGCAACTCGAGGCGCTCGTTCTGCATGCGCAATTGCTCTTCGGCGCGCTTGCGGCTGGTGATATCGCTAACCGTGCCCAAGCCGCGCACGGCGCGCCTTTGCTCGCCGTCGCCGGCGAAGTAACCGCGGCCTCTGACGATCACCCAACGCACTCCGCCGTCGGGCCGGACAATGCGAAACTCGGCCTCGTAGCGGCCGCTGCCTTCAGCACTCAGCGCCTGAAGTATTTTGGCGGAAGCCGCCTTCCGGTCCGCGACGTGAACCAAGTTGACTGCCGCTTGCGCAGCGAGCGGCGCGCTGCTGTCCAGGCCGCAGATCTCGCGTAACTCCGGCGAACAATAAATCTCGTCTTTGTCGATGTCGACGTCATAGGTGCCGAAGCGCGCCGCTTCCACCGTCAGGCGCAGCCGTTCTTCGTTTTCGCGCAACGCTTCCTGCAGCCGCTTGCTGCTGTCGATGTCGGTGCAGGTGCCGAACCATTCGAGGACTTGCTCCCGCTCATCTCTGACCGGCACGCTGCGCGACAGATTCCAACGATAGATGCCGTCTTTGCCGCGCAGGCGAAATTCGGTCTCATGAATGATGCCGCGATCGATCGCTTCGCGCCACAAGCGCCGCACCCGCTCGCGATCGTCCGGATGAATTTGCGCGTCCCAATCATCGGCCAGCGCAACCTCATCAGGCTCGCCGGTGTATTCGGTCCACTGCCGGTTGACGAAATCGACCCGGCCCGAGGCATCGGCGGTAAACGCGATCTGCGGCATCAGGTTGGCGAGCTTACGGAAGCGCTCCTCGCTTTCGCGCTGCGCCGCTTCCGCCTGCTTGCGCTCGGTGATGTCGTGCACCACGGCCACCGTGCGCACCGGACGCCCTTCGCCATCGCGCACAAGATTGACGGTCACGTCGGCCCAAACCGTCCCGCCATCCTTTCGGACATAACGTTTGTCGCACCGATACTCGGTGATCTCACCGCGCCCGAGGCGGAGAAACTCGGCGAAATTCTGCTCGCGATCGTCGGGATGCGTGATCTCCGGGAACGGACGGCCGAGCAGTTCCGGTTCGCTGTAACCGAGCATTTGGCGAAAGCAGCGATTGAGCTTCAGCATGCGGCCGGTGAGCGGATCGGCCTGGCCCATGGCGACGGAAGTGGCTTCAAAGGAAGCGCGAAACTCCGCTTCGCTCTCGGCCAGCTCGGCAAGCAGGCGGCGATTTTCCCGCTCGCGCTCGTGCAGGCGCAAGAGCGCCTGCGATGTGGCGAGCAACTCCTCGGGCTCGATCGGCTCGGTGAGATAGGCGTCGGCGCCGACTGCGAGGCCGTGCACGCGGTCCGCCGCGCTTACCTTGAGCGCCGAAATCTGCAAGACCATGATGTCGGCGGTCGATGGATCGCTCTTGATCGCCCGGCATACCTCGAGGCCGTTGATATCGGGCAATTTGATATCGAGCAAAATCAGCTCGGGCCGCACCTCCGTGATCCGCTGCAGCGCCGCCGCGCCCGTGGCCGCTTCGATCACGCGGTAGCCGGCTCGCTGCAAAATCCGGCTCTTGGCATAGCGCCCGGCTTCACTATCGTCGACGTTAAGGATCGTGTGGTTTTGAAATACGGTCATCAACTTACGATGAAAAAGCTGGAGTGATGGAGCATTGGAGTACTGGAGTATGGGGAAGTCAACCTGCTACTTCCTGTCTCGCTCTCTGGTCTTCTACTTCTCTCCCCTTCTCCGTTTCTCCATATTCTCCTTGCTCCTCGTGTCCTTCTCTCCCACTCTCTCCGTCTCCTTGTCTCCCCAGGTTGTCTCCTTGTCTGCCCTCCTCTGTCCCCGTCTGCTTTTCTAGCAATTCCGCCAGGCGCTCGCGTGAAAGAACGCGCTTGTCGATGATCGCGCAGGTTTGCTGCTCGATGTCGCGCCTTTCCGATTCGCTCAAGTTGACCGAAGTCACGACCGCTACGGGAATCGCTTGCGTTTCCAGATCGGCTTTGAGTAGATGCAAAACCTCGCGACCGGAAACGACCGGCAAGTTGATGTCAAGAAGCACCAGCTCCGGATTGATCTCGCGCGCTAGTCGCAGCCCGGTGGCGCCGTTAGGCGCCTCGTGGGCGACGCAATCCAGACTATCGAGGAGAGCACTCATAATGCAACGGGCAGCGGGGTCGTCATCGATGATCAGCACCGATGTGCGGGAGAGAACGCCCGGATTGGCGACTGGTCCTCTCCGTCGTGCGTCTCCGCGGGTTCCGCGCTCGCGTGCTGCTCCGCGGCGTTGGATTCATCATGCGGCGGCAGATAGCGCCGCGGCACCAGAAGCGAAAACGTCGAGCCGGCGCCTAACTCGCTCTGGAGTTCGATTCTTGCGCCGAGCAGGCCGGCCAACTTGCGGCAGAGCGGCAGACCCAGGCCGGTGCCTTTGAGCTTGCTCTGGACCGGACTCTCCACTTGGGTAAACTCGTCGAAGATGCGCTCCTGATCGCCAGCGGCAATGCCGATGCCGGTGTCACTGACGGAAAAAGTCATGAAATCGTTTTCCCGATCATGGCTCACCGCGACCCGCACTTCCCCATGCTCGGTGAATTTCAAGGCATTGTGAATGAAGTTACGCAAGATCTGTGAGACTTTCGCCTCATCGGTAAGCAGCGCAGGGATGGCGGCCGGGCTTTCGAACACCAATTCGACCGTGGGCGCAGATAGCGACGGCGGCAGCATGCCGCGCAGCGTCATAAACAGCTCGGCGGCGCTAAACTGGCCCACGCGCACCTCGATCTTGCCGGCCTCGATCTTGGCTAGATCCAACAAGTCGTTGACTAGATCCAACAGCGAGTCGGCGGCCTTGCGGATATACGTTACTTGTTTTTCCTGCTCACCGCTCAGCTCGCCGTCGGCACCGGACATCAAAAGACTCGTGAGCGCAAAGATCGAATTGAGCGGGCTGCGAAACTCGTGGCTCATGTTGGACAAAAAACGCGTTTTCATTTCGTCGGCGCGCTTGAGCTGGCGCGCCTTCTCTTTGAGCTCGGCATACAAGCTCATGACCCGGCGGTTGGCGTTGGCGAGCTTGCCGTTCAAGCGCTCCAACTCCACCTGGCGCTCGCGCAAGATCTCCTCGCGCGCGCGCGCAGCTTGCTGTTCGACTTCGAGCGCGAAGTTGCGTTCATGCTCGGTCCTATCCAGAATAATCACGCAGAGCGCGCCCGGCAAATCCGTGAGATCCAGCGCGCTCGATACCATCTGTACCGACACGGTTGCGCCGCTGGGACGCACCAGCTTGACATCGCATCGATAGGAAGCGAGCCTGCTTTCCACGAGCGCGGCGTAGCTCGCTTGGTGTTCGTCGTCGACGAACGCGGCGAAGCTCGAACCGATCAATTCGGCCATGGATCTGCCGAGAAGTTGCGCCACCGCGCGATTGCAATGGATAATCGTGCCGCCCGGCGCCAGGGTTAGCGCACCTTCGGCCATGGTTTCCACCATCACACGATAAGGTTGCTCGGCGCCTTGCAGCGTGAAAATTTGTTCGCCGCGCGAAGCGCCGACCACTACCGCGTCCACCTCATGATTGTAAATCGCGGCGAGCACGGCCTGACTCTCGCTCAAACGCGCCTGAAGATCTAGCACCTGGCGCCTGAGTGTCAACTCTTCTTCCGCGCTCATGGCTTTCCTCCCTTGTCCGCCGCGCCCAGGCACTTGAGCGTCGCTTCGGTGTTGGACAAATTGCCGATCAGGCGCAGGACCGGCGGCGGCGCGTCCTTGATCAGCGTCGGCGCAGCGAGCAGCTGCGCCTTCATCGCCAACTCAGGCTGTTGGTAGATGTCGATCACTTCGAGCTGGTAACGGCCGGGGAAGTTCCCCTCGCACAGCCGTTTGAGATTGTCGATGGCCTGCAACGACTGCCGCGAGGCGCCGGTGACGTAGAGGCGCAAAACGTACACTTGGCCGGCGCCGTCTTTGAGCGCTTGCTCGTATTCCTCGACTTTGGTTGGGCTGTGTTCATCAGGCATTTGGATTCCCTCAGTACTTTCACCGAGTGAATAAAAATCTCCGCTTTCGCCTCGCGCTGTCAGAGCGCCGGGCGCAGGTCCAAACCCACCAGCACGCGTTCGCTGTTGGATAAATCACCGATGATCTTTTTTAAAGGCGCCGGCAATTGGCGCACCAAGGTCGGGATCGCCAGAATCTGATCGCCGGCGACAAGCTGGGGCTGCTCCAGCAGATCGATAACTTCGATGCGATAGCGGCCGGCGACATGTTCTTCACAAAGTTTTTTGAGATTGGCAAAAGCGGCGAGCGACTTGGGCGTCTGGCCGGCGATGTAGAGGCGCAGCTCCCAATGCCCACCGTGGTCGGCATCGCCCGTCCCTTTGGTTTGGCTATTACCGCGTCGCTGCCGTTCTGCATGGTGTCCCTCCTGCGTCCGCTGCGGCCGCCCTTCCTGCGTCGTGTGATCGCCGTGCCGCCGCGCAGCCGCGCGATATCGACGCGGTCGGCGCTTAGAGTCACGTCCTGCATGCGCAGTTCGGCAATCTGCTTCATAAGCTCCCGCTCCTGGGCAGCGAACTCCTCGCGCTCGGCGGTCACGCGGGCCTCGTGCGAGGCGCGCTTATGATCGAGCTCGCGCTGGCGCTGCTCTTCCGACACCCTCGGTGATCTCATCGAGACCTTATGATGCCGCTCGAGACCGTGGGTATGGATTGCTGATACGACATGCCGTGGTGCGTCTCCGTCACTTTTCGTATCCCTTCCTGGCGCCCGCCACATGGTCGCGATTCGCCATGCACGCCTTCATACCGCGTAGCCTGGCGCAACGACGTGGCATCCGGTTCTACTCCGAGCATCCAGGAGTCCCACCGTGCCGTTGTTTCTTCAGTTTTTCGACAGATTAGTATATCGGATATGCTACACAAACCCAGACTGTTGTCGCGTTTGTGCAATAATACCGACGAAAGTGTCCGCAAACAGTATGCCTTAGTGAAAATTCAGGAATCCGGGGCAATTCCCATCTTCCTGTCCCACAATTGAAACAACGCGCTCGGGGCATTGCTCCGCAGGTGGGACAGAACATTCACGGACGACGCTGGGAACCAGGGAATGAACTGAGGATCAGGTCGGTATGGGATGTGAGAATAGGAGAAGATCGGGTGCGGGGTTGCAGGATGAAAAACCAGACACAGAACTAGTGTGGTGTTCGCTCAAGCGGCCACGTTATCGTTTTTCTTTATTGGCTCTTCGGTTTCCGCGGATTTGCGTCTGAAGCGTTTCTTGTCCAAGCCGTACTTCTGCATCTTGCGATGCAGGCTGCGCAAAGCGATACCGCAACTTCGCGCCGTGAGCGCGATGTTGCCGCCGCAGTCCTCGAGCTTCTGCGCCAGAAACTGTTTCTCCTTTTCGTCAAGCCAGCCCGACAGCGTGGACGACGCCAGATTCGGCGCCTGGCTCTCGAAAGGAATTTGCGGCAAATCGACTTTCTCGATCACCCGTCCGGCGGTCAGGACGATGGCGCGCTCGAGGACATTTTGCAACTCGGGAATGTTGCCGGGCCAAGCATAGCCGAGCAGCGCGCGCATCACCTGCTTGGACACTGACGTGATCCGTCTTTGCGCGGCGAGCGGATGGCGGTGCAAAAAATCTTGCACCAACAGCGGAATGTCGACGCTGCGGCGGCGCAACGGCATCAGCTGAATCGGGATGACACTGATCCGGTAGTAGAAATCCGAGCGCATTTTGCCTTCGGCGACCACTCGCCTTAACGGCACGCTCGCCGCGGTGATCATGCGCAGGTCCACCGGCATGCCGTTGGCGCTGCCGAGACGCTGGAATTTTCGCTCCTCGATCACGCTAAGCAATTTTCCCTGGGTGGCGATCGACAAGCTTTCAATCTCGTCGAGAAATAACGTGCCACCGTGGGCAAGCTCGATCTTGCCCGGATGCGCCGTCACTCCACCGTCTTTCTCATGACCAAACAGCTCGTGCTCGATCAAGCTGTCCGGCAGCCCGGCGCAATTAAAAGTCACGAACGGGCCTTCGCGGCGCGCGCTGTGGTAGTGCACGGCGCTGGCGAGCAGCTCTTTGCCTGTGCCGCTTTCACCTTCGATGACCACGGCCATGTCGGTCGAAGCGACCATGCGGATGGTTTCGAACAACCGGTGCATTTCCGGCGTCTTGCTCAGCATGTTGCCGAACTCGGCGCCGTTTTTGAGCGCGCGCCGTAAATGGCGGATCTCCATGTAAACGCGGCTGCGCTCGAGCGCCGCGACCGTGGCATTGCGCACCGCCGTCAAGTCGAAGGGCTTGACGACGAAATCTACAGCGCCGCATTTGAGCACTTTAACGGCGGTCTCGATGTCGAGATAACCGGTGATCGCGATCACCGGGATGTCGGGATAACTCTCCTGCATCAGCGCGATCAGCTCGGCGCCGCTCATGCCGGGCAGCTTGATGTCGGTGATGACGAAATCGATCCGGCCTTGCGCCAGCTGCGCCAGCGCTGCTTCGGCGGAGGTCAGAGCCTCCACCTTATAACCGCTTTGCTCGTACAAGCGCGCCAGTTGCTCGCGCACCACCGCGTCATCGTCGATGACCAGAACGTTCGGCACCAGCGAGTTTAACGGCTCGGGCTCCGCACCCGCGTCAATCCTGGCGATGAACGGGCGCCGGGGAACGATATCGATGCTGTGCAGCTCGGGCATGTGAAATGAAACCCTATAATTACTCATTATCGCTTCGCTCCAGCCGCTGGCGCACTTCGCCCGCCTCCGCGCGTTCAAAAGACAGCTCCACCGCGGCGCCGTCGATTTGAGCGACCAGATGCTGGATACGATCGATACCCTGGGTAATGTTGTCGAAGCTGCGCTGCGGCAATCCGTTAAATAATCGCAACAAGTCCGCTTCACTGCGGATCGCCTGCAAATTATTGCCGATCTGATGAATCAAGCGTTCGACCGGTGAGCCGTTGCGGCCCAGTTTGCGCAGCGCCGCGTTGTATGCGTGATACCAGCTCAAAACCGCCGGCTTGCCGGCCGGGCCGGCCGGCAGCAGCAAGGCGGTTTCTTCGACGTCGATGTCGTGGGAAGCGTCTTGGGGCCTGAAGCGATAGCGGCAAACGATTTTGCTCTCGCCGTTTTGCAGGCTCTGCCACGACGACATAAACGCGTCGCGATCGCGCTCATCGAGGCGCGCGATCCAGAGTTTTTGATCGGCGCAAAAATCGCTGTCGCGAAAGCCAAACAGCGCAACTGTCGCGCTGTTAAACAAACACTCGGTACGATCGGCGCTCCACAGCGCGGTTGGACAGCAATGAAACTCGAGCAGCGCGCCCGTCGCCAAGGTCAGATTTGGCAGCCCGGCGTTGCCCTCAGCGCGCTGTTCTAGCCTCGGAATAAATCGATTGGGCGCCATTTGTTGCGCCGGCGGCACGGTCGTATACACGCGTTGTTCTCTCCTTCAACCGGTTCGGTCAGACTCGCCGTTTGGATTCAATGTTGCCGGATTTTCGGGTGGCGCGCCAAGCGATCAGTGCGAGCCCCGCTTCGCTGATCTTGATCGCTCCATATCAAGGCCCAATTGCGACGCTTCCAGATAACAGCCGTAGCAGACGACCCTATTGACCTATTGAGCAGTCTTCGCCTTCATTCTCGCTGATGACGCGATAGAAATTGCCGCCAAAGTGCTCGCCGCAACGATCGCACGTTGAGATCAAAAAACCCATGGTACCGGGTAGCCGCAAGGAACATGCCACGAACACCAGCGTCAAAAGATGACAATGCGGGACATCTCTTTACCGCATGTTGCACTCCTGAGACGGGCCATGCGTAGGCTCGTCCTACCTGGGAGACGGCCGTCGGAGTGTCAAGCTTCGGATTTTGTTTTGATTACAAGCGCACCACGTTGGCCTTGGGAAAATCTTTTAGCGCGTTGCGTGTATCGAAGATGAGCGGAGCGGAATTAGCGATCAATGAGTAGTCGAATATCGAATGATCGGTGAGAATCGCTACACAGTCCATCGACTGCAGCAGCTCGACGCTCAAGACCTGCGATTTGACCACCTGGCCTTTAATCGTCAGCGTCGATACGTAAGGGTCCGAGAAACAGATCGATGCGCCTTTCTCGCGCAGCGCTTCCATGATCGCGACCGCGGGCGACTCGCGCACGTCGTTAGTGTCGCGCTTGTAGGCCGCCCCGGCGCCGAGAATTTTCGCTCCCTTCAGACATTTCCGCCGCTCGTTGAGCGCGTCGGCAATGCCGCGCACGGCAAAGCTCGGCATCTGGTTATTGATGATGCCGGCGAGCTCGATCAGCCGCGGCTCGGCGCCATTCATCTTGGCTTTCCAGGTCAAGTAATAGGGATCGACCGGAATACAGTGCCCGCCTAGCCCCGGACCCGGATAGAAAGGCAGAAAACCAAACGGTTTGGATTTGGCCGCTTCGATGACTTCCCAGACGTCGATTCCCAGGCTATGGCAGGTCAGCGCCATCTCGTTGGCGAGGGCGATATTGACGCTGCGAAATGTATTTTCCAGCAGTTTGACCATCTCGGCGCAGTCGGTCGAGGACACCGGCAAGACTTTGTCGACGAACTGCTCATAAAAGAGCGCCGCCATCTTGGCGCAGCGCGGCGTTGCGCCGCCGACGACTTTGGGAATATTGCGCGTCGTATACTGCTGGTTGCCCGGGTCGACCCGCTCCGGCGAATAGGCGAGAAAAAAATCGCGCCCGACTTTCAAACCGGTTTCTTCCAATACCGGCAAGACCACCTCGCGGGTGGTTCCCGGATAGGTCGTGCTTTCCAGTATGATCAGCTGTCCGGGGCGAATATGATTACGGATCGCTTCCACCGCCGCAATGACGTACGACAGATCGGGGTCCTTGTTTTTGCGCAATGGCGTAGGGACGCAGATGTTGAGCGTATCGAGATTCTCGGCCGCGGCCAGCGATTGCGTCGCGCGCATTTTATTGGCGGCGACTGTTCGTGCGAGCCTCTCGCCTGAGACATCCGGGACGTATGAAATACCGGCATTGATCGAGTCGACTTTTCCCCTGACCAGATCGATACCGGTGACCTGAAAGCCGGCACGAGCCATCTCCAGCGCCAGCGGCAATCCGACGTAGCCCAGTCCCAACACGCCCGCATGCGCCGTGCGCTGGCGAATCTTCTCCTGCAGCTCGCGACCGGACTGCGCCGGATAAGCCGGCAAGGCACCGGCGGGTAATGTGACGTTCTCACGCAAAGATTCCATGGAAGTTCCCTCTGCAGCGCAACTTCACTAGATGTCGGTTAGTGCATTCTGCGGTCTGTAGTTTGAGTGAATTTAGGAAAAGAAGTGCTCACCACGAAGGACGCGAAGTTTAGGAGTTGAATTTCTCCATTCCCGTCCTTCGTGCGCTTCGTGCTGTGTGCTTATTTACCTTTGTTTGCGGCGAAGCTGCGCTTGGGTCAGTGTTTTCGATCGCAGATTCGAGCGCAGCGTCGTCAGATTTCCTGGAAGATGAATTTCTCGATGCACTGCAGGCGCTGGTTGTACTCTTCCGGATAGAGAAACCACTCCGCGGCGGCGATGCTGGACAGCAGCGAATTACCGTCCTGCGGCGTGAAACTGAAGCCTAGGACTTCGCGATCGTCCCGCACCGAGATGCTGCGGATCGGAATCACGGTTTGACTGAGAATGCGCCCGAACAAGCCGTGGTCGCGGCCGAAGGAAAACACCAGGCTTGATTCGTCCTTATACGTCAACGCCACCCGGCCATTGGCTTGCAGCCGCTGGACCACGTCTTCAGCCGACACCGCGCGCCTGAGCATCAGATTGAAATAGATCACGTGCATGTACTGCGTGTTCACCCTGAGAGCCGAGGAATAAAGATCTAAATTGAGCCCGCGAGTGGCAAATAGATGAAAGGCATCGCGCGCCTGGTGCGTGCCGAATTTGCGATCGTCATGCTTGCTGACCGTCGGCGATGGCATAAATTCGTTCTCCTGGCTCATATCGCTGGCCCGGCGCATGCACACAAACACGCCGCGCTCTAAACTGTTGTCGCCCTCCGGACCCAACGCGATGGCGTCGACCAACACGGCGAGGTTGTGCGTGTTGCAGCTAACCACTTGGAGAAATTTGTCCTCGCCGTGGCGCAACACCCGATCGTTGATGCCGCGGGCATACATTTTACCGAAACCGAATTCACTCCCCTGGGCGATGAAACCATGCGCGTTTTGGCCGTAGCGCAGGTACATCTTCGCTTTGTTCTCGTTACCGGCAGGCGTGCAATCGATCACGACTGCGGCGCGGTCGATCGCTTCGAACGCGTCATACTTGGGTCTCAGGCCCATCGCGTTGAAGCGATCGATCTGGTGGGCGTCGACCGCCAACTCGGCGCCCTTGTTTTTTAAAGCCAGCACTTTCGATTTATCGGCTAACAGCGGCGTGCGTTTGTGAAACGTGACTTCGTCGATGCCCAACTCCTTGCGAAAACTGGCGAGCAGTCCGATCAGCGGCTCACCGATCGTGCCCGTGCCGACGACGTGAACGATTCTCTGATGTTGCATGGTGTGGACTCCTGCTTGGCGTGCATTTGAACCATGTCGACATCGCGCAACAGTTATGCCACGATCTCTTACGAGGGAACGAATGCATAACTGTCTCATTCATGAGACAAACGCGCGCGCTTTCAGTGTCGCCGCGGAACATTCATGGGAAGTCGTGACCAGTAAAATGAAAAGTCATTTACCACATGCCGAGGCGGCGCCGGCCGCCGCACGTTATTCATCCTTACTTAAGCCGACTGGTCGGCGACTCGCAGTTTCTCCAGACGGTCTCTTCTGAGCTGGTGGCGATTGGGCTGGCTCGCGGCAGCGCCGTTGAGCGGCCGAAATGTCGGTACCAAGCGATAGAGTAGTTCGACGACCGACCGGCTTTGACCGTTGTTCGCCAGGCTTTCCAACCGGTTGATGTTTTGTTGGAGAAACTTCAGATCGGCAATCCAGGCGGATTGCACCCGGCGGATCTTGTCGACTCCCGAAGCGACCAGGGCCTCATCCATGGCGACCAATTCCTCGCGCAGTTTTTCGCCCGGGCGCAGTCCGACCACTCGAATCGCGATATCGACGTCGGGAATATAGCCCGCCATGCGAATCAGGTGGCGCGCCATCTCCATGAGCTTGATCTGCTCGCCCATTTCCAGGACGAAGATCTCACCGCCGCGCGCCAGCGTAGCGGCCTGCAGGACCAGGATCACCGCTTCGGGGATGGTCATGAAAAAGCGCACGACTTCGGGGTGCGTGATCGTGATCGGTCCACCCTGCTCGATCTGTTTGAGAAACAGCGGCACGACGCTGCCGTTGCTACCCAACACGTTGCCGAAGCGCACCGCCGAAAAAATCGCGCCGCCGCGCTGCGCCTCCTTGGCCCAAGCTTGCACACACATCTCGTTGACCCGCTTGGTCGCGCCCATGACGTTTGTCGGATTGACTGCTTTGTCGGTGGAGATGAGGACGAAGCGCTGCACTTTGTGCTGCACTGCGATCTGCATCAGCCGGTGGGTGGCGACGACATTGTTAAGCACCGCTTCGGTCGGGTGGTGTTCCATCATCGGCACGTGCTTGTAGGCAGCGGCGTGAAAAACGATCTGCGGCGCCTCTTGGGAAAAAATCTGTCTTATCGGCCGCTCGTTCTTGACGTCGGCCAGCGCCGCTACGCGGCTGAGCTCGGGATGCGAGCTTTGCAGTTCCATCTCGATGTCATAGAGCGCGCTTTCGCTCTGATCGAGCAGAACCAGCCGCGCCGGACCGTACTGGGCGATTTGCCGGCTGAGTTCGGCGCCGATCGAACCGCCCGCGCCGCTGATCAACACCCGTCTCCCCTTGAGCAGCTTTTGCACCGGCGTCAGATCCATGCCGACGGGCAAGCGTTCGAGCAGATCTTCGACAGACAGATCCTGGATCTGGCGCACGCCGACGATGCCGCCCGGAATTTTCGTGACGTTGGGGAGAGTTTTGATCGGGATCTTATAAGGTTCGAAACTCGTCAGCACGCGCCGGATCAACGATGGCGAGGCGCTCGGAATCGCCAACAGCACTTCGTCCGGCTGGTGCACGCGCAGAATCTCGTCCAGCTGATCGCTCGAGCCTAATACCGGCATGCCATGAATATGTTCGCCGGTCTTGGCCGGATCATCGTCGATGAATCCGATCGGCTCCTGATGGTACAACGCGCCGTTGTTGCGAATGTCGCGCGCGATCATCTCGCCGGCATCGCCGGCGCCGTAAATCAATATCTTCTTGGCTCCTTTCGGATGATGCATCATAAAATGCACGCGCCGCGACAAACGCACGCCGCTCATCAAGAAGATCAGCACGAGCGCGTCGATGACTAACACCGAGCGCGGATAAGCCGCCATGCCGAGGTAGCCGTACACGTAAACAGCAAACACCACGGTGCTTGAGCCGACGCCGGCGAGGATGTTACGCAGGTCCTCGATGCTCGTGTAGCGCCACAATCCTTCATAGAGGCGAAACGGCACGAACAGCACAGCGCGGACGACAAGCAGAGCGGGCAGGGTTTCGAGAAACTCCTGGCGCGGCGTCCAGCTGTCAAAGCGCAGCCAGAAGGCGATGTAATTGGCGAGCGCGATCAGCAGCAGATGCAAAGAGGCGATCGGCAAGCGCCGGTGCTTCATCAGCCAGCGGCGCATGTTTATCGTTGCGGTTGTTTCCATAGAGAGTTTAGCAATCCTTCCTTTATTGTTGCGCGACGAAGTTCGCGTGGATTGGGAGAGTTCAAAAACGTTCAATCACTTCGTCCGTTCAACCGTTCGGATTCGCCTCACGCCGTTCAAAACGTGCTGAACGACTTGAACGGAGCGCAACGATTGAACGAAGGCGCGTGCGCGCCGGTTGAACAGGAGCGAAGCGAGACGTAGGGGTTAACCGTCGTCGCGCAGATCCGTGCCGCCGCAAAACGGACGGCGCACCAACCCGTCGGAGCGCCCGTAGCAGGGGTGATCGAACAGATGCGCCATATACATTTGTTCGACCCATTGCGCCTGGGCGTAGCGCGGCGGCAGAAAATATTTTAGGCCGTAGATCGGCGAGATTTTTCGCTTTTCGTCGGCGCGATTGAACTCGGCGATCGCCAGGCGCTCGCCGTTAAATTCGCAGTTGGTAAAGCCCATGATGTCGTCGAAGTAAAAATGCACCCGCGGCAGAATCATTTTCCGGTCGGCTTCAAGAAGCTGCAAAGCGTCCATGGTGGAGCTGTAATAATCCAGATCGATTGAGACGAACGCCACCGGCGCCGGCCGGGCGCTCATGAAGTCGACCACGGTGTCGCCGACGAGCCCAAGATGGAGATGGGCGCGCTGCAGCCGTTTCTGCAACTTCTCCACGTCCATCGGAAAGGCCGATTCGCGATAAAGATTAGGCAGGTCGCGATAATCTTGCGGTTTGGGCAAACCTTTGCCGGTGTCGAAACCATAAACCTCGATGCGCAAGCCGAAAATCCGCTCGACTTTTTCGCCGACATTCTCCAAGATCACCAGACCATTGCCGCCGGCAACCCCGAATTCCAGGACCGAAATCGCCGTGACGTTCAGTTGCGCAGCCAGATGAGCGGCGTGCAGCACGCCCCAGGCGTAGCCCGGCTTTTTGCTCGCGCCTGCTTCGCGCAGCACCAACTCAAACTGGCTGTTCAGCCAGGGGTAGGCGAAATCGTCCTTGCTGTAGTCGCGCGCGCCGTTGTGGTTCTCCTCGTCGACAGATCGCGCGTACTTGCGCATCTTGCGCAGCGCGCCGGCGAGTGTTTTTTTGATTTTTTTGTTGATGGATTCCATGGCTATTCCCGCCCTATTATAGCGTGCACACCAACCAGCCGAGAACCGGTGGAACCCTGTAGCGGATCGATCCTTGTAAGACGCCGATTTGCGTTCCCAGCGTTTTCATCCAAGCGTGGCGCTGCTCCTTGTCCAGTACGCGGGGGGCGCGCCGCAACAATGAGTGCCAGCGCGACAGGTGGCGGCGCCAAGGATGGGCCAGTCTCATGGTTTGCCGATAACGTTTGTACATCAAGACATTGTATTGTCCCCAGTGGCGCGCCTGATGAAACAACGCCTTTTCACTGTCTTTGAAGCGATAGTGGACAACGGCTTCCTCTAAGAAGTGCAATTCAACGCCGCTGAGCTGCAAACGAAAGCAATAATCGGTGTCTTGCAAGTAAGGCAACGTTTCGTCGAATCCGCCGACCCGTTCGTGAACTTTGCGCTTGACTCCTAGACTGGTCCCGCTCGCGTGCCACAGGTGCGGCGGATAAGCGACCTGCTGCAAACCGTCAGCTTGTGGGTTGCTCACGGTTTTGACGATTTCCGGAAGGTTCAACTTCTCGATATCGAGGCGCGCCGCGACAAAGTCATGTTCGGCCAGGCCTTGCCGCATGGCCGCCAGCCAGCCGCTGCCGACCTCGTCGTCGGCATCGCAGAACACAATCGCTTCACCGCGCGCCGCCGCCACGCCGGCGTTGCGCGCATGGGCGGCGCCGCGCCGGGCCGAAGCATCGATCAAACGCAACTGCGGTAAATTCGCGCGGTGTTTTTCAACGACCTCGATTGTCGCGTCCGTCGAGCCGTTGTCCGCCACGATCACTTCCCATGGACCGTGCCACTTTTGGCGCAGCAGCGCCGCCAGCTGGCCAGCGATCGCGCCGGCATTGTTCCGGCAAGGGATGACCACGCTAAGATCCATGGTGGAATACTCCTGGTGTTTGGGATTTTCCGCCGGTGCTGAAAGGTGCCAAGACGCTGATGATCCAACACCGCCCATGGCCGGCGATCTCGACTTCATCGATGCAGTCGTAGGCTTGTTTTAACAGCCGGCCGATGGCGCGCGCTCGATCGCTCCCGGCGAAAAGCGAGGTAATGAACAACCCGCCGGGCCTCAACCAAGCGCCGTAGCGTTGCGCCACGGCGAGCGGATCGTCGAAATAGTAGAGCACCTCGTTGAATATGACCGCATCGAAAGTGTCGTCAGGCACAAAAAATTGCGCGTCGGCCTGGACAAAAACACTTCGGGCATGCGGTCTTTTTTGCGCCTGCGCAATGGCGGCGTGCGACCAATCGATGCCGACAAATTTTGCGTAATTGGCCGCGCCGAGCCGTTCGAGCAGAATCCCCTCGCCGCAACCCACATCCAGCACGCACCCCTCGTTCTTGAATGTTTGAAGGTAACCGGCGATGACGCTGTAACGGGTCATCTGCTGAAGCCCCTGCAAGTAAGCCCAACGGCCCTCGCGATATTGCGACTCCCAAGCATCCGGCGGCACCGGCACGTCTCCTCTCCCCTGCCGTCTTTCCCAACCGGCGAGCTTGCGGGTGAGTTTGGCTGCGCCAGGGATTGTTAAACCGAAAAGGTGCCGGTAATAGGCGTGATCAAAGAGCCGGTGAACACGGTCGCCGAGCCTTTTCCGGCCGTTGCTCGATACCTGCCAAATCTTAGCGGCAAGATCGAGCCGCATCGGTAATTTTGACTGGGTCAACATGGACACTCCATGAAGTTCACCGCACCGGCGGCACACGGAAGCGAATCATTCCCTGCAATAAACCGATTTGGGTGCCGAGCGTCTTCATCCAGGCGGAACGCGTTTCTTTATGGAAGATGCGAGGCACGCAACAAATTAAATCGCGCCAGGTTTGGACGTATGAGACCCACGGGTGCGGCAGGCGCTCCCCGCCGCCGTAACGGCGGTACATCAGCTCATTGTATTCCGCCCACAAGCGCGCCTGCCGGAAGAGCGAAGCGGCTTTGCTGCTGTAACGCACGTGCACGACGGCATCGGCGGCGAAGTGCAACTCGATACCGAGGCGCTGGACACGGAAGCAATAATCGGTATCTTGCAAGCGCGGTAGCGACACATCGAAGCCGCCAACCCGATCGTGAAGTACGTGTTTGATGCCCAAACCGCTGCCCCCGGCGTGGCAGAGATAAGGCGGATAGGCCACTATCTGAAGACCTGAACCCTGTGGGTTTCTCAAACGCCCGGCGATCCAGGCCGGATTGAGTTTCTCAACGTCGGTGCGGCTGGCGACGAAATCGTGATCGCCGAGCGCCGCTCCAATAGCGGCCAGCCATCCCGCTCCCACCTCATCGTCGGCGTCGCAAAAGGCCAACGATTCACCGCGCGCAAAAAGAGCGCCGACGTTGCGCGCGTGAGCGCTGCCGCGGCAGTCGGACGCATCGATGACTTGCAGGCACGGCAACCTGCCGCTCTTTTCTCTTATGACGGCCAGTGTCGTATCGATCGAGCCGTTGTCGGCGATGATCACCTCCCAGGGCTCGTCCCACTCTTGGCGGCAGAGCGCGTCCAACTGCGCGCCGATCGTTCTCGCCGCGTTCAAACAGGGAATGATAACGCTCAGCTTCATGGCCCCCTCCTTTGCGCATGAACACAGCTCGGGCGCCGTCCGTGTCAGCCGTTCGCGACACTGGTTATGCGCCCACTACGACGGCGGCGGCTCTTTGTTCAATTGCTGCCGCTGTTCCAGCAAATAGCGTTGCAGCGCCGGCTGCATCTCTTCTTGTCCCTGGCGGTACCAGTTCTCGCGCAGCGGTTGTCCCAGGCGAAGCAACTCAGGCACGGTCACGAAGCGAAAGCGCTGCTGCAGCCGCTCCAGCGCGTGATCGAGAGCGCGCAGCATCGGCTTGCGGTCCGGCGCGGAAGCGGTTAGCACGCTGCGATAAATATTGTCGTGCAAGATAATAATGCCGCCGGGCCGCGTTTGATCCACCAGTCGATCGCTCATCCACTCGGCCGGCCGCGGCAACCAGTCTTCGACATGAACATTGAAGGCGACGACATCGTAGCCGGCGCATAACGTATGCCAGCGACTGCCGAGGGTCTGGTGGCAATAAGGCGGCCGGAACAGCATGGTGCCGTAAGGCGCCAGGGCTTCTTTGCAGCGGCGCAGCTGCTCGTAACGCTCGCGCGCCGTCAGCAGCGGAAATGACAAATGACTCCAGGAATGGTTCGCGACCACATGTCCGGCTTGAGCCACGGCGCGCACCACTCGCGGGTATTGAATCGCCAGCTCGCCGATCATAAAGAAGGTCGCGCGCGCGTCGTGTTTCGCGAGAATGGCCAGTAAGGCTGGCGTGTTTTCGGGATGCGGCCCATCGTCGAATGTCAGCGCGACAACCGGTCTGTGGGTCGCAACCCCGGTAAGAACGCCGAGACAGTTCTGTGATGCATGGGTCAATGGGCTGGCGAGCAGCGCCGAGCCGCGGCGCGCAACCCGCGCCATCACGTTGGTCATATCGATCTTCATTCGGCGAACTTCAAGCAAGGCTGTCGACGAAAACAAGATTCACCGCAGAGGCTCAGAATTCGCAGAGTTCGGAGTTATTCCTTTTCTCGGTGTACTCCGCGTCTCAGCCTTTAAAATTGTGGCTGATCCGTCCTGTGGCGGATCCGCGGTGAAATCTCTAATAGCCAGTTGATTGGCCGCGAGTCGAGCCCCGCGGTTGGCCTGATGCCGTACTGGAGTTGTTGAGTCCAATTGGCCTAACGACGCCTCCGATGCGGCCGCGAACATGGTTCCCTTGGATTTTAAAAATTCGCCTCGGGTCTCGCGTTTTGCGTTTCGGGGTTTTTAAAAACTCTAGACTCCAGACACGAGAGAGGCCTTTTGTACTCAACGGGGATCAGGCGGATTCGAGCTTTCTTCGCTCTCTTTCTCGGCGCGCGCGCTTTTACGTATCGCAGTGCCATGCCATGCCTTGCCGCCCGCCAACTCGCTGATGTTACGCGCCGGGAAGGTAAATTTTTCTACCAGCGCGGGGAATGGCATTGCCACCGCCTCAGACACTGAATGGGCGGGATACGCTTCACACACCGGCGGCACGCGATACAGTATCGCGCCTTCGATCAAACCGACCTGAGTTCCCAACGTCTTCATCCATGCCGGGCGGGTTTCTTTTCTGAAGACGCGCGGGGCACAGCCGATCAGATCGCGCCAGGTTTGCAGATAGGAGCGCCAGGGACTTTCCAGCGGCACGCCGGCGCCGTAGCGCTTGTAAAGCAATACCTGGTAGCGCGCCCATTGACGCGCCTGACGAAACAACGCTTCGGAGGTATCGCCGTAGCGGATGTGAATCGTCGCCTCCGCGACGAACTGGAGCTCGACGCCCTGAAGCTGGATGCGAAAGCAATAATCGGTATCCTCGCGCTCGCGCAGCGTCTCATCGAATCCGCCGACACGCTCGTGCAATGCCTTCTTCACGCCCATGCCGCTGCTGCCGGCGTGGCCCAGATAAGGCGGATAGTATGCGCGTCTGATCCCCCTCCCCTGCACGTTGTTCAACGTCACGGCCAGCCAGGGCGGGTTGAGCTTGTCGACGTCCATCCTGCTGGCGACGAAATCATGACGTGAGAGCGCGTTGCCGAGGGCGGTCAACCAGCCGATGCCGACTTCGTCATCGGCGTCGCAAAAAGCGATCGCGTCACCCGACGCCGCTCGCACCGCGACATTGCGCGCATGGGCAGCGCCGCGGCGGGCCGACGCGTCAATGAGACATAATCCAGGCAAGCGGCTGTAATAGCGCGCCACTACGTCCTGGGTGCCATCGCTCGAACCATTGTCGGCAACAATCACCTCCCAAGCATCATGCCATTGCTGGCGGCATAGGGCGTCGAGCTGTATCCCGATGGTCCTGACTGCATTTCGACATGGAATGACGATGCTCAGCTTCATAGCGTCTCCCGTTCTTCAATCAACGCTGCCAGCGTCTCAATGAGCCGAGCCGCCGTCCGGGCGTTTTTGCCGATCATTGATGAATTATTTGCGCCGTGCGCCCCGCCGCGGCGCGCGACTCTTTTGCTTTAAACCGTGTGCTCCACTGCAACATGGGCCGAACCACGCCGTGCATGTGACCGGCGTAATCGCCGCGCGCCGAATTGCCGTCAAGGCTGTCGATCACATGAAAGGCCACCGCGTCGCCTTCATAGAATTGCAGGGTCGGTCCTTCGCTGGTGACGCCGGCGCCGACGAACAGGTTTCCTTCAGCCAGCAGATTGCCGGGAATGCGCGCGGCGCTCTGATATTCGCCCGCGGGACGTGGACGGCCGCGCCAGCAGGGATCGAGGTCATTGGCGCTGAAAGCAAGCAGCCCATCGTCGTTGTAGAACATGAAGAACGGCAGCAACACGGCTCCGTCCCGAAGGACTTCAAAAGTCATTTCTAGCGTGACCGCTTCGCGAATATCGACGGCTTCGCTTACGAGCCCGTCATGATCGCGTACTTTGACCGCACGCAAGCGCGCGATCTCCCCGGCCGGAGCGCTCTCCACGTCGGGCCATTCGCGTTCCGCCGTAGTCCCGGCATCGGCGTGCAGGTAGGCGCTGACGACCTCGTGCGACGGCCCGTCCTTGACCAGCCGGCCGTTTTCCAACAAGAGACAGCGTTTGCACAACCGCGTGACCGCCGGCATGTTGTGCGAGACGAACAGCACGGTGCGGCCATGCTGTCCCACGTCTGCCATTTTGCTCAAGCACTTTTTCTGAAAACGCGCGTCGCCTACGGCCAGCACTTCGTCGACCAGTAAAATTTCCGGCTCCAGGTGCGCCGCCACGGCGAATGCCAGGCGCAGCTGCATGCCGCTCGAATAATGCTTCACCGGCGTGTCGATAAAGCGATCCATTTCGGCAAAATCGACGATCTCGTCGAACTTGCGGTCGATCTCTTGCTTTCTCATGCCCAGGATCGCGCCGTTGAGATAAACATTCTCGCGCCCGCTGAGCTCCATGTGAAACCCGGTGCCGACTTCCAAAAGCGAACCGATGCGGCCGAAATATTCGACGGATCCTTCATCGGGCTCGGTGATGCGCGAGAGAATCTTGAGCAGCGTGCTCTTGCCGGCGCCGTTGCGGCCGACGATGCCGACCGCCTCGCCCTGCTTGATTTCAAAAGAAACGTTCTGCAAGGCCTGAAAGTTTTCTTGCGACCCACGGCCGCCGCGGCTGATCGAACGGGAAGACAACCGTGCGCGCAGCGCGCGATACGGCGCGGCCAGGGCCTGGCTGAGGGAGTCGCGCAAGGTTCGGTACTTTTCCAGCTTGGCGATGCGATAGGTTTTACCGACGCCGGCAACTTTAATGGCGATGTGACTCATTAGAATCCGATCTTGAATTGAATTCGCTGGAGCGCAGCCGCTTGCCCCGTTTCAACTCGACGGCGCGCCTGGCCGCATGTGCAACGCCGTCACCTCGACCGTGCGCGGCAAGCTCAACGCGTGGACGACCAGTGAAGCGACGTCTTCGGGTTGAATCAGCAACTCAGGCGCATAGACGCGCCGCTTGGAGACATGCAGCGCCGCTTGCATCGGCGTCGCGGTGGAACCGGTGTAGACGCTCATGACGCGCACCTGACCGTTCACCTCGGCACGCAAGCTGTCGGCGAGTCCGGTCAATGCGTGCTTGGTGGCCGAGTATTGCCCCGAACCGGGGACGGCGCACAGGCCCGCGTTGGAATTGATGAAGACGATTTGCCCGCGGCGCGCCTTGACCAGCGGCAGCAGCGACTGGGTCAGAAGATATGGTGCACGTACGTTTACATTGAGCTGCCACTCGAAATCGTCCACAGGCGCCTTTTCCAGCGCGCCGATGGCGATGACGCCGGCGCTGTGGACGAGGATATCGGCCTGGCCGCCGTCGCGGACAAAGCTCGCGGCAAAATTTTCGATCTGCGCGCATGCCGCTAGATCCACTTGATAGATCATTCTGCGAGCGCCCTCGCATCGGCGCGGCGCAACGTCGCGCAGCGCCTGCGGCCGGCGGCCCAACAGGCAGAGCGAGGCGCCGGCGGCGGCCAGCTCCTCGGCAATCGCCCGGCCGATGCCGCTGCTGGCGCCGGTGAGCACGGCCATCCGGCCGGCCAGGCGGCGCGCCGGCGCCCCGCAGGCGCGCGGTTCGGGCTGATCGAAAGAGCGTTCGGCGCTGATCATGATCTCTCCTTCAACAATCCGTGCCGCTCCAAATCACGAGCCGCGCCGGCGATGGCGCTGAAAGGTAAGCCGGAGCGCTCGGCGATATCGAGTAGACTATCCTCGCCGCCGGAGCCGTTGAGCACCCAGAGCAGCGCCAGCTCCCGGCTTCGGCTTCCGGTAGCGCCGCCGATGCCGCCGTACAAGCCGCGTTTGCCGAGCTGCGGTTCGCACTTGGGATTTAAATTCATGAGAGTCCGGTTGCCGTCGAGCAACTCGATGATCTCACGACAGCGCGCAAAGGATGCGGCGAGGTGCTCCGGCCGAACGAAATCAAGATTGTCCGCCGAGGTATGATACTCGGGAAAACACCCGTGCGGCGTGCGCATCAAACAGCCGACCGGCAGATTGAATCCGGGCGAGCAGAACTGCCGCTCGTCGTAGCCGTAGGGTGAAAACTCGATCGCCTGGTAGCTTTCACCCGCGTCGCGCAGGGCTTGCGGCACGGCGCGATCGATCAGCGCGTCGCTGCGCCGGCTTTTTTTGTAGGTGAAACCGCCTGCGTCGCCGAGGCAGGCGAGCACCAGTCCGGCGCGAATCGCGCTGACGCGGCTTTCGTTCCGGCAGAGCCAGGCGATGGAGCCGATCGTCCCCGGAGTAAACAGAAAGCGATAGCAGAAGCGGTGCGGCGCCACGCTCAGATGTTTGGCGAGCAAAGTCGCAACCGCGATGCCGGACAAGTTGTCGTTGGCGAGCGACGGATGGCAGATATGACAGGAGATCAGGATTTCCTCCGCGCGCTCTCCGGCTAAGAAGAATTCGCCATAGCTCATGGCGCCGTCTTTGAGAGACGAATCGATGCAGACTTCGTATTCGCCGTCTTTCATGTCGAGCAATTGGCGATGGCTCAAACAAAAACCCCAATCCTCGCGGTAGTAAGACGTGCGGTAAGGAATCCAATCCGGATGATCGGGCAAACTAAACAGATGCGGCTTGAGAACGGCGAGTGACATGCGCCGGCGCACCGGCACGCTGTAACCGACCACGTGCAAGTTGGAGTCGGCGAAGTCGATGATCTTGCGGCCGCGCGCATCCTCTATATAGGCGCCGCGGATATTCCACTCCCTGGGCACCGTCCAGTCGAACACCGCCGTGCCGCTCGGCACTTCATGCACGGTGAGACCGATATGGCGGCGCAGGATGTCCAGCGTCCGGCGCTGCCCGTCGCCGGTCAAACTCCGGCAGATCGGATACAGCTCCGCCATCAAATTATAGAGCTCCTCGCCGGTCGGCGCCTGTGCAGCGGCGGCAGGCGTCGCATTTTCTTGTTCGGCGTGGTTCAACATGGAATTTTTCACGACCCTAAAAGATTAAATCGCTGCGGGTTAATTCCCCGCAGCTTGCTGCGTAATGGTAAATTCTTACTCCGTCATTCCCGCATGCTTTTAGCGGGAATCCAGGCGAGTCCGGAACTGGACCCGCCCAAGGGAGGATTTGACTTCAGTATCTCGTCGCTGATCCGCCACGCCGCTGCGAAGTTGCCGCGGCGCATGTGCTCGGCCCAAAACACAAAGGCGTCGTTGCGCCGAGACTG
>JBOHVN010000184.1:0-3841 GCA_050735675.1 Binatia bacterium | reverse complement strand
GTATTACTAGGCCCGAAAGTTTGCGCGGGCCCCGCGAATTTTCAGGGGGCGCCAAAGCTACGATGTCGATTCTACGGACAATTCAATCTTACCACGAAGGTCACGAAGAGCACGAAGTTTCGAACTTAAAATTATTCAAACCCTTCGTGTCCTTCGTGCGCTTCGTGGTGAACAATCAGTCTACTTTGGGTTGCGGCTTTGCCGCGCTAGGTTCTTTGCGGTTAAACCTCTTATCTGTTTTCTCGATCGTGGCGGTGCCACGTCGGGCCGAGCTAACTTACCGAGGTGAGGAGAGGAATCAGGCTTCCGCGGCGGCCGCTTTTTCCGCCGCTTTCGCGGCTTCGCTTTCAGCCGCTAACTTGTTCACTTCTTCCATCAGGGCGTCGACGATCTCGGCTTCGGGGACCTTGCGGATGACTTCGCCGCGTTTGAAGATGATGCCGATGCCTTTGCCGCCGGCCACGCCAAGATCCGCGGCGCGCGCTTCGCCGGGGCCATTGACTTCGCAGCCCATCACCGCCACGTGAATGTCCAGGTTGCTGTAAGGCAACATTCTTTCTTCCACCTTCTTGGCCAAACCGACGAGATCGACGTCGGCGCGGCCGCACGAAGGACAGGCAACGAACGTGAGCCCCGCTTGTCTGAGCTGCAGCGCCTTGAGAATCTCGGTGCCGACGCGCACTTCTTCCACCGGATCGGCGGCGAGCGAGACCCGGATGGTGTCGCCGATACCCTCGGCCAGCAGCGTGCCCAAACCGACGGCGGACTTGATCGTGCCGACCGTCGGCGTGCCGGCCTCCGTGACGCCGAGATGGAACGGATAATCAACCTGGCCGGCGAGCATGCGATAGGCTTCAATCATCATCACCGGATCAGAGGCCTTGAGCGAGATTTTAATCTCCTGGTAGCCGACATCTTCGAGGATGCGGATATGGCGCAAACCGCTTTCGACCATGCCCTCGGCGGTTGGTCCGTCGTATTTTTGCAACAAATCCTTTTCCAAGGAACCGGCGTTAACGCCGATGCGAATCGGAATTTTCCGCTCGGAGGCCGCTTTCACCACTTCTTCGACGTGCTTGCGCGCGCCGATATTGCCAGGATTAAGACGCAAACCGTCGACTTCCTGCTCGATCGCAATCAATGCCAGCTTATAATTGAAGTGAATGTCGGCGACCAGCGGAATGCGAATTCTCTTTTTAATCTCGCGCAGTTGTTCTGCAGCTTCGCGCACCGGCACGGCGCAGCGCACGATCTCGCAACCGGCCGCCTCCAGATCCCAGATTTGCTGCACGGTAGCGCGCACGTCGCGAGTGTCGGTCTTGGTCATCGACTGGACGGTGATTGGCGCATCTCCGCCGATCTTGACCTTGCCGAGCTGAATTTGCCGGGTTTTGCGGCGTTTAATCACAGGCTTACTATAGAGAACGGTTCGGGGCGGGTCAACAAAGCGTCATCTGGGCGCTAGCCGAAGCTCAAGGCCGCAGCTCGGCTAAGCTTCGTCATCGGCTTCCGCGGGCGCTGCAGCGCTGGTTTTGCCGCCTTTGGCCGGCGCTCTTGCGCCCTGCTTTTCTGGCGGCGCATCGTCTTTCTTCCGGCGGTCGCCCTCCGGAATGATCAGCAAACGGCGATAGGAACCTTGCCCCAAACTTTTGGTCGACACCCAGGGATCGTCCTGCAGCGCGGCATGAACGATCCGCCGGTCGGCGGCACTTAGTGCATCCACAGTTACCGTCTTTCTTTGCCGCTTGGCCTTTTCGCCCAGGCGCAGTGCCATGTCTTCAAGCGATCGCCGCCGCCGCTCGCGATAGTTCTCAACGTCGACGACGATGTGCGGGCCTTCGGCGCCTTGGCGTTCGCCGCCGATGCGGGTGATCAGGTATTGCAACGCTTCGAGAGTCTGGCCCTTGCGGCCGATCAACAGTCCGCTATTGTCGGCGCGGATGTCGAGAATGATCTCATCGCCCTTCGCGGCAGATTTCTGTTGTACCGTCGCTTCAACGCCCATTCGGTTTAAAATTTCTTCCAGCGCCTGTTTTGCCTTGTCGGCGGCCATCGACGCTTCGATCGACGGGGCCGGCGCCTCGGCTGCGATCGGCTTCGGTTCCGCAGTCTTTAGCAAGACGACCGATTTTCTCAGCTCGGCGCGGATCCTGGCTTTCTGTGAGCCAAATCCCAAAATACCCTTGCGTCCCTCGGAGACGATCTCGACGGTAATCTTCTCGCGCTCGACGCCGAGCAATCGCAGAGCATTCTCGATCGCGGCGTCGATAGTGTCACCTTCGGTTTCCACGAAATCCATAAATCAAGCCTTTCCCAAAAGACTTTAATGGTCGTGACGGTTGATCCAGTACTGCTGGGCGATGGTCAGGAGATTGTTAACCAGCCAGTAAACGGTTAATCCCGCGGGAAATGAAACAAACATGAACGTAAACATCAACGGCATCAACATCATAATTTTTCTTTGATTCGGATCACCCGCCGTGGGGGTCATCCATTGCTGGATAAACATGCTGGCGCCCATGAGAATAGTGAGCACGGGAATGCCGAATTGCCAGCCGCCGATCGCTATCGGCAGCGATTCCCAGTCGGGCCGCGATAAATCCTTGATCCACAAGAACGACGCGTGGCGCAATTCGATCGGCGTGCTCAGCGCGTTGTACAAGCCGATGAAGACCGGAAATTGGAGCACCATCGGCAAGCAACCGCCGAGCGGATTGACCCCATTGCGGCGGTAAAGCTCCATGATTTCCTTGTTGAGTTTTTCCTTGTCGTTGCCGTACTTCTCTTTGAGCTTTTCCATCTGCGGCTGGAGCCTTTGCATCGCCTTCATCGACACGAAGCTCTTATGCGTCAACGGCGCCAAGAGAATCTTGAACAAAACCGTGAGCAGAATAATGTCGAGGCCGTAGCTTCCGGTAAAACGATGAAAAAAATGCAGCAGGTAAAGAAAGGGCTTCGAGACAAAGCCGAAATAGCCGAAGTCGATGGCGCGCTCCAAGCCTTTGCCCACCGATTGCAGCGTTTCGAGATCCTTGGGTCCGATGAACAGCGTCGCACGCTCGGTCGGGCTCGGTGCGCTGATCGCGAGAACCAGCGCGGCGCCGTCCTGACGCACCGAGACTTTGTGTCCGGCGCCGTTCACGGGTACCAAACCGAAGAAAAAATAAGTATGGCCGAACCCGGCCCAGGAAACTTCGCCGGTAAACTCCAGGCCACCGTCGGCCTCGTCCGGCGCTTCGCGTTTGATCTTGTTATCGACCAAGGCGATAAACCCTTCGAAAGGAGCATCGTGATTGGCCTTAGAGTGGTCGGCTTTTTCCGTGATCAGTATTTCCGGAATCCGTGCAGTGCCATCCGGCGCTTTGGCCGAAACCTCCATTTGAATCGGATAGGTCGAGCCGGAAAAAGTAAACGATTTGGTAATGACAACGCCGTTCGAATTCTGTCCTTGGAACTGCAGGTTCACTTTGGCGTCACCACGCAACATCAGATCGCCGCCTTGCACTGAGTAAATCAAATCGCTGTCTTCGAACGGCTGCGGCGCTTGCCAGCGCACGCCGAGTGGCAGCGGCACGCCCGGCGCGCTTTGAACCATCTCCACGGGCGGGCTGTTTTCGTCGGCGGAGACCCGATACTTTTTGAATTTAAAGCTCTTTAGCCGGGCGCCGCGGGTGGTAAAGACGGCGGCATAGTTTTCGGTTTCGACTTTGATATCGCGCGCGGGCTGCCCGGTGGGAACCTTAGCGGGGGCCGGTCGAAGGTCGGCGATGGCCGCAGGGTCTTTTGCCTGCGTCGCCGGAATCTCGCTGCTTTCGACCGCTTTGGTATCACTTTTTTCGTT
>JBOHVN010000183.1:0-51897 GCA_050735675.1 Binatia bacterium | reverse complement strand
GCTACGGTCCTCGAGACCGGCCAGGGTACACTGCTCACAGCGCGCGGCAGCGCGATGTTTTTCAAAGCTACCCGGGCAAGCACCAACGGCGCTTTCTCCCTGATGGAGCGCATGCTTCCTCCGGGAGGCAGAAAGCCGCCGCCGCATATTCACGCGAACTGCGAGGAAGCGTTCTACGTTCTCGATGGAGAAGTGGAGTTTTCCCTCGGTGCAACCACGACCGTCGGCCGGCCGGACACATTCGTCCTGGTGCCGGGCGGCGTGGCCCACACGTTTCGTAATGCAGGCAACACACAGGCTCGTGTGCTGGTCATTCATGCGCCCGCGATGGACGTTTACTTCGAGGAATTGCAGGCGCTCTGGTCCGGAGAAGTTCCTCCCAGCCGCAAAGACGAGATGGAGTTGATGCGGCGTCACGGCATGGAGCCGGCAAAACCATTTCTCGGGCAGAAATGAAGAAATCGCCCGCCCGTCACTAATTTCGGCGAGGTTGCAATGATGCGCTTCGGTCTAAACTTTTTCCCATCGTTTCGCTTGAGTGACATGTCCACGGCCGAGTATTTCTCGCTGGCAGTCAAATTGTCCGAACGCGCCGATGAATTGGGCTACGCGTCCGTTAAGACCGTCGAGCATTATTTCCATGATTACGGCGGTCACAGTCCTAATCCTATCGTTCTGTTGTCGGCCATTGCTGCGCGCACTCGACGGATCCGGCTAATCACCGGCGCGGTCATTCCGGCATTTAACAATCCCGTCAAGCTCGCCGGCGAGCTGGCCATGCTGGACAACATCAGCAACGGCCGGCTCGATGCCGGCTTTGGACGCGCATTCATCCCCAAGGAGTTTGATTTCTTCGGCGTGAGCATGGATGAAAGCCGGCCTCGCTTCGAGGAGGGAATTGACATCATCACCAGGCTTTGGACAGAGGAGCGGGTCTCCTACGAGGGTAAGTTTCACAATTTTCACGACGTTCGTCTCATGCCGCGCCCGGTCCAGAAGCCTCATCCGCCGATCTGGATCGCAGCAGTGATGTCGGCCGAGTCTTTCGTCTGGGCGGGCCAACAGGGTTACCATCTTATGATCGTTCCCTTTGCCAGTGATCTCGAACGCGTCCGCGAGCTGGTGCAAACCTATCGCGATGCATGGCGGGAAGCGGGGCACCCACCCGGCGCTGAGCAGATTCAATCGTCGCTGCATTGCTACGTTGCCGAAACTCACCGGGAGGCAATAGAGGGATTCCAGCAGCCGGTCGAGCGGTACATAGAAGTCTTCGCCGAGGCCGTGCGCTCGTGGGCGAATCATCAATCAACCCAATACTCGGGCTATGGCAAACTGGTCGATGCCATCAGCGCGCTCACCGCAAAAAAGATGATCGATAGTCGCACTGCCCTGGTCGGCACACCGGAGGAAGTGATCGAGCAGATAGAATTCAACCGGGATCTTATCGGCGATCATGAGCCGTCGATGCAGATCAACTTTGGCGGAATCAAGGAGCGCGAGGCGTTCAGGACGATCGAGCTCTTTGCCGCTCATGTGATGCCGCGCTTCCAAGCGACTGTTGCGCCGGACTTGATTTAGTGTGCCCAGTTGCTACGGAGGCCAAGGTTAATTCGGCGGCCTGCCGAGCATTACGAGTTGTAATTGTCGGTGTAGACCTGGATTCCTCATCGGGTTGTTTCGCCGCGCGCGTCGATGATATTAACCAGCTACTGCAATCTCCATGAGTTGAGGAGTCGGATTCATGAGAACGTTAGTCTTTTTACTGTTTCTTGCATTGATCTCGCCGTCATCAGGTTGGGCGCAGATGGCAAAGCCCATTTCGGGTGCCGAGGTGGCGGCCTACAACCAACCCGATCGCGAGAAAGTGCTTTATGAAGGGGCGAAAAAAGAAGGAAGGTTGATGTGGTATACCTCGCTCACGGGCGGGCCAAACACAGAGGCTCCAAAGGTTTTCGAGGCGAAGTATTCCGGGATCAAACTCGAGGTGTACCGCGGTAATAGCGATGCGATTGTCCAGCGGGTGCTGCAAGAGGCTCAGGCCAAACGGTTCCTGGTCGATACCATCGAGACCACGTTCCCGGTGCTGAAAGTCATGCAGGAATATAAACTGCTTGCGCCGTATTTTTCGCCCCACCTAACGCAATATTCGGACGACGCCAAGGAAAAGACCGACAAAGGTTTGGTTTACTGGACGACCGACCGTGAGTCATATATCGGTCTTGCGTACAATACCAATGCGGTGCGGGGAAACGCGGTGCCGAAGAGCTTCGACGATCTACTGAAGCCTGAGCTGAAGGGCAAGATCGGCTTTGCCACCACGGACACCGGCGCTCGCGTGATCGCCGCAATGCTCAAGGCCAAGGGCGCCGAGTTCGTGCAGAAACTAAAAATGCAAGAAATCAGTTTACATTCAGTATCGGGCCGGGCGATTCTCGACATGGTTATTTCCGGCGAGCTCGGCGTCTCGCCGACGGTTTTCTTGAGTCATTCACGAGTGTCGATTGCCAAAGGCGCGCCGATCAAGTGGCTGCCGATGGAATTGGTGCCGGCCAATGCCGGCGGCGTTGCCATACCGGCGAATGCCCCGCATCCGCACGCGGCATTGCTGTTCGCCGATTTCCTGCTCAGCCCGGAAGGTCAGAAGTTTCTCGGCAAGTTCGGCCTCGACAGCGCGTTGAATAAGCCGGACTTCAAGCGTTTTTACGTGGAAGCGGGCATGACTGCGATGCAGTACGAGAAGGAAAACGAAAAGTGGGAGAAACTCCTTCATGAGATCGGCAGGAAATAGGATGAGGGTAAGGAGTAAAGAGTAAGGAGTGCGGACCCCTCACTCCTGACGACTCACTCCTTACTGCGCTAAGAGCGCAAGATATGGTAGTTCCCCGCTTTGCCTCAACGGTCGTGCTGGTCCGGCCGGATGAGACGGTTGGTTTCGAAGTTCTCCTGACGCGCCGGCCGGAAGAGATGCGTTTTCTTGGAGGGTTTTACGTTTTTCCCGGCGGGACGGTCCACGCCTCGGACTATTCAACAACCGTACTGCAAAGATGTCGCGGCATCTCCGGCGAGCAGGCGCGCAAGATCCTCGCAAGCCGCCACAAACCCGACGAAGCCCTCGGTCACTGGGTGGCCGTGGTACGCGAGCTGTTTGAAGAAGTTGGGGTGCTTCTCTGCGTCGATGAAGAAGGCCATGAGATCGAACTTAGCGATCAAGCAGTCAAGCAGCGCATCGAGCGCGCGCGCCAGGCAATCGTCCGAGAGCAGCTCGATTTTGGCGCTTTTCTGGAGTCGGAAAACCTTTTTTGCGATCTGGCCCGCGCGGTCTATTTCGACCATTGGGTGACGCCGGAAATCTACTCACTGCGCTTCGACACTCGCTTCTTCGTTGCTTTATCGCCGGCTAAGCAGAAACCGCTCAGCCGATCCGAAGAGGTCACGCACAGTTTGTGGATCCGAGCCGAGAAGGCGCTGGCGCGCATGGATCGGCATGACTTCCCGATCCTGCCGCCGACCACGACCGTTTTGCAGAGGCTAACGAATCTGTCTTCTTGGGATCGGTTGCGCGCCGAGTTCAAGTTGCCCTGATCATCGATGTGGAGCCGGCGCGTGAGATCAACGTTCGGCGCCTCGCTGTCTCTTGATACTTCGTCGCGAAGTGTTAATAAGGGTGGCGGTTGCGATTAAAATTCAAAATACCAAAAAGGAGGACGGATCATGGCTACAGTCAAGTTCAAAGACACGACGTTGACGCTTCTTGGCAATGAAGTGAAAGCCGGCCAGAGCGCGCCGGAGTTCAAAGTGCAAAAAAGCGCGGACATGAGCGACTACTCGTTGGCGAGCGGCGCCGGTAAAACGCGCATCATTGCGACCGTGCCATCTCTGGACACGCCGGTATGCGACCTGGAAACGAAGAGGTTCAACGAGGAGGCGAGCAAGCTCACCAACGTCGAGGTCGTGTGCGTCAGTATGGACCTGCCGTTCGCGCAAAAGCGCTGGTGCGGCGCGGCGAACGTCGACAAAGTCATCACGGCGAGCGATCATCGCGACGCCTCGTTCGGGAAAAATTACGGCGTGCTGATTTCCGGCGGTCCGCTCGATCGCGTGCTGGCGCGCGCGGTTTTCGTCATTGGACCGGACAATCAGGTGAAGCACGCCGAATATGTCGGCAGTATCGGCGAGCAGCCCAACTACGATGCGGCTCTCGCCGCGGCGAAGTAATTCGTACAAGGGCGAGCGGCCATTAGGATCGATAGCCGCCGCTTGGCTTCATTTGCTTGGCCTCCCTGCGTGTAGGGGCGACCGGCCGGTCGCCCCTACAGACGTTGAAAACCCACACTTTATTCTCACCGCTTCTCGTCCCCGGCCGGTTGACATTGAAAGTCCAGCATCTCTTACCATCCAGCCCATGTCTCACGTATCCTGCACAGCCTGGAGTTCTCTGTCCAACGGCCTCAAAAGGTCCTGGCCCGGGCAGACAAGGCACTTCAGTCCAAATGGGTCCGTTACCGATATCCCAATCTTAAAAAAAAGCCCAAAGCGAAAAGGCGGCCATCCTCTTCGCAGACGAAGCCAGCTTCCGCCAGGACCCTACGCTCTACCAAACCTGGGCGCGCCGGGGGGCGCAGCCGCAAATCCCCACGACAGGGCAAAGAAACACCTTGAAAATATTTGGCACAATCGAACTTTACTGTGCTCGACTCCTTTATCACTTCCAGAAGGTTTTCATGCCGATACCTACATCGACTATCTCGAAAACGGAGTTAATCGCGCTTTGCGGAGCCACAACGGTGCCCGTATTGGTCATCGACGGCAAGCCCTTGCGCGGCTCGGAGGAAATCAGCCAATTTCTTGTAGGCAAGTTTCTTTAGCTCATCATCGCTCTGCGATAATTTAAAGGGCGGGACGAAAAGTTTTTCGTCCCGCCCCTTTCTTTCGTTATTTGAGCGCATCGAAGGCGCGCCTTTGACGTACCGTAATCAGTTCGCGGAACGCAACGATTTACGCAATCGCTAGGCGCCCATGAACTATCCGCGGCAAGCTGCGGAGTATCGAACCTCAGGGATATTTCCTCCGAAGGTTGTCACCCCCGAATGTTTTTATCGGGGGTCCAGTCGGAGTTCGCCTGTGGTGAGCCCTAGTCGAACCACCGCTAAATACGTGCGGGAATAACAGACTCTTTCTGGCTTCCGTTCGCCGATTGAAGCGTGAAGGGGCTTATGTTATAAAATGTGCGTTTGAGGGGAATTTATGAAAGCCAGCATCCATCCGGAATACAAAAACACGACGATCACCTGCGCGTGCGGCCACGTCGTCGAGACGCGCTCCACGGCAGGCAATATCCACGTGGAAATTTGCTCTAACTGCCACCCTTTCTTCACCGGCAAGCAAAAATTCGTTGACTCAGCCGGCCGGGTAGAAAAATTTAGAAAGAAATACGGCCTGAAGAACTGAGTTGACGGAGGGTTGAGGCTGAATGTGAGTCACTAGGTTTTGCGGCACCTGGAAGGGCAAAGGGCAGCGATGATCCCTTTGCCCTTTTTTTATTTCTGCTGCGCCGTTGAGATCGCGAGCTTGCCATGCTTGATAAATTAGCCGAAGTCGAAAAACGCTACGTGGAGCTGGAAGAAATGATGTCCGATCCCCAGCTCCTCGGCCAGCAACGAGAATACTCGAAATACGCCAAAGAGCGGTCCGAACTGGAGGAGATCGTCAACTGTTTTCGCGAGTGGCGCAAAGTCGAGCAGGAAATCCAGGAAAACCGCCAACTGCTCGACGAGACCGACGAAGCGATGCGCGAGCTGGCGAAGGAAGAGATTATCGCGCTGCGGGAGCGCAAAGAAGCGCTTGAAACCCGGCTGAAACTACTGATTCTCCCGAAAGATCCCAATGACGCGAAGAACGTCATCGTCGAGATCCGCGCCGGCACGGGCGGCGACGAGGCGGCGCTGTTCGCGGCCGAGCTGTTTCGCATGTATAGCCGCTACGCCGAGTCGCGCGGTTGGCGGTTCGAGATGATGAGCTCCAACCCGACGGGATTGGGCGGCTACAAAGAAATCATCATGAGCATCGAGGGGCAGGGCGCCTATTCCCGGCTCAAGTTCGAGGGTGGGGTGCACCGCGTGCAACGCGTGCCCGTGACCGAAGGCTCCGGTCGTATTCACACCTCTGCCGTCACCGTCGCCGTTTTGGCGGAAGCCGATGAGGTGGAAATCGCCATTGATGCGAAAGAAATCCGCATCGACGTCTTTCGCTCATCCGGGCCGGGCGGACAGAGCGTCAACACGACGGACTCGGCGGTGCGCATCACGCATATTCCCACCGGGATTGTGATCTCCTGTCAGGACGAGAAGTCGCAGCACAAAAACCGCGCCAAAGGCATGAAGATCCTGCGCGCGCGCTTATTGGAGCGAAAGCAAGAAGAGCAACGCTCGGAGATCGCCGCCACACGCAAGTTAATGGTGGGCAGCGGCGACCGCAGCGAGCGCATTCGAACCTACAATTTTCCCCAGGGGCGGCTGACCGACCACCGGATCAATTTTACGCTTTATAAGTTGGAACGCGTGATGGAAGGAGATCTCGACGAAGTCGTCGATGCGCTGATCACGCACTACCAAGCCGAAGCGTTAAAGGCGGCCGGATCAGCGGAGCAAAATGGCAAGCCAGGCACTCGCAGCGATTGAAGCGCCGGCGCGGCGGGTCGCGGAGGTTTTGCGCCAAGGCGCGCGGCGCTTGCTTGCGGCCGGCATTGAAAACGGCCGGCTCGATGCTGAAGTATTGCTGGGTCACATTCTTGGCAAGAGCCGAGAGCAGTTGGTCCTTGCGGCCAACGCGCCGACTAATCGCGGACAAAGCGACGCTTACGAGAAGCTTCTAGCGCGGCGCCTCGAGCGCGAGCCGGTAGCCTATATTACCGGAACACGCGAGTTTTGGTCGTTGGATTTTCACGTCACGCGCGCAGTGCTGGTCCCGCGGCCGGAGACAGAACGGCTGGTTGAGGTCGCGCTGGCATTGGCGAGTGAACTAGGCGCAGGCAAAACGTTACGCATTGCCGACCTTGGCACGGGCAGCGGGGCGATTGCCGTCGCGCTGGCGAAAGAACTGCCCGCGGCCGGATTTTTAGCTGTCGATTTGTCTGCCGCCGCGCTCGCCGTGGCGTGGCGCAATGCCGCGCGGCATGGCGTGGCAGACAGAATTAAGTTTGTCCGAGGCGATCTCTTTGAAACGATCGGCACCCGGGTGGGTCTTGACTTAATCGTGTCGAATCCGCCGTACATTCCCAGTGCTGAGATCGCCGCGCTTGAGCCGGAGGTTAGCCGTTGGGAGCCGCGCGCCGCTTTAGACGGCGGTCCGGACGGGCTGGGTTGCTACCGGCGCATCGCTGCTCAGGCATCTAACTGCTTGACGGCGGACGGCGCCGTGGCGCTCGAGATCGGCGCCGGCATGGGCACAGCCGTGACGGGGCTTTTCAAATCCGCCGCCGGCTGGAACGATGTGAAGACTTACAAAGATTACGCCGGCAACGATCGCATTGTGGTGGCGCGCCCCGGGCCGCGAGGCTGAACGCGATTTAACTAAGGAAACTCTCTGTGGATAAGATCATCATTCAAGGCGGAAAGAGTCTGGCGGGAGAAGTCACGGTAAGCGGCTCGAAGAACGCGGCCCTGCCGGTGCTGATTTCGTCGCTGCTTACCGCCGAGCCGTGCACTTACCAAGGCGTTCCCCGTTTAGCCGATATTCGCACGACGCTGAAGCTGCTCTCCGGTCTCGGCGTTAAAGTCGATCATCGCCGTTGGCTTGAGAGCGCGGCCGATCTGACGCTTCACGCCGACCGCATCGATAAACTTGAGGCGCCGTACGATTTGGTCAAAACCATGCGAGCGTCCTTCCTGGTGTTGGGGCCGTTGCTGGCGCGCTTCGGCGAAGCGCGGGTTTCCACGCCGGGCGGTTGCGCGATCGGCGCGCGGCCGATCAATCTCCATCTCAAGGGTTTGGAGGCGATGGGCGCGACCATCGAGCAGACTCACGGTTACATCGAGGCGACCGCGGCCAAGCTTCGTGGCGCCAAAATTTATCTCGATCTGCCGTCGGTCGGCGCCACCGAGAATCTGATGATGGCGGCGAGCCTCGCCGAAGGTACGACGCTCATCGAAAACGCCGCCAAAGAGCCCGAAATCGAAGATCTCGCCAACGCGCTTAATGAAATGGGCGCCAGGGTGAAGGGCGCCGGCAGCGATATTATTCAAATCGATGGTGTGGACACGCTGCGCGGGACAAGCCACAAAATCATCCCCGATCGGATCGAAGCCGGCAGCTTCGTCATCGCCGCGGCGGTATCCGGCGGCGACGTGCTGATCCGCGGCGCGCGGGCGGATCATCTCGAGGCGTTTTTGATCAAGCTCAAAGAGGCGGGGATTATTCTCACGGCCGACAACAGCAGCATCCGGGTTCAGCGCAATGGCAAAGTCAAAAGCGTCGATATTACGACGCTGCCGTACCCGGGGTTTCCCACCGACCTGCAAGCGCAGATGATGGTGTTGATGGCCGTGGCCGATGGCGTCAGCGTTATCACTGAAACGATTTTCGAGAACCGGTTTATGCACGCTCAAGAATTAGACCGCATGGGCGCGCAGATCAAACTCGAAGGAAACCGCGCCGTGGTGCGCGGCGCGCGCGAACTTTCCGGCGCGCCGGTCATGGCGAGCGATTTGCGCGCGAGCGTCGCGTTAGTTCTAGCTGGATTGGTTGCCAACGGCACCACGGAAGTCTCTCGCGTTTATCATTTGGACCGCGGTTACGAGCAGATCGAAAGGAAACTTTCCTTTCTCGGCGGGCAGATCGTGCGGGTGAAGGGGTAGAGTTCGTTCAAGGTTCAAAGGTTCAAGGTTCAAAGGGCGGAAATCTAAAATCCAAAATCTAAAATCCAAAATCACGATGAGTGTCTGGCGGTGAGGATCAGGCTAGTTAAAACCACGGATGCGGGGTTCGAGCCGCTGATCAAGCGGATCTTGGCACGGCGCGGCACTCGCGAAGGCGATGTGGAAAGGCGCGTGGCTGAGATCGCCGCCGCCGTGCGGAAACAAGGCGATCGCGCGTTGCTGCGATATACGCGGCTGTTCGATCGCGTTCAACTGACCAGCGCTACGATGGAGGTCAAGCCCGCCGAGGTCGAGCGCGCGTTAACCCAAGTGCCGGGGAAGAACCTGGCGACTTTGCGCCTGGCGGCAAAGCGGATAACGGCGTTTCACCGCCGCCAGCTGCAAAAGAGCTGGCAGTATCGCGACCCGATTGGCATGCGGCTCGGCCAACGGATCACGGCGCTGGAGCGCGTCGGCGTCTACGTGCCGGGCGGCAAAGCATCTTATCCATCGACCGTTCTAATGAATTCGATTCCGGCCAAAGTCGCCGGCGTGAAAGAGATCGTCATGACCTCGCCGATCGGCGATAACGGCGCCGTCATTCTCGCCGCGGCGCACATCGCCGGGGTCGATCGGATCTTCCGCGTCGGCGGCGCTCAGGCGATCGCGGCGCTGGCATTCGGCACGCAAACCGTTCCCAAGGTCGATAAGATCGTCGGCCCGGGGAATATTTTTGTCGCCACCGCCAAGCGCATGGTGTTCGGTGAAGTGGACATCGACTCCATCGCCGGGCCGAGCGAAATTCTGCTTTTGGCCGACGCATCCGCCGATCCGCTTCACGTTGCCGCCGACCTGCTCTCCCAGGCCGAGCACGATGAGTTGGCGGCGGCGCTGTGCGTGACGACTTCGATGGCGACGGCGACAAAAATTCAAAACGCGATTGAAACCCAGCTGCGCGGCACCCGGCGGCACGCGATCACGCTCAAGTCGCTCGACAGATACGGCGCCATCATCGTCGCGCGCGGCGCGAAAGAGATGATCGAGCTGGCCAACGCGATCGCTCCGGAGCATGTCGAATTGATCGTCAAACGGCCGCAGAAGTTGGCCCAACAGATTCGCAACGCCGGCGCGATGTTTCTCGGGCCTTATTCCGCGCCGCCGCTGGGCGATTATCTCGCCGGCCCCAATCACGTGTTGCCGACCGGCGGCAGCGCGCGGTTTTTTTCGCCGCTCGGCACCTACGATTTTCTCAAGCGCACCAGCATCATTCAGGCGGAAAAACGCGCCCTGCGCAGCTTGGCGCCGCAGCTCACCGAGCTGGCGCGCCTCGAAGGACTGGACGATCACGCGCGCTCGGTGGAGGCGCGCTTCAGATAAGCGAGGAGTGGTTATGGCACGAAGCGCAAAAGTCACTCGCAAGACCAAAGAAACCGATATCACAGTCGGCTTAGAGCTTGACGGCAGCGGCCAAGCCCAGGTTGAAACCGGCATGCCCTTTCTCAACCACATGCTGGACAGTTTCAGCCGCCACGGTTTTTTCAATATTGATATCCAAGCCAAAGGCGATCTCAAAGTCGACTTCCATCACACGGTCGAGGATGTCGGGCTCGCCCTGGGGCAAGCGTTCAAAGATGCGCTCGGCGAGAAACACGGCATCCGCCGTTTCGGCGAAGCAAGTTGCCCGCTCGACGAGGCCCTGGCCAAAGTGGTCGTCGACCTGAGCGGCCGGCCCTATCTATTTTATAACGTCAAGATCCGTCCGGGCCGCGTCGGCGACTTCGACACCGACTTGCCGCACGAATTTTTTGCCGCGTTCGCCAATCAGGTCGGCATGAACCTGCACATCGACGTGCCGCGCGGCGAGAACCCGCATCACATCATCGAGGCTTGCTTCAAGGCTTTCGCCCGCGCCATGGACCTGGCGACGCAGCTCGACCCGCGCGTTCAGGGGGCGCTGTCGACGAAAGGGAGCCTCTAATAATTGGTTCAAGTCGTTCAAAACGTTCAAGCAGTTCAAATCGTTTAAGGGTTAGACATGATTGCGGTCATCGACTACGGCATGGGTAATCTGCGCAGCGTGCAAAAAGGACTTGAGCGCGCCGGCGGCGAAGCGGTCGTCACGCGCGATTTAGCAAAGATCGAGTCGGCGCGCGGCGTGGTGTTGCCCGGCGTCGGCGCCTTCAGCGCCTGCATGGAGAACCTCGGCAAGTTCGGTTTGATCGAGCCGATTCGCGGGATCGTACGGCGCAAGAAACCGTTCTTGGGCATCTGCCTGGGATTTCAATTGCTCTTTGCCGAAAGCGAAGAGTTCGGCCGTCAAAAGGGCCTCGATCTCTTTCCCGGCAAGGTCGTTGGTTTTCACGCCCGCGAAAACCTCAAAGTCCCGCATATGGGCTGGAATCGAATCGACAAGCAAAAGCAGTCGCCGTTTCTCGAAGGGCTGGCCAGCGGCGACTACGTCTACTTCGTTCATTCGTTTTACGTGGTCCCCGATGACGGCTCGATTGTCGCAACGACCACGGAATACGGCGAGTCATTCGTTTCCAGCATCGCGACGGAAACGCTTTTTGCTTGCCAATTTCACCCGGAAAAGAGCCAGGAGGTGGGGTTGCGCATCCTCGCCAACTTCGGCCGCTTCGTGAACTCGAATTATTAATGAGATGAACCATAGCTCTAAAAGTTCTACCGCCGAGGGACGAGCCGCTACGAGCGCGGGCAATGGGTGGCTGCCTTGTAGGCCGCCACCACCCGTTCCTCTCCAGTGCGGCGATTTCCACAGTGGATCCAAACGCAACCTTCACGTTCGAGTGCCCGCGCTCTACGCGACTCGCCCCTCGGCTACTTGCTCATAAACTGGTCGTAAGCTCATGCTGATTATTCCTGCGATAGACCTCAAAGATGGCCGCTGCGTCCGCTTGTTCCAGGGCGAGATGGACAAGGAAACCGTCTACTTTGAAAACCCGCTGGATGCCGCGAAGCACTGGGTTGCCGAAGGCGCGACTTTCATTCACATCGTCGATCTTAACGGGGCGGTCGAAGGCCGGCCGGTGCATACCAAAGAAGTCCAAGCGATCTGCAAACAACCGGGGTTATCGGTGGAGCTTGGCGGCGGCCTACGCTCGATCGAAGCCGTGCAGGCGGCGCTGGATCTCGGCGTGGCGCGCGTCGTGATCGGCACGGCCGCTTACGACAACGCGGAGTTTCTCCGAACGCTATGTGAAGAATTTCCCGGCAAGATCGCCGTCGGTATCGACGCGCGCCGGGGCAAAGCGGCGGTCAAAGGTTGGACTGAAACCACTGAGATGGATGCCGTCGAGCTCGCCAAGCGCTGTCAGGGCGACGGCGCAGCGCGGATCATCTACACCGACATCAGCCGCGACGGCACGCGCGAAGGCGTAAACGTGGAGGAGACCCTTAGAATCGCCCGCTCGGTAACCATCCCGGTCATTGCCTCCGGCGGCGTGTCGACGCTTGATGACATCCGCAAGCTCCTGCCGTTGGAAAACGAGGGCGTCGAGGGCGTGATCGTGGGACGGGCGCTGTACGCGGGAGCGTTCAGGCTTCGTGACACGATACCAACGGTTGCGTAAGTTGATTTATTCGTTCTTGAAACTCGTATTAGATGTTGCCAAAAATCAGTGTTTTCTTTGTCGCGGTTGGCGAGAGTAAGTTCGCATTGCGGTCGATTCACCCCTCCGTTATCTGCGCTGGTCTTGTTGGCCTTCGTTTGACATGGTGAGTAGCCATCTTACAAAGAGTTCCAAGAACTTCCCTGCAAAAGTAGTATCCTTACTTTTGTTCTTGACATCGAGTGGCTGATCGTTCAAATTTCTGCAATCAAAGCTGAAGAGGGGTGAACTCATGAAAAACGTATCTTCCCTGGTTGTAGGCGCTACCCTTTTGTCGTTTAGCTTATTCGTTCCGCCGAGTCTCAGTCTTGCTCAACAAGCGGACCAACCTGAGGATTCCGTCAGCCAGCCAAGAAGACCGGGATTTGTTCATATTCTTGGCAGCATTGTGTTTACAACGCTCCATATACCAGTGAAATTGGTAACCTGCGTTGGCACACAAGCCACAGCCGCGGTTGCTTACACGACTACATTCGGCGTGGAAGGTCACTACGATGGCGGAACGAATGGAAGAGATATTGGCGAAACGGCGCGGCGTTCCTGCACTGGATCATGGATAGTGAGGCCCTCGCAGGTCGTCCGAGATTATGGCGCATGATACACAAGCGAAGCTGCCAGAATTGAGTCACGATAAATAGTAATCTCCCTATCACTGCCGCGTAGTATGGCGGGAAAGTAAGCCGCTTAGCCGGTTCGAACCGCATGGGCCGAAACATTGGATGTTTTCTATTAACAAAATGCCAACGGGTTAGACAGTCTCTAGTAGAGTAGTTGCACGTAGGGATTGGCGGGTTCGGGCAACAACTCTTGCGGATGATCGCCACTAAGAGTCCATTTGCTTTTTCCATCTCTAACGGCGGAAGCAATCTCCGCCCTTAGCCTAAGAACCGGTATGATGTTTAGACATTCTCGCCCGGTACAGTCTTCTGATGTATAGGCGCGTTCGAAAATCTAGAGAATGCGGCATTTACTGCGTTTGCTGTCATCTTTCCACAATTCTTGTATTCAGTCTTCCCGTACCATCCATTATCTGGTGTGAAGATAAAGACACCTTTACCTCTTTCAGCTTTGATCTAGCGTTTTTGAGTATCCGATGATTGTAGGTTGCTGCACAACCAGGAAGGAAGATGCCAAACAATAGTATAAATATTCGATTCATCAGTCCTTTCAACTATGACCGAACGGATCGTAGTGACTAACGAGGGAGTTAAGTTTTCGATCGCATCCTCCGCGGCATGGGCGCCAGGCGTGGAGACCAAGGATGCTTGGTTGGCATGGGCCACGGGCGAATATGCGATCACAGAGGGCGGGGAGCCCTCAGTCAAACACATGGGACCCTTGTTGCGGCGCCGCGCTGGCTTCGCTGCGAAGATGGCCCTTGAAGTTGCCTATCAATGTTTGGGAAACAGGACCGACGTTCCCCTGGTGTTTAGCTCGCGCCACGGCGAGGCTTCGCGTTCTGCGGAATTGCTGACAGAGCTGGCCGGAGGCGCTCCCCTCTCTCCGACTTCATTCGGTTTGTCGGTGCATAATGCAACCGCCGGCCTGTTTTCGATTGCTCGCGCAGACCGTGCCAACAGTACGGCCGTAGCGGCGGGTAAGAGCAGCGTAGAAAGTGCGGTGATCGAGGCGTGCGGGTTGCTAGCCGAGGGCGAGCCGGACGTGCTGCTGGTCGTATACGACTGCCCGCTGCCCAAGGTGTACGCCGCTTTTCAAGATTGCGTTGAACAGCCCTATGCTTGGGCTTGGCTCATGCGATCGCCGGGCACAGATTTCTATTCGCTCTGTTGGTCCGCCGGCGAAAAGACTCCTTGCTCTAACGCTGAGTGTTTACCGGCCGGGTTAGAGATCTTGCGGTTTCATTTGCGTAAGGATCCTATTCTTGAGCGTACGTGCGACAGGCGCCGCTGGTTATGGATGCATCATGCTTAGCAATTTCGGCGGCTATTGGCGCGTGTTCGGCACTGGTTTGGGTTTTCTAGCGGTTGGAATTGGCGGAGTGATCGTATTTCCTTTGCTCAATGTTTTTGTTCGGGGCCACGAGCGGAGGACGGTGATTGCCCGTGATCTGATCGGCTTGACGTTTCTCTGCATCGTTCGATCCATGCGAGCCATGGGCGTGTTCCAGTACGAAATCAATGGAGTGGAACGGCTGGAGCGCGAGGGCCTACTGATTCTCGCCAATCACCCGACGCTGATCGACATTGTGTTTTTAATAGCCTTCGTGAAGCGGGCCAATTGTATTGTCAAGAGCGCCCTATGGCGCAATCCTTTTACTCACTGGACAATGCGTGCCGCTGCGTATATCCGGAATGACGATGACGGATCGCGCCTGGTAGATGACTGCATTACAGCCATCCGCAATGGTAGTAATCTCATCATTTTCCCGGAAGGGACGCGGACCCCGGCCGACGGTTCGATCGCCCTCAAACGGGGCGCGGCGAATATCGCGGTGCGCGGTTTGCGTAACATCACTCCGGTGCTCATACGGTGCACACCGACCATGCTGTCCAAGGGAGTCAAATGGTGGCGGCTCCCGCCTCGCTCGTCCCATTTCAAAATTGAAATCGATGAGGACATTGAGGTTCGGCCATTTATCGTTGCTGCGGGCAGCGATGTTTTGGCGGCGCGTCAGTTAACTGACCATTTGCAGAACTATTTTACCGAGAAAAACTATCGCCATGCAGCCCTCTGAAGATGAAATAAAGCAACTCATCATCGATGTCCTGCAACTTGAAGACATTACGCCGGCGGATATCGACTCCGATGCGCCGCTGTTTGCCGCTGGGCTCGGGCTGGATTCCATCGATGCACTCGAGCTGGGCGTTGCCATCCAGAAACGCTATGGGATTAGGCTTTCAGCAAACTCAGAAGAAACCCGCCGCCACTTTGCGTCCGTTCGGACGCTGTGCATTCTGATCGGGAGTAATTGGAACAGCGAGGGAAATTTGAATGACTCTAGCCGCTCCAACTAAGGAAGAGGTCTACCCTTGGGTGGTGGATATTCTGCACGAGATGTTCGAGCTGGATAAGTCGAAAATCACACTGGACGCGAACCTGTACAGCGACCTCGACATCGACAGCATCGACGCGGTGGATCTCGCCGTGAAGCTTAAACAGCTTACCGGTAAAAGGCTGCAGCCCGAAGTCTTCAGGAGCGTGCGCACGGTGCAAGACGTTGTCGATGCGCTCACCGGACTACTGGACCAGTAACCGAGGTGCGCCGCGCTGCAATGTTCTTAGCGGTGAGCCTCACATTGATTTATCCTCTGACGATCTGGCTTGCCGAAGGGTGGGTCGAGCCGCGCTTGCTTGCCGGCGTGTTGTTGCTGGCGGGACTGTCGCGGCTCTCCAGTGAGCGATTTAGCCTAGCGATGCGTTGGTGGGTGGGTGGCACGATGCTGCTCGTGCTCCTGGCAGTTTGGACCAACGTGATCTTCCCGTTGAAGCTTTATCCGGTCATTGTGAGCGCGACGTTGCTCGGCGTGTTCGTCTATAGCCTCATTGTTCCTCCGACGGCAATCGAGCGCATCGCGCGTAGGCGCGACCCCAATCTGCCCGCGCATGCAATCGGCTACACGCGGCGCGTGACGCAAGTCTGGTGTCTCTTTTTCACCGTTAACGGAGCTATCGCGCTCTATCTGGCGCTGTACGCGTCATCGGCGCTCTGGTCGCTTTATACCGGATTCCTTGCGTACATCTTGATTGGACTTTTATTCGCCGGTGAGTATTGCGTTCGCCGCCGCTTCATGGGACGTCAGCGTGGCTGATACACTCGACATGTTGACCGTGCTTAGCGCCGAGCGGCCGCCGTTTCAGACGGTGGGTTGGCGTCGAGGAGCGGCAGTTAACTATGAAACGTTTCTCGCGCGCGTGCGCGCATGGCGCGCGTTACTCGCGCGCAGTTCCGGTCAGGACTTCGCGCTCTATCTCGACGATTCCGTCGAGCTTACGGCGGCATTGTTCGGCATCTGGCAGGCGGGTAAGACGATTTACCTCCCGGGCGATAATTTGCCCGGTACTTGTGCGGGTCTAGGCCAACGCGTGGATGGCTTTTTGGGAGAGTTCCCTGCCGCCTGGCAGCCTCAAGCGCCGGCGCAAGACACGGCGGGCGAGGTGGACGTGTTTCATCGCCTCGATCCGGATTTCCTAGGTCTGGTTCTTTATACCTCCGGTACGACGGGTGCGGCGCAAGGCATTCCAAAAAAACTGGCGCAGCTGGCCGTGGAGGTCGCGACCCTCGAAATGCAATTCGGCGCGCTGCTTGGCAGTGCCGATATCATGGCGACCGTGTCGCATCAGCACATCTATGGTCTACTATTCAAAGTCTTGTGGCCGCTCACGGCCGGTCGCGCGATCCACGCGCCAGGTTTTGTCTTTTTTGAAGACTTGACCACCGCTTTGGCGCAGCGTGATGGCGTGCTGGTTTCAAGTCCAGCGCATTTGAAACGATTGTCGAGAAATTCCGTCTCGGCGCTGGCGGTAAAGCGCCTGCGGGGGGTTTTCTCATCCGGCGGGCCGTTGCCCCTCGAGGTCGCCCAGGAATGCAAGCATCTACTTGGACAAGTGCCGATCGAAGTTTATGGCAGCTCTGAAACGGGCGGCATCGCCTGGCGCCAACAGGCGAAGAGCGCGGACGAGGCGTGGACTCCGTTTCCCGGTGTGCATTGGCGCGTCGATCCAGCTCATGAAGTGCTCGAAGTCAGTTCGGCGTACTTACCGAGCGCAGATTGGTTCCGCACGGCGGATCGCGCGGTGGCGGAGCCGCAGAATCGGTTTCTCCTCAGAGGACGGATCGATCGGATAGCAAAGATCGAAGGTAAGCGGATATCGCTGAGCGCCATCGAGTCGATACTCACGGCATCGCCGATGGCCGCGGCCGCAAGCGTCATCGCCCTCGAAGGTAGCCGGCAGCGAGTGGCTGCTTTCGTCGTTCCATCGGAGAGCGGCCGGCAACGGCTGGTTGAGCTCGGCCGCCTGAGTTTCAGCCGCAGCTTGACTGACTTGCTCGTAGACTCGATCGAACCGGTCGGCTTACCGCGTATCTGGCGCTACCCGGACGCGCTTCCCGTCAATGCTCAGGGAAAAACCACATTTGCCGAGCTCAGCGCGTTGCTCGATCGCGAGAATCATCGGCCAACTCAAGCGTGTAAACGCCTGGTCGAAAAAAACTCTCATGAGGCCATATTCGAGCTTATTGCGCCACGCGACCTGCTCTATTTTGACGGGCATTTTCCCGGTCGACCGATCCTTCCCGGAGTGGTGCAGATCGCTTGGGTGATCGAATGCGGGCGGCAGTGTTTCGATTTGCCGCCGCTTTTCCGCGGCATTCAAGCGCTGAAATTTCACCGCGTCATTCCTCCGGAAACGCCGATGCGGCTCGAGATCGTCCATGATCGCGCCAAATCGTTTCTATCCTTCCGAATTACTTCGGAGCTCGGCCGACATGCCACGGGCCGAATCCTTTTTGGAGGCGCCGATGTTTAGCCCCTGCGTGGTGATTCCGGTGTACAATCACGAGCGCGCGGTAGGTGAGGTAGTGGTTGGCGTTGTGCGCCAGGGTCTGCCTTGCATACTTGTCGACGACGGCAGCTCGCCCGGTTGCGCAATGATTCTCGAGTCGCTCGCTGCTGCCGCGCCGAGCCAGATTACCTTGCTGCGCCACCCGGTCAATCGTGGAAAAGGGGCCGCTGTGCTCACGGCTATTCGTTGTGCGGCGCGCATTGGTTATAGCCACGCTCTACAGATCGACGCCGACGGCCAGCACCGGGTCGGCGATATCCCGCGTTTTCTCCAACAAGCCGCGGCGCATCCGCGGGCGTTGATCGTCGGCTGTCCGGTGTATGACCCGAGCGCGCCGCCGCTGCGGCTCTGGGCCCGCTATCTCACTCATGTTTGGGTTTCGATCAATACTTTGTCGCGCCAAATCAAAGATTCCATGTGTGGTTTCCGGGTCTACCCGGTGCCACCTTTGCTGGCCCTCGACCGGCGCTGCCCACTCGGCGAGAGGATGAATTTCGATATCGAAGTACTGGTGCGCCTCTACTGGAACGGTCTGGAGATCATCAATGTCCCGACGCCTGTGGCGTATCCTGAGAACGGGGTGTCGCACTTTCGCGCCTGGGCGGATACGGTGCTGATTTCCCGCGCTCATGCGCTCTTGTTTTTCGGCATGCTGCAGCGATTGCCAACGTTGATCGCGCGCCATCGGAGCGCTCAATGAAACAACTCTTCGCGCCTGCGCACAGCCGACACTGGGCACACATCAATGAATTCAGTTTCATCGCCGGCATGCGCTTGTTGTTTTGGCTCTGTCGCGTTTTCGGACGTTGGCCGTTTCGCGCCGTGCTCTACCCGGTCGTGCTCTGGTATATGATTGCCAAGCCGGCCGCACGGGCTGCGTCGGGCGATTATTTATTGCGTATGACGCAACCGAGCGGCGCCGGATGGCGCAAACTTGGCGGATTCTACGTGCTGCGCCATTTCGCCTCGTTCGCTGAAAACATTCTCGACAAGATGTTGCTTTGGAACGGCTGGCTACAAACCGACGCGGTCGAATACCAAAATTTGGAGTTGATCACGACACAGCTGGCGTCAAAGCGCGGCGCTCTCCTGATTTGTTGCCATCTCGGCAATCTGGAGTTGTGCCGTGTGCTATCCAAGCGCATCGGCGATCTTAAAATGACCGTGCTGACTCATACCAAGCATGCTGAAAAATTTAATCGTCTGCTGGCGCGTCTCAATCCCGAGAGCCAATTGAATTTGATGCAAGTCACCGAGCTATCGCCCGCGACCGCTATTGTATTAGCGGAGAAGATTGCGCAAGGCGAGTTTATCGCCATCGCCGGCGACCGCATTCCGGTATCGCATAGTCCGCGGGTTGCCCTGGCAAGCTTTCTTGGCGCTCCGGCTCCTTTCCCCGTGGGTCCGTATATCATGGCGAGTTTGTTTCAATGTCCCGTTTATCTGCTCTTTACCTTCCGCCATGGGCGTATGGCGGAAATTCATTTTGAACGGTTCCGCGAGTCGATTTGTCTGCCGCGCAAGGACCGCGACCGCGCGCTGGCCGAACTCGCGGGGGATTATGCGCGCCGACTCGAATATTTCTGCCGCCGCGCGCCGTTTCAATGGTATAATTTCTACGATTTTTGGCAGTTGCCGGTGATGGACGGTGGTGATGGATCACGCTGAAGTCAAACCTCGATCGCGCATCGTTCGCTTCGACAGAGAACGGCTGACCCTCCAAGACATCGTCGATATCTCCGAGGGTTCGGCGCTCGCGAGCTTGTCCGAAGCCGCAGAATTTCGCGCCGCGATCGCCCGCGGCGCCGATTTTCTCGACCGCATACTCCGCAAGGACGGAGCCATTTACGGCGTCACTACCGGCTACGGCGATTCCTGCAACGTAATGGTGCAGCCGCAATTGGTCGGTGAATTATCGCGGCATCTGTATACCTATCACGGGTGCGGTTTAGGATCGTATTTTACGCCCGCGCAGACGCGCGCGATCATTGCGACGCGTATGGCTTCGCTATGCAAAGGTTTTTCCGGGGTCAGCGTCGAGTTGCTGGAACAAATGGCGCGGCTGCTGCAGCACGGGTTGTTGCCGGTTATTCCTTGCGAAGGTTCCGTCGGCGCCAGCGGCGATCTGACGCCGTTGTCTTACCTCGCGGCGGTACTCTGCGGCGAGGGCGACGTGTGGCAGGGCGACGGCACGATGCCTGCTGCCGTAGCGCTCGCGAACGCCGGAATTGCTCCGCACCAGCTTCGCCCAAAAGAAGCATTGGCGATCATGAACGGTACGGCGGTGATGACCGCGCTCGCCTGTCTGGCGTTTGCCCGGGCCGAATATCTGGTCCGGCTCGCCACTCGCATCACTGCTCTTTCATCGTTCGCGCTCGCCGGCAACGCGTACCATTTCGACGCAACCCTGTTCTCGGTCAAACCCCATCAGGGGCTGCAGGCGGTCGCCGCTTGGCTGCGCCAAGACCTGGCATGCGATCAGCCCGCGCTTGACAATCAAAGGTTGCAAGACCGCTATTCGATCCGCTGCGCCCCCCACGTCATCGGCGTGCTTGCCGATGCGCTGCCGTGGATGCGCGAGTCGATCGAGAATGAGCTCAACAGCGCCAACGACAACCCGATCATCGATGCGGCGGAAGAACGGATTCTACTCGGCGGGCACTTTTACGGCGGCCATATCGCGTTTGCCATGGACAGCATGAAAAACGCCGTCGCCAATTTGGCCGATCTCCTCGACCGGCAAATGGCCTTGTTGGTGGACGGTCGTTACAGCAATGGCTTGCCGTCCAACTTGTCCGGCGTCGCAGGACCAAGAGCAGCGATCAACCACGGGCTCAAGGCGTTGCAGATCAGTGTTTCAGCCTGGACCGCAGAGGCGCTCAAATTGACCATGCCGGCCTCGGTCTTCTCGCGCTCCACTGAGTGTCATAACCAGGACAAGGTCAGCATGGGGACGATCGCTGCGCGCGATTGTCTGCGCGTGCTGGATTTAACCGAGCAAGTGGCCGCTGGATTGCTAATCGCCGTGCGCCAGGGCGTGTGGTTGCGCCGTAAGCTCAGTCCGTTGGTAGAGCCGCGAGCGCCGCTCGAACGCATGTTGGAGGCGCTGGGCGCCGATGTTGCAGTGGTCGAGGAAGATCGCCGCCTGGAGCCGGATTTGCGCCTGCTGGTTGAACGTATCCGCGGCCGAGCCTGGAAGTTGTATGAGTAGAACGCCCAGCCGCTGGTGCGCGGAGGTCGAGACCCAGGTGCAGTTTTTCGATCTCGACCCGATGGAAGTTGTCTGGCATGGGCACTACGTCAAATATCTGGAGATCGCGCGCGGCGCGCTGCTCGATAGTATCGACTACAATTATCCGCAGATGCGGGCATCAGGCTATCTCTGGCCGTTGACCGATCTGCGACTCCGTTATGTCGCGTCGGCCCGTTTCGGCGATCAGCTCAAGCTGCGTGCCGAGATTGTCGAGTGGGAGAACCGACTCAAGATCGACTACTTGATCAGCGACGCCGCCAATGGAAGGCGGCTCACCCGTGCCAGCACAACCCAGGTGGCTATAGAGATTGCCACCGGCGAGATGTGTTTTGCATCGCCCCCGGTACTGTTTGAGAAATTGAAAGTGTCGCCGTCGTGAAAGCTGGGGTTTTGATGTGCGCCTTGACTCTGGCAGCCGCGGCGCTTTTGGGCGCCGCGCCGGTGGCAAGAATTCAATCGATCCTCGCCAAGCCGAAAGTGCTCTGCGGCCGGTTCGATCAGACCAAACAGCTGGTCGGCTTGAAAAAACCGGTGACTTCCAACGGCCGCTTCTGTGTCCTCGCCGACAAAGGCGTGTTATGGCGTTCGCTCGAACCTTTTTCCACGACCTTAAGGCTGACCCGCGATCAAATTATTCAAATGCAAGGGGAGCGCGTGACGCAGCGCCTCGATGCCCAGCGCGAACCGGCCGTGCAGATGATCCATAACGTTTTGTTGGCCTTGCTGGCCGCTGACTTGGGCCAGCTCGAAAAATTTTTCGTCATCGAAGGCGACGTTCATGAGAAGAGTTGGAGCGTGACGCTTAAAGCGCGTGAACCGGGCTTGGCCAAGGCGATTAGCGGCATCGCTTTAGAAGGCGGCGTGTTTGTCAAGAGTATCGCAATCAATGAAGCCAACGGAGACCTCACCAAGATCGTATTTTCCGCGATTCAGACCGGCGACGGCGCTATCACTGCCGAGGAGGCGGCTTTGTTTTGAATCGGCGCAACCTGCTCGCCTGGGTCTGGGGCGTGATCGTTTGCTTGCTATTGGCACACAACGCTTATTTGCTGATGAGCGATCGGCTCGCGCCCGATACCGACATTCTTGCGCTTCTACCGGTTCAAGAACGCGATCCGGTGCTGTACAAGGCCGTCACGCAAGTCGTCGGTTCAACGCAGGAACGATTGATCGTGCTTGTCGGCGCGGATGATTGGCAGCAAGCCCGTAGGGCTGCTGACGCCTATCAGACAGTGTTGATGCCGCACACGGAACTGCTCCGCTTGGACCGGCGAGCAGATCAATGGCAACAGGCCGGAGAATTATTCCGCCAACATAGACTGGTTCTTTTGACCGCCGGCGACGAGAGCGCGTTAAAAAGCCAACCCGAAAGCTACTGGACCGATTTCGCGCTGGCCAAGCTCTACAGCCCTTTCGGTGGCATCAAAGCCGCTTCCTGGCAGGATGATCCATTTGGTTTATTTGCGGCGTGGATGGGAGCGCGTGCAGGGGAGACGCCGATCAGGCCACGCGACGGACGGCTGTTCGTCGGCGATGGCCGACGTCAGTATGTGGTTATGCCGTTTACGCTCGGCGTTGCGGCTTTTTCTATGAGCGCCCAGGAAGCTGTCATGCCGTTGTTGGAGCGAGCGCGACAAGCGGCGCACATGGCAGCGCCGCAGGCGGAAGTCCTGGCGGCTGGTATCATTTTGTACGCCGCCGCGGCGGGTGCACAAGCGAAGTGGGAAGTGTCGACCATCGGTGCCGGCTCGCTCCTCGGCATCGCAGCCTTGATCTGGCTTACATTTCACTCCCTCAAGCCGATTGCATGGATCATGCTATCCATTGGGGTCGGCTGCCTTGGCGCGCTATCGCTGTGCTGGCTGCTGTTCGAGCGAATACATTTGCTGACCCTGGTGTTTGGCGCCAGCCTGATTGGCGCGGCGCAGGATTATGGCAGTTATTTCCTGTGCAACCGACTGACGGCAGAGGGACAAAAATTGGGTTCGCGGCAATTGCTACGCCGGCTACTGCCGGCACTCGTGCTGGCTCTGGTAACGACGGTGGTCGGTTATCTGGCGCTTGCGCTGACGCCTTTTCCGGGCTTGCAGCAAATGGCGGTATTTTCCGCGCTCGGTCTGATATTCGCGTGGCTCACCGTGATCTTCTGGTTTCCCGCGCTGGTTCGGAGCAACGTCGTAAAAAGCACGCCGCCGGTCAAGTGGTTAACCGTCAGTTTATCGCGGTGGCCGTCATTGCGCCGCCAACGACCGATCTTGTGGGCAGTGGGTTTGTTGATCGTTGCCGCTGTTTTCGGCCTTTCACGACTGGGCGTTCAGGACGATATCAGGTTATTGCAGAACCCGCCGCCCGATTTGATCGATGAGCAGCTTAAGCTCAGCCGGCTCCTGGCCGTCCCGGCCCCGGGCCAGTTCTACCTCGTGCGCGGACCGACCGCTGAAGATTTATTGCAGCGCGAAGAGGCGCTCAAACAGCGGCTCGCTCCGCTGGTTGAAAAGCAAACCATCAGCGGCTATCACGCCGTCTCAAATTGGGTGCCTTCACTTCGGACTCAGGCCGCGCGCCGGAGCCTGATCGAAAAAAAACTGTTGGACGAGCACGGCGCGCTCGCAACGCTGGCTCGGCGCATTGGCGCGGATGGTGAATGGATTAGGAACACGCGCGATCGTCTACGCGCCTCGGGACCGGCGTTGATGCCCGACGAATTTTTTTCGACCGCGGCCGGCGAGTCCGTGCGCCATTTGTGGCTCGGAGAAGTCGCGGGCGCTTATGCGAGCGTCGTCGCCCTGCGCGGCGTAAGCGAAGCGAACTTGCCGCTTTTGCGACGTGCGGCTAACGGACTAGAAGGCGTGCAGTGGGTGGACACGGTGGAAGAAATTTCGACCGTTCTAGGCCGTTACCGGAGATATATGGGCTGGGTGATCGTGCTCTCTTATTTCGCCGTCTATATCTTGCTCTACTCGCGCTATGGCGGCGCTGCCTGGCGGGTCTTGGCGCCCATCGCCTTGGCCAGCGCCGCTACGCTCGCAGTGTTGGGGATAGCAGGGCAGAGCCTGCAGTTGTTTCACGTGCTCGCGCTAATGCTGCTGCTCGGCGTCGGCGTCGATTATGGGATTTTTTTTAAAGATCATCCTGGTCGATCCGACCCCGTGGGCTGGCTCGCGGTCGCTCTGTCGGCATTGAGCACGCTGCTTTCTTTTGGCTTGCTCAGCTTAAGCAAGACCCCGGCGCTGCAATCGTTCGGTCTAACGATGCTGATCGGCACCGTCGCGGTTTGCCTGATCGCGCCGTGCTTCGACTATGAAAGACCGCAGAAAGTTGACGAACCCGCGCGGGTCGCTTTATGAAATCGGACCGTCGAGTCGCGGTCGAAGTGTTGGTCATCGGCGCCGGCCCTGCCGGCTCGGTGGCGGCGGCGTTGCTCTGTCAACAAGGCCGCCAGGTACTCGTGCTCGAGCGTGAACGGTTTCCACGCTTTAGCATCGGCGAGAGTTTGTTGCCGCAAAGCATGGATTACCTCGAACAAGCCGGCATGTTGCGCGCCGTTCAAGAAGCGGGTTTTCAGTTGAAAAACGGCGCCGTTTTCGCGCGCGGCCAACAGCTCACCGAGGTCGATTTCAGCGACAAGTATTCCGCGGGTTGGTCGACGACGTATGAGGTTGAACGCGCCCGCTTCGACCAACTGCTGGCGCTTGAAGCCGAACGCCAAGGCGCCGAGGTTTATTATGGCCACGCCATAGTCGCGGTGGACATGAGCGGTCCTAGACCGCGCGCAACCGTAAAAGACTCGTCCGGAGGTGAATATCTCGTCGAGGCCGAATTCATCCTGGATGCCAGCGGCTTCGGCCGCGTGCTGCCGCGCTTGCTGCAATTGGAAACTCCGTCCACGTTTCCGGTGCGCACGTCGATATTCACGCATGTGGAGGACGGCATCATTTCATCTGAGTTCGATCGCAACAAGATCCGAATTACCGTCCATCCAGCGAACCAAGCTGTTTGGTACTGGCTGATTCCCTTCGCCGCCGGCCGCTCGTCGATCGGCGTGGTCGCGGAAGCGAGTTTCCTGGCGCGGTACGCGGGTGACCAAACCGGGCGGCTGCAAGCGCTGATCGGCGAGGATCCCAGCTTGAGCCGCTTACTCGAGAATGCCAGCTGGGATACGTCGGCGCGACAGATCATCGGCTACTCGGCGAACGTTAAAGCCCTCTGGGACCGCGGCTTTGCGCTGCTCGGCAATGCCGGCGAGTTTCTCGATCCGATTTTCTCCTCGGGCGTAACGATCGCCTTTAAATCGGCCGGCCTTGCCGCTGCTGTGCTGGGCCGGCAGCTTGCCGGTGAAACAGTTGATTGGCAGCAAGAATTCGCAGTGCCGCTTAAATGCGGTGTCGACACCTTCCGCGCTTTTGTCGAGTCGTGGTATCGCGGCGGGTTCCAGCGGATCATTTTTCACGCCAATCCGCCGAGGGAGGTCCGGCGCATGATCTCGGCGATCCTTGCGGGTTATGCATGGGACCGAAGCAATCCTTACGTTCGCGATACCGAGCGGCGCTTGGTGGCGCTGGAGGAACTGTGCTAGCAGCGGTAGCCGGCATTTTCGCCGCTTTCGGGTTTTATATTCTGGTGCTTGCCGGCTGCGCGGCGGATTCCCAGGCCGAGCGGCTTCGGTTACAATTAGCGCCGGCGACGCTCGGCGCGTCGATCAGTTTGCAGCAGCATCTCACGGTGGAAAAAGGCGGCCGCATAGATGAGCTTGAGGCGGCGTTGGAAATCGATTCCGAACGGATCGACTTGGTTATCCTGGCGATGAGCCAGCGGGTGCTGTCGCTGCACTATGACGGGCTCTCGCTCGAGTCCTGGCGCCACCCGTCGGTACCGATTGAGCTGCGTGCCGAGGATGTATTGGAGGACCTGCAGCTTACGCTATGGCCGGAGGAAGCGCTGCGCGCGGTGTTGCCCGCGGGCTGGCGGATCGAAGAAAATGGTCGGCACCGCATCCTGCTGGCGGGCGAGTTGCCCGTCACAGAGATTTACTACAGCGGCGAGCCGCGTTGGAACGGCAAAATAGCCGTAATCAACCTGCGGTACCGCTATCGGCTGACGATCGAATCAGTTCTCACAGATCGATAGAGATGTTTTATCTAAACCATCTTGGAATGATCTGTTCGTTAGGCGCTGCGCTCGACGACATCAAGCGACGGCTCCTGGAAGTTAACCAAAGCGGCGTAACGCTGAGCGGGGACTATTCGCCGGGCCGCTTGCTGCCCGTCGGCCGCGTGGATGACGCTTGGGAGTTGCCGTCGGTCGATGGGCTTCCACTGATGTATCGAAGCCGTAACAATCAGTTGGCTTTGGCGGCACTGACGCAGATAAGGCCGGCAGTGGACGCCGCCATCGAGCGCTTTGGCCCGAACCGGATTGGAATCGTGATCGGCACCAGCACTTCCGGCATCGCCGAAGGCGAGCTCGCGTTGCAGCGGTTGGCCAGCACCGGGGAGTTGCCGGAGAAATTTCACTATGGCCAGCAAGAACTGGGTTCACCATCAGCGCTATTGGCTGAAACGCTGGGGACAAGCGGGCCGGCTTATGTTCATTCGAGCGCTTGCGCGTCGAGCGCAAAGGCACTCGCCAGCGGGACGCGCTTGCTATCGATGGGTGCTTGCGAAGCGGTTCTGGCGGGCGGCGTGGACAGCTTGTGCGCATTCACTGTGGCTGGATTCGCCGCCCTCGAATCGGTCAGCGAAAACCGTTGCAATCCGCTTAGCCGCAATCGTAGCGGCATCAACATCGGGGAAGGCGCGGCGTTGTTCTTGATGAGCCATGAACCGGCGGCGGTGGCCCTGTGCGGTTGGGGAGAGAGCTCCGACGGGTATCACATGTCTGCGCCCGATCCCGCCGGTGTCGGCGCGCGGTTGGCGATGGAGCGAGCGTTGGCGCGCGCCGACATTGGCGCGGCGCAGGTGGATTATATCAACCTGCATGGCACGGCGACCTTGCAAAACGACGCCATGGAAGCGCGTGTCGTGCATGAGTTGTTCGGCGACAGAACTTGGGTCAGCTCAACCAAACCCTTTACAGGCCATGCCTTGGGCGCGGCCGGTGCCATCGAAGCAGGTCTGTGCTGGCTGGCGATGCAGGATGACAATCGGTTGGGCAAATTGCCGCCGCATCTCTGGGACGGCGCAGCCGACCCGAGCTTGCCGGCGCTGAACATCGCTGACCCCGGCGCCCGTCTCGGGCAACCGTTGCGTTGGGCTTTGAGCAATTCGTTTGCTTTCGGGGGCGCTAACGCGAGCTTGGTGTTGGGCAGAGGGTGACATGAATATTCCCGACATCGGCTCGTTGGTGCCGCATGCAGGACCGATGGTGTTGCTCGACCGCGTCATTTCGGCGGATGAAGAAAGCCTGTGCGCCGAAGTGAGCATCCGATCGGACAGCTTGTTTTGCGGCGCCGAAGGCGTCGCTGCTTGGGTTGGTCTAGAATACATGGCGCAGACGATCTCTGCCTATGCAGGCTATAGCGCCCACTTGCGCGGTGATCCGGTCAAGATTGGGTTTTTGCTGGGAACGAGATGTTATGAATGCAGCCGGCCATTTTTTGCCGTCGGTACGCGTTTACGGATTCACGTCAAGCGTCTTTTCCAGAGTGAAAACGGCATGGGTTCATTTGAATGTCGGATCGACGACGGCCAGGAAAATCTCGCAAGCGTGATTCTCACTGTGTACCAACCCGCCGATGGCGATCAGTCATCCGATCCGAGGTCTCCATGACAAAAACTGTCTTAGTCACCGGTTCGAGCCGTGGCATTGGCAAGGCGATCGTGCTTCGGCTCGCGCGCGACGGATTCGATATCGTGGTGCATTGCCATAAGCGTCGCGAGGAGGCGGACGGAGTGGCCAAGGCCATCGTCGCGTTGGGCCGTCAAGCGCGCGTTCTACAGTTTGACATCGCCGCCCGCGCAGCTGCCGCGGCCACGCTGGCGGCGGATATCGAACAGCATGGCTGCTATTACGGCGTTGTGTGCAACGCCGGTGTTGTGCGCGACAGTTCGTTTCCGGCGATGAGCGGTGCAGATTGGGACGTTGTGCTACGAAGCAATCTCGACGGATTTTATAACGTGCTAAATCCACTGATCATGCCGATGGTGCGCCGTCGCGCACCCGGTCGCATCGTTACCATCGCCTCGGTTTCAGGCCTGATCGGCAACCGCGGTCAGGTAAATTACAGCGCGGCCAAGGCCGGCATCATCGGCGCGACCAAGGCGTTGGCGCTGGAGCTGGCCAAGCGTGAGATCACCGTAAATTGCGTGGCGCCTGGGCTGATCGAAACCGAGATGATCAAAGATGTCCCTATGGAAGAAGTCGTGAAGCGGATTCCGGCGCGGCGCATCGGCAAGCCGGAGGAAGTTGCCGCGGCCGTGAGTTTTCTCCTTTTGGAAGACGCATCGTACATCACCCGGCAGGTGATTTCGGTCGATGGAGGCTTGGCATGACCCGCCGGGTCGCCGTTACAGGCATGGCGGGCATCAGCCCGATCGGCAACGATTGGGCCAGCGTCCGTAACCATTTGGGCAGTTATCGCAACGCTGTAATCCGGATGCCGGGGTGGGCCGACTATGACGGGCTCAATACCCAGCTCGCCTCCCCAGCCGCCGACTTCACCTTGTCGGAACGCTACACGACCAAGGCGACGCGCAGCATGGGGCGAGTCGCTTTGATGGCGACGCGCGCAAGCGAACTAGCGCTCATCGATGCCGGCCTGCTCGACGACCCGCTGCTGAAAAGCGGTAAACTTGGGATCGCTTACGGTTCGTCCGCCGGCACGCCGAAGGCGATTTGTGATTTCGGCAAGATGATCGATGAAAAGAGCACCAAAGGAATCAACGCCACGACCTATATCAAGATGATGGGGCACACCGCTGCGGTAAACCTGGGAGTGTTTCTAGGGATCACCGGACGGATCATTACGACATCGAGCGCTTGCACTTCAGCGAGTCAAGGGATCGGTTACGCCTATGAGACCATCCGAGCCGGCCACCAGCGCGCGATGATTGCCGGCGGGGCCGAAGAGTTGTGCGTGACCGAGGTGGCGGTATTCGATACGCTCTTCGCCACCAGCGTGCGCAATGATGCGGCGGAAACGACGCCGCGCCCCTTTGATGTCCAGCGTGACGGTCTGGTGCTCGGCGAAGGCGCCGGCGCTTTAATCCTGGAAGACTGGGACCACGCGCGGGCGCGCGGGGCTAAGATCTACGCCGAAGTCGTCGGCTTCGGCACCAACAGCGATGGCTGTCACGTGACCCAGCCCAACGCCGAGACTATGCAGATTGCGATGGAGCTGGCGCTCGCCGACGCCGATCTGTCACCCGCTGCGATCGGCTATGTCAACGCGCATGGCACGGGCACCCAGCATGGCGATGCAGCTGAAAGTCAGGCCACCTGGAACATCTTTGGTCACGACACGCCGGTCGCTTCACTGAAAAGCTACATGGGACACACACTCGGTGCCTGCGGCGCATTGGAGGCCTGGATCAGCATAGAAATGATGCGCGCGGGCTGGTTTGCGCCGACGATCAATCTCTCGGCCATCGATCCTGAATGCGCCGAGCTGGATTACATTATCGGCTCCGGGCGAGAGTTCGACTGTGAGTATGTCATGTCAAACAACTTCGCCTTCGGCGGCATCAATACGTCGTTGATTTTTAGGAGATATGACTAAACAGCAGGAGTGGCGCGATGAAAATAATCGTTCTGTGCACGTCCATTGTAGCCGGACTACTGGTGACCGCGTGGCCGAGTCATGCGCGCGACACGAAATACCTTTTACCGATTGCCGCGGCGATGGAGGTCAAAGACGCGACCGAGAAGCTTGACGGGTCGATAAAATTCTACTTCGGCGATCAACCAACGCCGCCGATAGCAACCAAGCTTGGCAGCGATGTTTCCAATCGTAAAACCAACTCGTTCGGCAAGTCGGATGAAAACGCCTGCAATTGGGCATTTCTGTCGGCGATGGTGTCATTGCAAAGACGGGCCCAGGAGCTGGGTGCAAATGCGGTCGTCAACATTGTCAGCTACTATAAGAAAAATGTCATGTCGAGCACGACGGAATTCGAATGCCACGCGGGGGCAATCATCGCCGGCGTTGCGCTTAAGGGCGACTTTGTCAAAATTGCCGAATAGTCGCTCTGCCCCGCCGGGCGCCTCGGTATGGTTGTTGGACGGCAGCCGCGTACGGCAAGATGATCCCCCCTTTTTTGCCGACCGGCTTAGCGCAAGCGAACGGCAGCGCTACGGCCGTTTTGTCCGAGGGGAGCGCTCCCGGCAATTTCTGCTCGGACGGATGCTGCTTAAACTTGCCCTTGCCCATCTCACGGGTTTTCCGCCTGATCGGATTAACTTTAGCGAGCCTTCTCGCCAGTTGCCGCAAGTCGTGTTTCCCGATGCGGATCGTTCGAGCCCGAACGTTAGTATATCCCATAGCCGCGGTTGAGTGGCTTGTGTTGTCAGCCGTGAGGCGACGCTCGGGATCGATATCGAAGTCAACGACCCGACCCGAAACTTCGTTGCGCTCAGTCATGCAGCCTTTCATCCGCGCGACCATCTGTGGTTACTAAGTCATTCGGAAGAGGACCGCCCGCGGATATTTTACGAATTATGGAGCACAATGGAGGCTCCGGGTTAAGTTGGAGACGCATAGAGGTTCTGAGCCACCATTTGCAGCTGTGGTCGGCATCGACGGTCAGTTGCCTTCCGAGACTTGCAGTTGGCACAGATACTCTGTTCCGCATTCCGGTCTGACGATTGTTGTTTGTAGCGATCGACGGATCGCCCCGGTGACCAAGATCGAACTCAATGATTTGACGCCGGCCGCCTGGCTGACTGAGTATCCGAATGTTCTGAAGCAGTTCGGCGAGGATCGTTAGCTATCTTGCGGTTTGGCTTGGGAAGGAAGCTTGGTACGGTAAGAGCTACTAACGACCGAATTAAAGATGACAGTACTTCATCGAATTCGCCATAAGGAGAGTGTATGGTAATGCACGTATCCGCCGACCTTCTTTTCCGGTTTTGAAAGCTTTTCAACTTTGTCCGGCTTCCAGCCTGCGATGCCGAAGTCGTGGGCGACGATGCGCGCGCCGGGTTTTAGATACTTCTTGAAATTTGGTCCCATCTTTTCGTTGAACCAGGGAAGCATATAAAGAGTTACCACGGTCGCCGGCGAGAGATCTGTTTTCAGGGCATCTTCGGCGCGAAACTGGACCAGATGATTAACGCCGGCAGCTGCGGCATCCTTCCGAGCCTTTGTCAAAAGCAGCCGGTCCATTTCAATGCCGACGGCGCGGACGCGGTATTTTTTCGCCGCGCGGATAACAATCCTGCCGTCGCCGCTGCCTAGATCGTAAACGACATCGCCCTTTTTGACTTCCGCCAATTCGAGCATTTTGTCGACGACCTCGATGGGCGTCGGCACGAACGGGATTTCCTCCGGATAATCGGCTTCAACGGCATTCGAGTTGACGCTCAGCATGCAGCTAAGCGCAAGCACAGTCATGAATTTTCTCATGACGGACAGTGATAGCACGCCGATCGCAAACAGTGAAATCGCGCGGTGGTGGTTCAGTCAGCTCAAGATCTCTTACTTCGTGTCGAGATGACAGATCCTTTACTTTGTTGTCATTCCGAGTCCTTCGGCGGGACTCAGGATAAACTTCGCGAGGAATCTTTCTCGGCGTAAAAATTCGTGAAGCACTCTAACTGAACCACTAGCAATAGCAAAGGTGACCACTCTACCACCGGCAAAGATCGCCTGAGACCGTAGATTGTGCTTTGGCTCAAAGAAGATTATCTATATAAAGATATGGAAAACCACAGCCCGGTTAACAGCGAAAAACGTCCGCCCCTCTCGTTGCCTTTCTATTACGGCTGGTTGGTTCTCGGGATTTGCTTTCTGACGACGTTGACGAGCGCGGGAGTGCGCTCATCGCCGTCGGTGCTGATTCATCCGCTGGAAGCCGAGTTCGGCTGGAGCCGCACCCTGATCGCCTCGGCGGTCAGCATGAATCTCTTGCTTTTCGGCGTCGCCGCGCCTCTTAGCGGTTACTTGATCGATCGCTTCGGGCCGCGCAAAGTAATGATGGGCAGCCTGCTGTTGTTGATCGCCGGCGTCAGCGGCACCATGGCGATGACCGAGTTCTGGCAGTTCTTTCTCGTCTGGGGGATCATCGTCGGTCTCGGCGCCGGCGGAGTCGGATCGGTACTTACGGCCACCATCGGCAATCGCTGGTTCGTTGCTCGGCGCGGCCTCGCGCTGGGTATTCTCGGTAGCGCCAGCTCGACCGGTCAAATTATTTTTCTGCCGTTCTTCATGGCGATGATCACTTACGCGGGATGGCGTTTGGGGTCGATGACACTGATCGTCGTCGCCCTGATTTTACTGCCTTTGATTTTTCTTTTGATGCGGGATGATCCGGCGGATGTCGGTTTAGAGCCGTACGGCGCTGGTCAGCCGGGCGCTGCAAGCGTCGGCGGTGCGGCATCGCTGCGCGGCATGCCGGCTAAAAATGCCACGATCACGGCCCGAGAGGTGGTGAGTCATCCAACTTTTTGGCTGCTTGCCGCGAGCTTTTTTGTCTGCGGCGGCACCGCCAACGGCTTGATCGGCGTACACTTGATTCCGCATGAGATCGAGATCGGCATTCCGCAGATCGCCGCGGCATCGCTGCTCGGTATTATGGGCGGCCTCAACATGGTCGGGACGATTTTTTCCGGCTGGATGATTGACAAAGTGCAGCCGCAGCGCTGGCTCGCGCTGGTTTACGCGCTGCGCGGTTTCTCCCTGCTGATCCTGCCCTTTGTTCATGATTTTACCGGCCTGGTGTTCTTTGCCATCATCTACGGTCTCGATTGGTTCGCCACGGTGCCGCCGTCGATGGCGATCACGGCCGATACCTTCGGCAAGCAAAACGTCGGCAAGGTTTACGGCTGGATTTTCATGTCGCACCAGATCGGCGCGGCGATCATGGCGTCGGCGGCGGGCGCGCTTCGCACCTGGATGGGCGATTACCAGTTCGCTTTTCTATCAGGCGGCGTGATTGCGATGATCGCAGCGGGGTTGGCGTTACAAATCAAGATGAAGCCCAGAGAAGCGGCGCCGCCACCGGTGGGCGCCCAGCCGGCGGGAGCGTAAAAAAAGGAGCGGCTGCAGGGCTAAAATTCTAGCCAAACAGATTTGAAATTTGCGGTTGTTTTTGAGCTACCGAATCGGAAAAAGATAACTCGCGCAAAGACGCAAAGCACGCCAAGTTCGGAGCAATAGGAGGGTATTTCTCTTTGCGCCTTGGCGTCTTGGCGCGATTAGTTTTCTTGCGTCATCCTTCTCGTCAGTCTGATTCGGTAAAATTCGAAACGCGCCACCGGTCGCCTTCCTTGCGCGCGTTAATCAGCCATTTCCTGGTAAACGACGTGCCATCGTCCGACTGAATCGTCCCCTCATAGAGAAACGAGGCGCGCTCGGCGCCTTCCTTTTTATCCACCAGAACGTAGTGGACGCGCGGCTTCTGCGTCGACGCGTCGATCTTTTGGCCGTCGGTGAGACGGATCTCTTCGTTGACCTTGTGGAGCGCAACGCTCACGGCGAGCGTTTTCGCTTTCGCCAGATCGATATGGACATAATGCTGGTCGACAAACTCTTCGACCACGCCCTGGGCGGTGCTGAGGTCGTGGCCGCAAGCGCCAGTAAAAAGTAGCAGCAAAAGAACCATAGCGCGCGGGATCGGGTAACTGTTTTTCATGGTCAAGTTCTAGCGGACGTGTTCGGTGAGCCAGGTAAGCGCTTCTTCGATGGCTCGCTGCATGAGCACCGGGTTGGCGAGGCGGTGATCGGCGCCGTTCAAGATCGATAAGCGTTTCGCCCCGCTCAGAGAGTCGTGCAGTTCATGGGCTTCTTCTACCGGCACGACATCATCGGCGTCGCCGTGGAGGATCAAAACCGGGCAATGCACGTTACGCGCGGACTCAGGAACGTTCAGCCGCTCCAAGTCCTCGAGCAACGAAACATTCAAACGCTGGCCGTTGAAGAATGTAAAACCGCGCTCGCGCCAATCTTGAAGTTGCGCGGCGCTGAGCAGTCGTCTGGGAAAATTTTCCGGATGCACCGGCGCCGCCACGGTAACCAAAGCGGCGATGCGGGGTTCCGCCGCGGCAAAAAGGAGAGCGACCGTGCCGCCCATGCTTGAGCCGAGAACGGCCGTTTTACCGGGCCGGCGATCTTGCACGACCGCGTAGGCGGCCTTGAGATCCTCGACTTCACCGCTGTAAGTGATGTCCTCGAACTGACCGCTCGACTCGCCGGCGTACGCGAAATCGAAGCGCAGCGCCAAAACGCCTTTCTCGGCGAGCTTCCGACCGAGAAAGATCAGCTTGTCGCTATTCTTGTCCGACTCCATGCCGTGGCAGAGGATGACCGCGCCATTCGGTTTTTTCGCGGCCGGGTGATGCAGCACTCCGCTCAAAGTGTCGCCCCGGCTATTATGGAATATAAGGGCTTCTTCGTTTGTCATTGTTTCGTTCGCATCAGGCATAACATAGGCGCTGGAGGCTCGAAAGCAGGCAAGGATCATTTCGTTCGCCGGCCTGCCGTGGTATTGTAGCATTACTTTTGTGGAAGAGCTCATTCAACAATACACCGATCATTTGCGCGGCGAACGGAACTTTTCGCCGCATACGCTGCGGAGCTACCTGAGCGATCTGGCGCAGTTCCATGAGTTTTTGAAGGAGCGAGGACTTTGCCTCGGCGCCGCCGGGCAGGTGGAGATACGTAAGGTCGATGTTCATGTCATGCGCTCGTACTTAGCCGCGCTGGCGAAGGACCGCAAGAAAAGTTCCATCGCCAGGAAGCTCGCGGCGTTGAAAAAATTCTTTCGTTTTCTGGTTGCCGCGCACAAGATCGAGAAGGACCCGCTGCTCTTGATCCATTCGCCGAAGCAGGAAAAACCGCTGCCGGGATTTCTCTCGGTCGACGACGCGTTTCAGCTTTTAGGCGCGATCAAGATCAAGAACGGGCTTGATGTGCGCGATCGGGCGGTGCTGGAAGTTTTTTATTCGACCGGCATACGAGTGAGCGAGCTGGTCGGCCTCAATTGGGCTGATATTGATTTTCAGTTGGAAATCATCCACGTGGTCGGTAAGGGCTCGAAAGAGCGCATCGTTCCCATCGGCGAGATCGCCCTTCAGGCGCTGGGCGACTATGGCCAGGAGCAGCGCAAGCGCTGGCAATTTGCCTGCAAGGGCGAGACCGCGGTATTTTTGAACAACCGCGGCGAGCGCATCACCACGCGAAGCGTGGGGCGTATCGTTGACAAACATTTGAAGCTGGCCGGCATTCCCGTCAGGATGGGGCCGCATGGCCTGCGCCATAGTTTTGCGACGCATCTGCTCAACAGCGGCGCCGACTTGCGGGTGATTCAAGAACTACTGGGCCACGCGAGTTTGTCGACGACCCAGAAATATACGCATTTGAACCTGGACGCGTTGACCGCGGTGTACGACAAGGCGCATCCGCGCGCTTAGTTAGCAGACCGCTGAAAAAGCCGTATATGCCGATCGCCCTGAGCATGGTCGAAGGGTGCGCTCAACCGTCTCATTGGGACTGGAGTCATGGAGTGACGGAGTGGTGGAGTGATGGGTTCAAGACCCAATATACCATTGCTCCAACACGCCATTTTGTACGCGCGCCTCGCCGCTGAGATCTTTTTGAGCAGTCTGCTATGATCATATCGGTGAACACAATTCGAAGGCGCGAGAGTCCGAGCAATCCAAAACCTGAAATCCGAAATCCAAAATGATGCACGGCACGACCATATTAGCGCTTCGCCACGGCGGCAAAGTCGTCGCGGTCGGCGACGGCCAAGTGAGCTTGGGGCAGACCGTGATGAAGCACAGCGCGCGCAAGGTGCGCAAGTTGCATCATGATCGAGTGATCGCCGGATTCGCCGGCGCGACGGCCGATGCATTTACTTTGTTCGAGAAGTTCGAGGCCAAGCTGGAGCAATTCAACGGCAACCTCAAGCGCGCGGCGGTGGAATTAGCCAAGGATTGGCGCACCGATCGAGTATTGCGCCGGCTCGAAGCGTTGATGGTGATCGCGGACGTCAACGATTTGCTGGTGATCTCCGGAGCGGGCGACGTGATCGAGCCCGACGATGGCGTCATCGCCATCGGTTCGGGCGGCAACTACGCCCTTGCCGCGGCGCGCGTCCTAGTGAAACACACGCAGTTGGATGCCCGAGTGATTGCCGAGGAAGCAATGCGCGTGGCCGCCGGCATCTGCGTCTACACCAACGATCAGCTTACCTTCGAGGAACTACCCTAGCCGGAAGCGGGAACGGGGCTCATTTGCATATGGCTGGACTCGGTGGCCTTCATCGAGCCGTGCAAAAATCGGCGTACTGGCATGGTGGAATAATAGAGTGATGTCCTTCAAGAGCATTACCTCCAATACTCCATCACTCCAACGCCCCATTTTCTCTAAAAGATTGCATTTCCCGCGGAAATTGTTAGGAGTGAGTATTCGTTATGAGCGAAGGCATTAAAACTGCGTTGCCCGAACCGGGATCGGCTCCCGCGCCGGTCATGACGCCGCGGGAAATCGTCTCGGAGCTGGACCGCTATATCGTCGGCCAGAAGGAAGCCAAGCGCGCCGTTGCCATCGCGCTGCGCAATCGCTGGCGGCGCCAACTGGTGCCCGAGGATCTGCGCGATGAGATCGCGCCGAAGAATATCATCATGATCGGCCCCACCGGGGTCGGCAAGACCGAAATATCGCGCCGCTTGGCCAAGCTGGCGCAAGCGCCGTTTATCAAAGTCGAGGCGTCCAAGTTTACCGAGGTCGGCTACGTCGGCCGCGACGTCGAGTCGATCATTCGCGATCTGACCGACCTCGCGGTCAACATGGTCAAGGAAGAAGAAAAGCAAAAGGTCGAGATCAAAGCGCGTGAAGTCGCCGAAGAGCGCGTGCTCGACTTACTCTTGCCGGCGAGCTCGGCCGGAGAGGTTGACGGCGAGGCGGTCGACGCGGCGCGCCTGCAATCGACCCGGGAAAAGCTCAAGCGCATGCTGCGCGACGGAAAGATGGACGACCGCTTCGTCGACGTCGAGATCAGCCAGTCGGCGATGCCGATGATCGAAGTGCTGACGCCCCAGGGCATGGAAGGCATGGAATTCAACCTAAAAGAAATGTTTTCCAGCATGCTGCCCAAAAAAACCAAGAAGAAGACGGTGAAGATTCCCGAGGCGTTGGACATCTTGACCCAGGAGGAAGCGAGCCGGCTGGTCGACATGGATAAAGTGACCGGCGAAGCGGTGCGCCGGGTGGAGCAGTCCGGCATCGTGTTTCTCGACGAGATCGACAAGATCGCCGGCCGCGAATCGATCGCGGGTCCCGATGTCTCGCGCCAGGGAGTGCAGCGCGATCTTTTACCGATCGTCGAAGGCTCGACGGTCAATACCAAATACGGCATGGTCAAAACCGACCATATTCTCTTCGTCGCTTCGGGCGCATTTCATTCGGCCAAGCCATCGGACCTGATTCCCGAGTTTCAGGGCCGATTCCCGATTCGCGTTGAGTTAAGCTCCCTCACCAAAGAGGACTTCGTGCGCATCTTGACCGAGCCTAAAAATGCCTTGATCCGGCAGTATGAAGCCTTGCTCGAAACCGAGGGCGTGCACCTTAACTTCGCCGCCGATGCCGTCCAGGAGATCGCGCTCATCGCATCGGACGTGAACGAGCGGACCGAAAACATCGGCGCTCGCCGCCTGCATACAATTCTCGAACGGCTGCTCGACGATATATCCTTCTCAGCGCCCGAAATGCGCGGCAAGGAGGTGGCGATCGACGCCGCCTACGTGCGCGAGCGGCTTCAGCCGATTTTGATGAACGAAGACCTGTCACGTTATATCCTCTAAGTCAGAGGCAACCCAGAGGCCGGCCCATGGATAACTTTATCGGCAAGGCAGAGGTCTTGATGGAAGCGCTGCCGTATTTCCAGCGCTTCTACGGCAAGACCTTTGTGATCAAATACGGCGGCCACGCGATGGAGAACGAGGAGCTCAAGGCGAGCTTCGCGCAGGATATCGTCTTGCTGAAATACGTCGGCATCAATCCGGTGGTGGTGCACGGCGGCGGGCCGCAAATCGACTCGGTGCTCGACAAGATGGGCATCACCAGCCGCTACGTGCGCGGTATGCGCGTGACCGACCAGGAAACTCTCGACATCGTCGAAATGGTTCTGGTCGGCAAGGTCAACAAAGCAATCGTGACTCTGATCAACCAGCATGGCGGCATGGCCGTCGGGTTGAGCGGCAAGGACGGCGGGCTCATCTTGGCGAGAAAAATGAACGTGACGGTCGCATCCGCCAACGGCGAGCCGCCTGAGATCATCGATATCGGCATGGTCGGAGAGATCATCGGCATCAATCCACTGGTGATCGAATCGCTCGATCAGAACAAATTTATTCCCGTGATCGCACCCGTCGGCGTCGGCAAAGAGGGCGAGACGTACAACATCAACGCGGATCTCGTCGCCGGCGAAGTGGCCGAGGCGCTGCACGCAGAGAAGCTGATTCTCATGACGGACATTGAGGGTGTGAAAGACAAAAAAGGCGTGTTTCTCAGCACGCTCAAGGAAAACCAGGCGCGCAAGATGATCCAGGACGGCGTCGTCGGATCGGGCATGATCCCCAAAGTCGAGTGTTGCATCAACGCGCTCAAGGGCGGCGTGGAGAAAACCCATATTATCGACGGCCGGGTGAAGCACGCCGTGCTGCTGGAGATTTTTACGAAAGAGGGGGTGGGGACGGAGGTGGTGCGCAAGTGATGAAGAACCGCGATGTCGCCGCATTGACTGAAAAATATGTCGTTAAAACCTACGCCCGGGCGCCGATTGCGCTGGTCAAAGGCAAAGGCACGAAAGTTTGGGACGCCAACGGCAAGGAGTACCTCGACTTCCTCGCCGGCATCGCCGTCAACAGCCTAGGCCACTGTCATCCCACGATCGTCAAAGCGATCAAGCGGCAGGCGCAGAAGCTGCTCCACGTTTCCAACCTCTATCATATTCAGCCGCAGTCCGAGCTGGCGCGCGAGCTGTGCCGCCATTCGTTCGCCGACCGCGCGTTTTTCTGCAACAGCGGCGCGGAAGCCAACGAAGCGGCGATCAAACTGGCGCGCCGCTACGGCGCGGAAAAATTAGGCGGCAAGTACGAGATTCTTTCGACCCATAATTCGTTTCACGGCCGCACGCTGGCGACGCTGACTGCAACCGGCCAGGAAAAGATCCGCGCGGGTTACGATCCGCTGCCCGCCGGGTTTCGCCAGGTGCCCTACAACGATCTCGGCGCGACCGAAGCAGCCATCGATGGGCAGAAAACCGTCGCGATCCTGGTCGAACCGATTCAAGCCGAGGGCGGCGTCGTCGTCGGCAACGAAATTTATATGCTCGGCCTGCGCGAGCTGTGCGACCAGCGCGGCTTGTTGCTGATTTTCGATGAAGTACAAACCGGCATGGGGCGCACGGGGAAATTATTCGGCTACGAGCATTTCGGCGTGAAGCCGGACATTATGACCCTGGCGAAAGCGCTGGGCGGCGGTTTGCCGCTCGGCGCGATGCTGGCGGTTGATGAGGTCGCAAGCAGTTTCGGCCCGGGCAGCCACGCCTCCACGTTCGGCGGCAATCCGGTGTCGTGCGCCGCCGGGCTGGCCGTGATGGCGGCGCTGATCAAGGGCGGCGTGCTCAAGAATTGCGTGCAGATGGGCAAGTACTTGGTCAAATCGCTCGAGGCGCTGAAGAAGCGCTTTCCGTTCATTCGCGAGATTCGCGGCAAGGGGCTCCTGATCGGCGTCGAACTAACGATCGACGGCAGCAAAATCGCTGAATCTTGCCTGCAAAACGGCTTGCTGCTCAACTGCACGGCTGCCAAAGTTTTGCGCTTTGCGCCGCCGCTGACGATCACCAAGCGCGAAATTGATCGGGCCGTGGCGATACTGGAAGCGGTTTTGGCCCGCCAGGAATACCCCTCCAATAAATCCTAGCGAAAGATATTTGCAATTTTGTGACAACGAAGATGGGGAAAAACTCTGTCTCGCAAAGGCGCTAAGGTTCGGAGAAACAGATAGACAAATCTTCTTTGCGAGCTTGGCGGCTTGGCGCGATAACATTTTTTGTCACTTTGGTTCGGACACTAAAGGTTAGGGATGTTTTCTCAGACTTCGGAGTGTAAGAATCTAAGATGAGCAAACGCGACCTTTTGAGCTTCGACGACCTGAGCCGGCGCGAATTCGAGGATATTTTAGATCTTGGGCGAGAGCTCAAGCAAAAACAAAAGCAAGGCATAGCGCATCCGCTTTTGGCGGGCAAAGGGCTGGGCATGTTGTTCGAGAAGCCGAGCCTGAGAACGCGCGTGACGTTCGAAGCCGGAATAGTTCAATTAGGCGGCCACGCGGTTTTCCTGGCGCCAAGTGAAGTCCAGATGGGCGTGAGGGAAACTCCGGTCGACTGCGCGCGCAGTCTGAGCCGCTGGGTGGATCTGATTGTTGTCCGCACCTTTGCCCAAGCGACGTTGGAGGAAATGGCCCGTTTTGCCTCCGTACCGGTCATCAACGCGCTCACGGATCTTTACCATCCGTGCCAAGTCTTGGCCGATTGCATGACGCTGCAAGAGCATAAGGGAAATTTGCGGCGGCTTAAAGTTGCTTTCGTCGGCGACGGCAACAATATGGTGCATTCGTGGATGCAGGCCGCAGAAAAGATCCCGTTTTCCTTCGCCGTAGCGTGTCCCAAGGGCTATGAGCCGAATAAGGAGATCGAGGCGAGAGCCAAGAAAGGCGGCGCGCGCATCACGGTGACCCATTCAGTCAAAGAAGCGTTGCGCGGCGCTGATGCGATCTACACCGATGTATGGACCAGTATGGGTCAGGAATGGGATGTGGCGGCGCGGCTCAAAGCTTTTCAAAATTACCAGGTGAATAGCCGAGCTGTCGCTATGGCGAAGAAGGACGCTGTGGTGATGCATTGTTTGCCGGCCCACCGCGGGCAGGAAATTACCGACGAAGTCATCGAAAGCCCGCAATGCGTCGCATTCGATCAAGCCGAAAATAGACTGCACGTGCAAAAGGCCGTGATGATGTGGCTGTTGAAAGGACTGAACGGTTCAAAAGTTCAAAGGTTCAAGGGTTCAAGGAAACAGACGGGAAGCCGAGGTTCCAAGTCGAAAAGATGAACGTCAAGAAGGTTGTGCTCGCCTATTCGGGCGGATTGGATACCTCGGTCATTTTGCGCTGGCTCAAAGAACAATACGGCTGTGAAGTGATCGCGTTTTGCGCCGACCTGGGCCAAAGCGAAGATCTGCGAGCCGTCAAACAAAAGGCGCTTGAGACCGGCGCCAGCAAGGTTGTGATCGGCGATCTGCGCGAAGAGTTCGTCAGGGACTACGTCTTTCCGATGCTGCGCGCCAACGCGGTCTATGAAGGCTCCTACTTGCTCGGGACTGCGATCGCCCGCCCGCTGATCGCCAAGGGACAGATCGACGTCGCGGTCAGAGAAAAAGCCGACGCCGTCGCGCACGGCGCCACCGGCAAGGGCAACGATCAAGTACGCTTCGAGCTGAGCTATTATGCGCTCAAGCCCGGCATCAAAGTCATCGCGCCTTGGCGCGTGTGGGATCTCAATGCGCGCTCGACTTTGATCGATTACGCGCGCAAGCATGGCATTCCCGTGCCGGTGACCAAGTCCAAGCCGTACAGCACGGACCGTAATTTGTTTCACATCAGTTACGAGGGCGGCATTTTGGAAGATCCGTGGAAAGAACCGCCCGCGGATATGTTTGTCTGGTGCCGCCCGGTAGAAAAAGCGCCGAATCGGCCCGAATATATCGAGATCGATTACCTGCGCGGCAATCCGGTGGCGCTCAACGGGCGCAAATTGTCGCCGGCGAATTTGCTGGCGCGCCTGAACGACGCCGGCGCCAAACACGGCATCGGCCGGGTCGACCTGGTGGAAAATCGTTACGTCGGCATGAAGTCGCGCGGCGTGTATGAGACTCCCGGCGGCACGATTCTGCACGCGGCGCACCGCGGCCTGGAGTCGATCACCATGGACCGCGAAGTGTTGCGGCTGCGGGATTCGTTGATCCCGCGCTACGCCGAGATGATCTACTACGGTTATTGGTTCGCGCCGGAGCGCGAGGTCTTGCAGAAAACCATCGACGCGGCGCAGGCCAACGTGAGCGGCCGGGTTCGGCTGAAACTTCATAAAGGCAACGCGACGGTCGTCGGCCGTAAGTCGGAAAGGTCGCTCTACGATCCTCATGTGGCGACGTTCGAGGCGGACCAGGTCTACCAACAGGCCGATGCCGAGGGCTTTATTCGCTTGAGTGCGCTGCGCTTGCGGCTGCACCGGCTGAGCGGAGCGAAATAAGAATTTAAAATTCAGGGTTTTCTGGATCTAGTGGGGACGGGTACATGGAAGGACACGCGCGGCAGAGGCGCAACCGAAACTCGGATTATCTCCCGCAAAGCATGTCCTGAGCGACGTCGAAGGAACGCAAAGGGAAAAACGTCGTGTTGCTTCGACCGAATGACAGAAATCTTTCTTTAGATCCCGCGCATTCGCTCGGGATGACAGGCTTCGCTGCCACTTGGCGACTTGGCGCGAGGAATATCCGAATCCGAGAGTCTCCGACTCACGCAAAATTTGCGCAAGCTGCGAAAACAAAATCAGCCGGATTGCCAACATGGAGGCCTGAAGGAGCCATTCGAAATTAAAAAATCAACCAAATATTTGCAGCGATTCCTTTGAATCATTCACGAACCAAGAAAACCAAGCTGTGGGGCGGGCGCTTCACGGCCAGCACGGCCGCATCCGTCGAGGCCTTCACGGCGTCGATCGACATCGATGCGCGGCTTTATCGCCATGATATTCGCGGCAGCATCGCTCACGCCAAGATGCTGGCCAAGCAGCGCATTATTCCGGCAAGCGATGCGCGCAAGATTGTCCGGGGCTTGCAGGCGGTCGAGCGGGAGATCGACAGCGGCAAGTTTGTGTTCTCACGGGCCGATGAAGACATTCACATGAACATCGAGCGGCGTCTGACCGAGCTTATCGGCGCTGCCGGAAGAAAACTCCATACGGCGCGGAGCCGCAACGACCAGGTCGCGCTCGACATGCGTCTTTATCTGCGCGACGAGGTGAACGACATTCTTGCCGGCCTAAAAGCGCTCGAGCGGGAGCTGGCCAGGGCGGCGAAAAATTATCTCGACGTGATCATGCCCGGCTACACTCACTTGCAGCGCGCGCAACCGGTGCTTTTCTCGCACCACTTGCTGGCCTACGTCGAGATGCTCGAGCGCGACCGCCAGCGTTTCGCCGATGGCTTGACGCGCATCGACGTGCTGCCGCTGGGATCGGGCGCGCTGGCGGGAACCAGTTTTCCGATCGATCGGGCCTATGTGGCCAAGCTCTTGGAATTTCCGCGCCTATCGAGGAACAGCATCGACGCGGTGAGCGACCGCGATTTTGTCTTGGAATTTCTCGCCGCCGCCTCTATTCTCTTTGTCCATCTAAGCCGGCTCGCCGACGAGCTGGTGCTGTGGTCGAGCCTGGAGTTTGGCTTCGTCGAATTGCCCGATGGTTACTGTACGGGCAGCTCGATGATGCCGCAGAAGAAAAATCCCGATGTCCCGGAGCTGATTCGCGGCAAGACCGGCCGGGTGTTCGGTCACTTGCAGGCATTGCTGACGATCATGAAGGGCCTGCCGCTGGCCTACAACCGCGATCTCCAGGAGGATAAGATTCCGCTGTTCGATACCGTCGACACGGTCAAGGCAAGCGTCAAAATCATGGGCGAAGTGATCGCCGGGATGAAAGTCCGGCGCGAGCGCATGTCCAGCGCGGTCAAAGACGGCTTCATGAACGCGACGGATCTGGCGGACTACTTGGTTGGGCGCGGCGTGGCGTTTCGCGATGCTCATGAGATCGCCGGCAAGGTGGTGCAAGCTTGTCTGGTTAAAAAAAAATCTATCGAAGAGTTATCTTTAGCGGAGCTCAAGCGATTCTCCGCCAAGTTCGAGAAAAATGTCTATCGCTATATTTCAGCGGAAGCCGTGGTCGGGCGCCGCCGCGCGCTCGGCGGAACGGCGCGCCGCAATGTCGTGCGCCGGCTAAAGGAACTGAGGGCTTAGATGCAACGATGGGTCGTCTTTGCGCTGATGCTGGCGGCGCTCGGAGCGGCGTGCGGCAAGAAAGGCGACCCGCGCGCGCCGGAGCTCGCGACGCCGAAAACCATCACGAATCTGACGGTGCGGTCCGGGCCGAATGGAAATATTCTCACCTGGCGCCGGCCCGCCGAGTACGTTGACGGCACGACCCTCAAGGATCTGGCGAGCTTCGTGATCTTTCGCAAGGAAGTGCCGCAAAATTGCCCGGATTGCCCGGCGCCGTATCGCCAGCTCGCGATTGTCAACGTGGAAGATCGGGACAAATTCGCGCAGCAGAGACAGTATCGCTATGATGATCAAGAAGTGCGGCCCAAGGCCATTTACCGCTACCGAATCTCGTCGCAGCTCTTGGACGGCTCTTTAAGCGCGCCGTCCAACGAGGTAGAAATCGCGAGGGGTGACCCATGAACCACTTCGAATACCGCAACGGGGAGATGTTCGCCGAGGGCGTGGCGCTCAAGCGCATCGCTCGGGAAGTCGGTACGCCGGCGTACGTTTATAGCTTGGCGACGTTAAAACGCCACTTTCAAGTCTTTGATCAGGCTTTTGCCGAAGTTCCGCATATCGTCTGTTTTTCGGTAAAAGCAAACTCCAATCTAGCGCTGCTGCGGGCTTTCGCCAAACAGGGCAGCGGCTTCGATATCGTTTCCGGCGGAGAGCTGTTTCGCGCGCTCAAAGCGGGCGGCGATCCGCAAAAAATCGTTTTTTCCGGGGTCGGCAAGAAGAAGGATGAAATCGAATACGCGCTCAACACCGGCATATTGATGTTCAACGTCGAATCGGACGAGGAATTGACCGCGCTGAACGACATTGCCGCCGGCGTAGGCAAAAAGGCGCCGATCAGTTTGCGCGTCAATCCCGATGTCGATCCGCAAACCCATCCTTATATTTCGACGGGAATGAAGAAGGCCAAGTTCGGCGTCGATATCAAGAAATCCTTGGAGACCTACAAGAAGGCGGTGGCGCTGTCCAACATCGATGTCGTCGGTGTCGATTGCCACATCGGCTCCCAGCTTACCTCGCTGACGCCGTTCGTCGACGCCTTGGCTAAAGTGCGCGAGTATCTCGATCGAGTGCTCGCCGGCGAGATGAAAAAAGAGGGCGCGCAGATCCGTTATCTCGATCTCGGCGGTGGCCTGGGGATCAACTATCACGACGAGACGCCGCCGCTGCCCGATGAATATGCCAAGGCGATCATCGAAGGACTCGAAGGTTTGGATGTGACGCTGATCCTCGAGCCGGGCCGCGTGATCGTCGGCAACGCCGGGGTTCTCTTAACCGAAGTCCAATACATCAAAGAGACCGACACGAAGATATTCGTCATCGTCGATGCCGGCATGAATGACCTGATCCGGCCCGCCCTTTACGGCTCCTATCAGGCGATTCGCGCGGTGGTTGAAAGCAAGGCCGAGCCGATTGTCGCCGACGTGGTCGGGCCGATCTGCGAAAGCGGGGATTTCTTCGCCAAGGATCGCGAGATCGCGCGGCCCCGGCGCAACGATTTGCTTGCGATCATGAGCGCCGGCGCCTATGGTTTTACCATGGCGTCGAACTACAATTCGCATCCGAAACCGCCCGAGGTGCTGGTCGACGGCGACAAGTATTACGTCGTGCGCAAACGCGAGACCTTCGACGACTTGATCAACGGGGAAACGATTCCGACTGCGTTGCGGTAAGATTGGTTCAAAAGTTCAACGTTAGGAGACTGGAATTCATCAACATGCGCCGAATGCAGTGATCGGCAAACGGACGAGTCACAAACGAAGAATCGGAAGATCTCCCGCAAAGCATGTCCTGAGCGATGTCGAAGGGGCGCAAAGGCGCCAAGTTAAGAAGCCAAAAATTTCTAAAACTTTGCGTCTTTGCGCCTTGGCGGGATAAGCGTATTCTGAAATAGCCTTTAACGTTATGGAGCTGGAATTCACCAAGATGCACGGCGCGGGTAATGATTTTGTCTTTGTCGACTGCCTGAAAAGGAACCTGGCAAATCTAGACCGCATCGCCAGGCAGCTCTGCGACCGCCGCTTCGGCATCGGCGCCGATCAGCTGTTGACGATTCATCCTTCGAAAGTCGCCGATTTCAAGATGGAGATTTACAACGCCGACGGCAGCCAGGTGGAGATGTGCGGCAACGGCATCCGCTGCTTCGCTAAGTACGTCTACGATCACGGCATCACCAAAAAACCCGATTTCGAAGTGGAAACGCTGGCCGGCATCATCCGCCCGCGCATCGTCGGCGAACTGGTCGAAGTCGACATGGGCGAGCCGATTCTCGAAGGGCGAAAGATTCCGGTGGACGCCGACGGCGAGATCAAAAACCGGCCGCTGGCGGTGGACGGCAAGACATATAAAGTCACTTGCGTATCGATGGGTAACCCGCACTGCGTGGTTTATCTCGACGACATCGACGCGCTCGACCTTGAAAAAATCGGGCCGCGTTTCGAGCACCACCCGTTCTTCCCCAAGCGAGTGAATACCGAATTCATCAAGATCATCGGCCCCGAAGAAGTGAAAATGCGCGTGTGGGAACGCGGCGCCGGGGAGACCTGGGCGTGCGGCACCGGCGCCAGCGCGGCGGGAGTCGCCGGCGTGATCACCGGACGGACCGAGCGCACGGTTACCATTCATCTGAAAGGCGGCGATCTGTTGATCGAATGGCGCGACAACAACCGCGTCTATATGACCGGCGGCGCGGTGGAAGTGTTTCATGGCGCGGTCAAAATCGCTGGCTAGGATCGCGGGGCATTTAGTTCTGAGTCTCAAGTTTTGTGTTTCGAGTTAAACTCGAAACCCTGAACTCGCGTATAACACAGCTAGCCCTCCCACGATTGTTTAACAGGATACCAGGCTGTTGAGAAACCCGGAATTGCAGGCTGCTCAAAAAGATCTCAGAGGCGAGGCGCGCGAAAAATCGATCCTTCGGCTCCGCTCAGGACAGGCTGGAGGCGTACATGGTGAGTACGTTGGAGCGAGGCGTTTGAGCGCAACGAAGCATATGAGTCTTTTTCAGCAGCCTGCCAGGAGAGTCTTCCATGTTTAGCGGTTCGATGGTCGCGCTGGTGACGCCGTTTAAAGACGGCAAGGTCGATTGGCAGAGTCTCGATGGGTTGATCGATTTTCATTTGCAGAACGGCACCCACGGCATCGTGCCTTGCGGCACCACGGGCGAGTCGGCGACGTTGAGCCACCAGGAGCACGATGAAGTCATCCGCGCGGTGATCAAAGCCGTCAACCAACGCATCCCCGTGATCGCCGGCACCGGTTCCAATTCCACCGACGAGGCGGTGCGTCTGACGCGCGAGGCCGAAAAGTCCGGCGCCGACGGCGCGCTGATGATTTCGCCGTACTACAACCGGCCGACCCAGGAAGGGATTTATCAACACTACAGGAAAGTCGCCTCCGCGGTCGGGATTCCGATCATCGTCTACAATATCCCGGGCCGCACCGGTTCGAAGATCGAACCGGAAACTCTCGCGCGCATGGCGGAAATCAAGAACATCGCCGGCGTCAAGGAGGCCACCGGCTCGGTCGATCAAGCCATCGACGTGATTCGCCTGTGCGGCGACCGCCTGGCGGTCTATTCCGGCGAGGATTCGCTGATCTTTTCGTTGATGGCCCTGGGCGGTAAAGGGGTTATCTCCACGGTGGCCAACGTCGCGCCGAAAGAGTGCGCGCAACTCACCGAAGCCTGTCTCAATGGCCATTGGGAAACAGGCCGGGAGTTGCAGTTCAAGCTGATGCCACTCATTCGCAGCGTGTTCATCGAAACCAACCCGATTCCGGTCAAGACCGCGCTCTCGCTGATGGGCAAATGCAGCGGCGATCTGCGCCTGCCGCTCACGCCGATGGCGGAAGGCAATCTCGGCAAGCTCAAAGAGGCCGTGCGCGCTTTCGGTCTGATCTAAGCGGACACGAAGGAAATAGAGTTATTAACCGCAGAGAACCTAACGCGGCAGAGCCGCAAGCAAACGCAGGATTATCTCGCGCAAAGGCCGCAAAGAACGCCAAGTTAAGAGACCAAATTTCTTCCTGGGGCGTGCGTGGGAGGCCTTAGCGATCTTAGCGTACCTGGCGCGAGTAAATCCCTATTGGAGGTTTGCGGGCGGCAGAAAAATTTGCGCAAGGCGCGAAAATTTTCGGCTCTAGAAGTGCAATGAACATAAAAAGGGGATGGACGGCGGCTTTTCAACGCGCCCGGGATCAAAGGTACAAATGACGTGTCGTTAGGCATCATCGTCTGCGGCGCCGGCGGGCGCATGGGCGGCGCCGTCGTGCGGGCGATTCAACAATCGGTCGATTGCCGGTTGGTTGCAGCGATTGACAAGCCGGGCAGCGCGAGAGTGGGCAGAGACGCCGGTGAAATAGCCGCGGCGGGTCACCTCGGAATTGCAGTCACCGACAATCTCGACGCGGCTCTAAAATCAAAATCAGTCATCATCGACTTCACCAACCCCGAAGCATCCCTAGGCTTCATCCGGAGCGCGGCAAAAAATCGCATGCCGGTTGTCGTCGCCACCACGGGCTTCGACGGCAAACAGCTGGCCGAGATCAAACGGTTAGCGCGGCGCACGCCCGTCTTGCTGTCGGCAAATACCAGTCTCGGGGTAAACGTTCTCGTCTCTCTTTTAGGCAAAGCGGCGCAGATGCTCGGTGACGATTACGACGTCGAGATCGTCGAAGCGCACCACCGGTTCAAGAAAGACGCGCCGAGCGGCACGGCGTTGGCGCTTGGTCGATCCGTTGCGGATGCGCTTAACCGCGATCTGGACAAGGCCGGCATCCATGGCCGGAAGGGCATCGCCGGCGCGCGCAGCAAGAAAGAGATCGCGCTGCTCTCGGTCCGCGCCGGTGACATCGTCGGCGAGCACACCGTGATCTTCGGCGGCATCGGCGAGCGCCTCGAATTCATCCACCGCGCCCACAGCCGCGACACCTTCGCCCGCGGCGCGCTGCGCGCCGCGCAGTGGCTTGGCAAGCGCAAACCGGGGCTCTACGGCATGCAGGATGTGCTGGGGTTGTGACGTCCTTTTGAGCCAGATGCAGACACGGCAACCCGCAGGCCGGTCGTGCCGCCGTCCTGGAGTTCAATCGGATTGTTCTGACGTCACAGTTGCCCTACTCCAACAGTGTTTCGGCGCGCTGGTAGCATTGCGATTACCGTGAGGACTTCGGTGACTCTCCAAAATAGTGCTAGCGATAACCGGGTCAATCATTTAAAATCCCGATTTGTATAGAATTTTAGCCCATGAGGATGAGTTGAGTGAGCAAAGCAGCGCCACTCCGCGGCGAGCAGATCCTTTTGGATCTCGGTCGGATTCATCAAATTCCAACCGATAATGCCGAAGCCGCCCTGCGGTTTTGCCGGGCTCTCGCTCGCCAACTAGGCAGTGGTGCTGCCGCGGCTCTCGAACATCAAGACGGTGCGTATGCCGGTTCTCACCTCGCTGCGTCATCGCAAAACGCCGCAGAGCCTGAGTTATCCGTCGTGATTCCGGTCTACAATGAAGAGGAGAATATTCCCGTTTTGTACGACCGGCTCCTTCGCACACTGGAGGGAGCAAACATAAACTTCGAAATAGTTTTCGTCGACGACGGCAGTCGCGACCAAAGCATTGCCAAACTAAACGAGATCGGAGCATCGGATCAGCGAGTGGTCGTGATCGAGCTTGCGCGTAACTTCGGCCATCAAGTCGCCATCACCGCGGGACTCGATTTCGCCCGCGGAAAAGCTGTCGCCGTCATGGATGCGGATCTCCAAGATCCCCCGGAAGTGCTTCCTGCATTTGTCGCGAAGTGGCGGGAAGGTCACGAGGTCGTCTATGCTATACGCGCGCGCCGCCAAGAAACGTGGTTTTTGCGGGCCAGTTACGCGGCGTTTTACCGGCTGCTTCGACGCGTGGCCAATGTCGAGATACCGCTCGATGCCGGAGACTTTTGTGTCATGGATCGGCGCGTAGTTGATCTACTGAAATCCATGCCCGAACGCAATCGGTTTGTGCGCGGCATTCGCAGTTGGGTCGGATTCAGTCAGGTGGGTTTGCCTTTTGAGCGGCACGCCCGCCATGCCGGCGCCTCGAAATACACGTTCGGGCGTTTGACGCTGCTCGCGTTGGACGGATTATTTTCCTTTAGCTACGTGCCGCTCCGCATTATTACCGTGCTCGGTTTCAGTATTTCATTACTGTCAATTCTTGCGGCATTATTTTATGCGATCACACGGCTTTTAACAGGTCTTGGCCCCCCGGGTTTCGCGACGCTTGTGGTAGCCGTATTTTTCTTGGCGGGAGTCCAACTGATTACCATAGGTGTCATAGGCGAATACGTCGGCCGTATTTTTGAAGAGGTCAAAAGAAGGCCATTATACATCATGCGCAAAGTTACCCGAGGATAGTTTTCGTGCGCATGTTGATGCTGGATAATGAATTTCCGCCCCTCGGTGGTGGCATGGGCACGGCGAATCAGGCGTTGCTAGAGTGCTACGCCCGGAATTCGGATTTGGAGATCGATCTCATTACTTCTGCGCTCGGAGGAAGGCAGCAAGTCGAACAATTTTCCAAGCGCATTAGAATTATCAAGGTCCCCGTATGGAATCGGAACATTCACCACTCCACGGTTCGAGAGTTGTTGTTTTACGCTGCCCAGGCACTGCGAACGTCTCTCCAGTATCATCGTGTGCGGCCCTACGACTTCTGTTTCGCCTGGAGCACAGTGCCAGCCGGCGCAGTAGCACTAGCACTGCAGCGTTGCACCGCGCTGCCTTACGCCGTCTGGGTGAGTGGACCTGATATTCCCGGTTTTGAGCAACGCTATAATCGCCTTTATCCCGTTCTGTCGCCCGTTATTCGGCGAGTATGGCGCAAAGCGACGTATGTGGTTGCCAAATGTGCCGGCGAGATGGAGATGATTCGTTCTATAGAGAATGCTGTTAATCTCAGGTTCATTCCCAATGGTGTAGATTTAATGGTTTTTCGGCCCGGATCTGTCATTCCGGACGGCGGCCCGCTACATGTGATCTGCGTGGCGCGATTGATTGAGCGCAAAGGACAAGATCAATTGATCGAAGCTGTCAAGCGCCTCAGCGATGAGGGGTTCGATGTGATTCTCAGCTTGGTAGGCACCGGAGATGCGCAGGCACAATACGAAGACCAGGCTCGCAGGATGGGTATCCGTGACCGAGTTCGCTTTGCGGGTTATGTGCCTCGAGAACAAATCAACGCTTACTATAACCAAGCTCATGTGTTTGTGCTGCCTTCGTTTAACGAGGGAATGAGTCTCGCGGCTCTCGAAGCGATGGCTGCCGGTCTTCCGCTCGTTCTTACACGCACTGGCGGTACCGAGGAGCTCGTAGAAGAAGCAGTAAACGGATTTACTTTTGAC
>JBOHVN010000182.1:0-18646 GCA_050735675.1 Binatia bacterium | reverse complement strand
GTCTGGTCCTGATCGATTAGGGCACAAAAATGTAAAACCTGGACAACACCAACCAGCGTAAATTGTCCGGGCGATCAGTCGGTTGGCTTTCCTTGTCGTATGAATACGGCGAAATTTCAATAGCTTGGTAATTTTTCACGAGGCCGTTTCTATTGGCATGTCAATTGCTGAAACAGCGTCCGTTGCTGTAAAAACTCGACAGAGAGGGACAAGATGGAATCAGCGATCAGCCATGAGTTCTCCGACATCCAGTATGAGAAGGATACCTTTCACGCGGCGGTGTGTCACCGCTGCGGCGCGAAGATGTTCCCGGCGGAGTTACTCGAAGCCCATATGGATCGTCATGAGCTAAAGGACATGTACTTGCAGGGCGAACTGAAAAAACTTCAGTACGCCATGAATCGGATGCGATAGGTCTTTGTCTTGTCGGCTTGACGCCGGCGATTAGTGTTCTCGAGCGCAAACCTGGACTCTCCTCCTCAGTTCATGTTTGCGGCTATTACCGCGGGGTGTCCCCGACCAGGGGGCACCCCTTCCCCCAAAGAGTTTTACTTTTAACTCTCAACAAAACACGCCGTCAACGTTCATCTGAGCGCGGGCTTCAACTCAACAAGTGAGTCCAGTAATGCGCGCTCATTAGCTTGAGTCACGCCATTTTGATCTTGTCGAAGTCGGTGATCCGAAACCTTTCTGTGGCGCCGCCGGGGAGGATCGTGAACTGGTGCAGCGTGAAGTCGTGGTCGTAGTCGCCACGGGCGACGAAACCATCGACCGGAATCACGCAGGTGTAGCCGAAGAGTCGCACGACAGCGGTGGCTGTGTACATCACGGCCTGATTGCTTGGGGGCCGCAGACGATCACGCGGCCGCCCCGATCGGGTTGAACCGCAAGGCCGAGAACCACGACGCGTTTCGCTATCTCTATTGACATGATTTTCGAGCAGCTACCACCGAGTGATAGGCGGTCGGAACGGCGTCTTTTTCGAAACAACCGTTTGCCGCGAAATTGGTCGAAAACCGAATTTCAGATGAACGGCGTGTTCGTCCGGCCTTAGCACTGATATGCTTGTTCGATCAACTCTGCCATAGCTGCTACAGTTGCACTGTTAACGTCAATGAAGGACTGGATGGATAGCTCTACGCCGAAGATTTCGCGCACCCGAGCGATGATTTGAAAGGCGTTTAGCGAATGGCCACCGAGCTCCAGAAAATTATCGTGAATTCCCACTCGTTCTGTTCCAAGAATCTGCATCCAGACCTTCGCCAGCGTTGCTTCAATCGGCGTACGAGAGGCGACGAAAAGGACTGCGGATTCCATCTCAATATTTTCTAGAGACGCAAGTGCGCACCGATCAACTTTACCGCTTGGCGCCGTTGGCAAAGCATCGAGCTTTACGAATGCCGAAGGAACCATATACTCCGGTAGTCGTTCTCTGAGATACGCCCGTAGTTTTGCTCCCGTGGATGTCGCGTTTTGCGCCGGCACGTAATAGGCTACAAGGCACGTTTCATTATTTTTTCCCGTCCGGCTCAAAACAGCCACCTGCTTGATGCCAGCATGAGCGAGCATAATCATTTCAACTTCGCCGGTGTTTACCCGATACCCTCTAATCTTAACTTGAAAATCCGTGCGGCCAACATGGAAAAAACATCCATCAGCTGTCATGCGGCCAAGGTCTCCTGTGAGATATAGCCTTTGATCGCCACCTTCCCGGTCAGGGAGGAACTTAGTTGCGGTTAGCTCTGGCCTGTCCCAATAGCCGAGAGACAGGTAGCGGCTTTGGACGACGAGCTGACCTATCGTGTTAGGACCCACATCTCGCCCCTCGTCATCAACAAGGTAAACCCGCATTCCGTTTATTGGAAAGCCCACGGGCAAAACGTCTCCCATGAAAGGGGTCGTGAGCTCCAGTCGGTATTGCAGAAAAGGACCAACCTCCGTCGTTCCAAAGCGATTAATGAAAATGCATTTGGATGCAAAGTGCCGTCTGCATAACTCAACGTCGCCTGGCAAAATGGGCTCCGCACTCAGTTGGACAATGCGAACGTCTGGAAACACTTCGCCGTCTTGAAGGGTCTCAACAAATTTTCGGAAAACGCTAGCGCTGGAATAGTAGATCGTGATCCTTTCCTGGCGCAGCCACGTCGCAAGCCGAGCCACCTCTCCTTTTTTGAGATCACGGCAGTGGATGGTCGCCCCGTTGAGCAAAGCGCCAAAAAGATTTCCGAGCGAGCCGTTGGAAGCCAATGAAAAAAGAAGAATTAGCTTATCATTGGGGGAGATCTCGACATCTTCACTATAAGCACGAATGATACGGAGAATATACTTGTGATCTTCGAGCACACCTTTTGGCACGCCCGTTGAACCTGAAGTGTAAATAATAGACGAGAGAGTGTCTGGCGTGAGCGCCAAGCCGAGATTGTCCGTGCAAAGCTTGGCATCCAATTCTTCAATGTGGATAATTTGAGCGCCTCTAGCTCGCTGCGGCCGATGCGCATTATTGGTGACTATGCACTTGGTCTGACAATCCACCAGAATGGAGTGGAGGCTTTCAGCGGAATTTGAAGGATCCAGCGGGACATAGATTTTTCCCGCCTTCAGGACTCCCATAAGAGCGATAATCATGCCCGCGCCTTGATCCATCAGCACGGCCACGGTTCGTTGCTGGTTCCTTGCGCGGTCACAATCGCGCGGGCTAGGCGATTTGCGGCTTGGTTCAGCTCTTCGTAAGTCAGTTGTTGTTCATAAGTCTTGACGGCGGGCCGATGAGGATACTGTCGGACGATCCGCTCAAAGCGATCGATGACGGATCTCCCAAGATCAGAATCATCCCATCCGATGAGATCATCGTTGCGCTCCGTTTCCTGTGACAAGACCATGCGGTCGAGCGCCATGAAAAAAAATCCTCCATCGCGACTGAAAAGCATGCCTCGTGCCATAAAATTCGCGTCAGGATGGCGGTGGACCTCAGGGTCCGTCGGTAGAGTAAATTCTAAAGAGAGGGAAACAAGTCCTAAATATTGACCTGAAGCCCATTCCTTTTCATAAAGCGCAGCGACAGCTTCCTATAAGGCAACTGTGTCTGTGTCGGCTTGGGAATTGGGGTACGCGCCCGTTTGCCCGATCTTCGCGGAGTTTCTTGCTGCTGGAGCAACTCTCTTGACGGTTGCCGCTTTTCCATAATAAGCAAGATCCACACAGTTCGCCCGTGAATTGTGAATCAACCCCCGAAGCCGATTTACGCTTGGTGTAAACTAAGGGAGACAAACCATGCATGGTGTAATCGACGCCGATACGCATGTTTCCGAAGGCGAAGCGATGTGGGCGATGATGGATAAAGCGATGCAGCCGCGTCGACCGATCATGTTATCGGTACCAGAGGATACCTGGTACGGTAACCGAAACGCGTTCTGGCTGATCGATGGTGAGATCTATCCAAAGCCGGCTGGCAAAGGGAGTTTCGCTTTGGTCACTCCGTCCGCGCAAAAAGTTCAGGACGGGCGGAAAGACTCGACGCCGGCAACCCGGGAAATGACCGACATCCCGGGGCGCCTCGCCGACATGGACAAGCTTAAAACGGCGGCCCAGATTGTCTATCCGACGCTCTTTCTCGTCTACAACACCAAGGACGTCGAGCTGGAAATCGCGTTGTGCCGAGCCTACAACCGCTTTCTTGCGCACGCCTCTGCGCAAGCGCCGGAGCGGATCAAGTGGGCCGCTGTGCTGCCGTTCAAATCGATGAAGAACGCCATCGACGAAATCCGGTTTGCCGAACAGAACGGCGCGGTGGGAATCTTTTTCCGCGGCATCGAAGGCGATCACACGCTGGACAACCCGTATCTGTTCCCGGTTTATGAAAAAGCGCAAAGGCACAATCTGTCGGTCTGTGTTCACACCGGTTGCGGCGTGAGGAAAATTTTGGAGATGTTCGAGCTGTCGCGGAACCATACTTTCGGTCACACGCGGGTCATGCCGCTGCTTGCGTTTCGCGACATCGTCGCGAATAAGATTCCCGAGCAGTTTCCCGGGCTACGGTTCGGCTTTATCGAAGCAGCGGCCGGTTGGGTGCCGTTTCTGGTGCACATCGTGCGCCGGTTACAGAAAGACAAATTTCGTTTTGCATCGAGCGCCGAACTGTTTCGCGAGTACCGCCTTTTCGTCGCTTGTGAAGCGGACGAGGATATTCCATATCTGGCCAAGTACACCGGCGACGATCATCTGCTGATCGGCTCGGACTACCCGCATAGCGATCCGTCGCGCGAAGATCGGTTTGCCAACTTGCTCAACACGCGTGAGGATTTGTCGCCCCAACTGCGGCAAAAAATTATGGTCGACAACCCGCGCGCGTTCTATGCGCTCTAGAGAGCGGAGTCGTGGAGTGTTGGAGTCATGGAGTATCCGGTCCGAACCGGCTCCACCGCGAAGTTAGCCGCGAATAGAACCCACAGGGAAGGGCCTTTGCCATTCCCTACGAGGTGTATTGTCGCGCCGGATTACTGGCGGGTGCCGAAAGTATTCTGCTCGACCATCCACTGCTTTTTCGGTGAGAGGTCGACGCGTTTATTCTCGGCGTTTTGGTCTTTGGCGGTTACGCGGAGTATTTCGAGCGGTTCATTCGCGGCGCTTTCAAACCAATACTTGTAACCGCGCGGGATCAAGATTCCTTCGCCTTTTTTGTATTCGCCCACCAGCTTGTCGCCTTCGCCGTAGAACTTGACCGCGCCGCTGATAACGTACCAGAAAGCATCTTCGCCGGTGTGCGTGTGAAGATTGTTCTCGCCGCCGTCTTTAACAATCTGCACCTGAACCTTCATCAGGTCGCTGTTGCAAACCTGTAGAGTTTTCTTAACTCCCTCGAACTGCGGCGTCTGATATCTGAATTCTTTGGCGTCTGGCATAGGTCACCTCGCTTCCTGAGTTTTTTTGAGCATATTCCTGATCGGGGAGGGTGGTCAAGCAGTATCCCGAAGTCTTCGTGAGTGCAATTTGACCGCGAATGTGAAAAGAATTGCCCATGAGCAACTTTTTAGTCACTGAGGCACTGGTCCTGCCGATGACTGAAGCGCGCCAGTCGTTTGTTGGTTACGTTCGCGTTCAGGACGGCATAATCCGTGAAATCGGCGCCGGCGCGCCAAAGCGGGGCGCGGACGGCGAGCCGTTTATCGACGGCGCCGGATGCGCGCTTATGCCCGGTCTCATCAACGCGCACACACATCTCTACCAGGTATTGCTGCGTGCCGTGTGGGAAGATTTGGAATTGATGCCGTGGCTCAAGCGCGTCTACGGCTGCGCTCATGTGCTGCGGCCGGAGCATTTCTACGCCGGCAGTCTGCTCGGCTGCAGCGAAGCGATTCGGAGTGGTGTGACCACCGTCTGCGAGCACAATTTTCTCAATCCCAGCCCCGAGTGCGCGTTCGAGACGATTCGCGCCATGCAGGAGTCCGGTCTGCGGACGGTCTTTGCGCGCACGATCATGGACACGGGCGAAATCGTTCCCGAGTGCACGAAAGAGAAAGCCGAACAGGCGTTTCGCCGCATCGAAGAGATCTTGGCGCATCATGTGCGCAACGAGCAGCTTCAATTTATGACCGGGCCGAATACGCCGCCGATCAACACGACCCCCGGCTTACTGAAAGAGATCCGCCGCTTCGCCGATGACAAGGCGCTGGGTATTAGCGCTCACGTCGCCGAGTCGAAGTCGGTGGTGGAGTGCGTGCGGCGCGAACATGGGAAGAACGGCGTCGTGGAGTTCCTGCACGAGTTCGGCATCCCGGCGTCCAACTCGATCTTTGCCCATTCGGTGCATATTTCAAAAGATGAAATCGCCCTGTTGAAGCAAACCGGCACTTCCGTGTCGCATAACCCGGTGAGCAATATGATGCTCGGCGACGGCGTCGCGCCGGTGGTCGAGATGCTGCGCCAGGGAGTGAACGTCGCGCTCGGCACCGACGGGGCGGCGAGCAATCATTCACAGGATCTTTTCGACACTATGAAAGCGGCCTCATTGCTGCAGAAAGTGCATCATCAGGACGCGGGCGTCATCGATCCTTATTCCGTATTGCGCATGGCGACCGCGTGTGGCGCGAAGGCGCTCGGGCTCGAACCGCTTTGCGGAACGATCGAAGTCGGTAAACGGGCGGACCTGATCCTCCTCGACCTCGATACCGTTCACAATCAACCGGTAAACGATGTCTTCAGCCAGATCGTGCACTGCGCCAAGGCCAGCGACGTGCGGACGGTGATGGTCAACGGTGAAATTCTGCTGCGGGATGGACAGCTGAAGCGTCATGACGAGGATCATCTGATCGCCGAGGCCCGTCAGGCCAATCGCGATCTGATGGAGCGCGTGAATCAGTTGTCGTTTTAACGCCCGAACTAGACTCGAATGATCTACCTGGTGCTCGCCATCTTCGGATCAGGGATCATTCCGGTCATTTTTCGCGCCTTCGACACTTTGCGCATCAATCTGTTCTGGACGATCCCCGCGAACTACGTCACTTGCGTCTTGGTGGGAAATTTTTTGGCCGGCGGCGCGCTCAACTTGCCGAGCCTCATGGCGCAGCCCTGGATCGGTTTTGCCCTTGTTCAAGGCGTTTTGCTCGCGGTCAATTTTTACTTGCTCGCTTACACCGCCCAGCGGGCCGGCGTTGCGATCGCCGCACTGGCTAGCCGGCTGTCCGTCGCGATTCCGTCGCTGCTGGCGTTCGCGCTGTACGGCGATTCTTTGACCGTGGGGAAGATTGCCGGTTTAATCGCGTCGCTGCTGGCGCTTTACCTCTGTACGGCGCCGGAGAAAACCTCCACGGCGTCGACCGCGCGGCTGTTCCAGCTCACGCCGCTGATGGTTTTTTTCACTTTTGGTTGTTATTTCTCGATTCTGAAATATCTGCAGACCTACTATCTCGACCCGGGCTCTTATCACGGTTATGTCATGTCGGGATTCATTTTTGCCTTCCTGTCGAGCATCGCGATCGGCGTCGCCAGAGGCGTCTTTTCATCAGCCGAGTTTCACCTGAAGCATATTGTGGCCGGAATAGGGCTCGGCGCGGTCAATTATGTCGCCGTGTATGCGCTGCTGCGGGTCCTCGCATTGCACGGCTGGGAAAGCTCGCAACTCTTTCCCATCTACAGTGTCGGAGTGGTCGCGGTGAGCGCGATACTGGCGGTCCTACTATTCAGAGAAAAGCTCTCCAGGACAAAAACGCTAGGTCTCCTGGTCGGACTCGTCGCGGTCGCGTTGTTAAATCGCTGACGCTTCGGAGCCTGAAGATCGTCTGGTTCTATTGCAGGCAATCGAATTCGTGACGCAGCCGGCCATTACTTCATCGTCGCACTGACCTTGCGTACGATGCTGAAGTCGAACACCTGCTCCGGCAGTACCGGTTGCTTGGGCTTAACTCGCAGCGACGCGTCGGCGATCATTTGCCGCTGAACCTCTTCACTGACCCAGCCGTTTTTCAAGAAGTCAGGGCCTGCCACGTCATACACGCGCGCGGCGATTTTCGCCGGCTCTTTTCCGAGATCGAGCCAAGGTCCCTTGAGAAAATCGATGGCGTATTTCTTGTCCGATTTGATCAGCCGCGTTGCGCGCAGCATCGCGCGCACAACCTTGGTCACCAGTTCAGGTTGCTCCGTGAGAACCGCTGTACTCGTCGCTAGACCTCCCTGGATCGATTGATACACCTCGCGCGCGGACGCGAGCTTGCGGAAACCTTCATCCTGCGCGGTGAAGGTCAAAGGCATTTGCAGCGGCGCAGCATCGATCACCTTGGCTTTCAATGACAAATAGGTTAAGTGGCTTGGGCCCGTCGCCAGGATGGAAACCTCTTCCGGGCGAACATTGTTAGCTGTCAAAATCCGGCGCGCTAGAATTTCCGCTAGGGAGCCGACGCCGCTGGTGCCGATTTTTTTCCCGCGTAACTGTTGAATGCTGGTGATGTTGGGCTGGGCGATCAGGTCAAACGACGGCCGGTCCGTGACGGCAAAGATCACTCTCACATCGGCGCCCTGAACAGCGGAGCTCACCGCCGTTCCAGTGGCAGACGCAAATTGTGTGCTGTTGGCCAATGTCGCCTGAATGGTTTGAATCGCCTGCATCACGATCAGCTCGACATCCAAGCCTTCCTCGCGAAAAAAGCCGCGCTCCTTGGCAACAAAGAAAGGCATGGAGGTCGTGCTCCGAGCCGCCAAGCCCATGCGCACCCGGGTCAGATTGGCGGCGTCAGCGGAATAAGATGAAAGCACCCAAGCGAAGGCCAATAGCGCAAGAGTCGCAAAACGCACTGTCCTAGTCATCAGGTCCTCCTTCTGGCTAGCGCAAAGAGAATGGTGACATCAACCCGACGGTCGACCTACCTGATTAGCCAACTTTTGTCGTCTTGAGTCAACAGCCGAGTGCGAGTTGTCGGTTGAGCCCGGTGTAGCGTTGGGGTTTCACATTACTGCGGCGGCGCGTCACTGGCCTGCGAAACATGCTGAATCAGTCGTTCCAATTCCTCGTAGGGCTGTGCGCCGACCATCAGATAGCGTCCGGCGAGGAACGTCGGCACGGCGTTGACGCCATAGGCGGCGCAGCGCCGCCAGTCCTCGTCGACCGCATCCTTGTACTTACGGCTCAGCAACACATCGGTTGCTTCGTCCGCCGACAAGCCCAGGCCCTGAACGATTTCCACGAGCGGCTCGACTTTGCCGATGTTCTTGACGTCGACGAAATAGGCGCGAAACAGCGTGTCGAGGATTTCATCGCCTTTGCCTTTGCTTTCGCCCCATTTGCAAAGTTCTTGGGCCAAGCGGCTGTTGTAGGACATGTTGCGCGCGGCGTTGAACGGCAAGCCTTCACGCTCCATGTTCGCTTTCATGCGCTGATTGCGCGCGATGATTTCCGGCCCGCGCACGCTGCCTTCTTCGGGCGTTTCCGGATGGAGCGGAAATTGGGTGAACTTGACCGCTAGACCGTAATTCTTTTTCAGTTTCTCGACACGCCCGGTGACGAGATAGCACCAGGGTCAAACGAAGTCGGAAAAGACTTCGAGGACGAGCGGTTCAGACATGGTTTCCTCCTTCGAATTCAAATGTTAAGCGCTTAATCGTTCCGAAATACCGGAGCGATTCTAGGGTTGTTAGCTGTGGGAAGTCAACTTGGGGTTGGTATGAGAGTTTCCTAAAGTTGACTTTCAATGACGGGCTCGGCTAGTTTCAACCATGCCGTTTGATCTCTCAGCTACGGATATCTACGCTGGTGTTATGCGGCGCGGATGATATCGCGACTCCGCCGGAGCTTGGAACAGAGCTGGCCGGCTTGTTTCCCGGCGCGCAGTTTTCTTTAATTGAAAACGCCGCCCATTTACCGTGCATCGAACAGCCGGAACAAATGACCGAAACCATGATGCGGTTCTTCCAGGAGGTGCAAATTGTCTGACGACCTATTCGACAGAGGCATGGCGATGCGCAAAGCCGTTCTCGGCGCCGAGTACGTCGCGCGCGCCGAAGCCAGCAAGACCGACTTCGATGCGGATTGGCAGCGCTACGTGACGGAGCATGCCTGGGCCGCGGTATGGGCGCGGCCTGGGCTCGAAAAGCGAACTCGCAGCATGTTGACCATCGCCATGCTGGCGTCATTAGGCAGACTTGAAGAGCTTGGCGCGCATATCCGAGCGACGGTGAATACCGGCGTGACCAAGGAAGAAGTTAAGGAAGTGTTGCTCCAAGTTGCCGTCTACGCCGGCGCCCCGGCGGCGAACTCGGCGTTTGCCATCGCCAAGCGCGCATACAAGGAAATGGAGTCTGAGAGTTAAGTGACGAGAGTGGGCCGAGATCCTTCTGTGCCAGGATGAAAGCCTCTGATTTGTCATGACGAGCGAGTGAGGAATCCTTTGCCGATCCGCGCAGGGGCGCAATCTTGACTCAGCTGGAAAGGGAAGTTGTTATGCGAATTCAAGAGTACAATCCGCGTGACTGGAAGTCTCATCCGCCCTATACGTTCAAAGCTTACGCCTCCTCGGTTAAACGCGGACCTTTGAAAAAGCTTGTGCCTATTAAACAAACTCTCTCGGAAATCACTGGACCCCTTTTCAGCGACATCAAGCTGGAGCCGGGAGAAAACGATCTCACGCGCGACGTGAGGACGGGTAAAGAAGCGATGGGCGAGCGCATCATCGTCGTCGGGCGCGTGCTCGATGAAGACGAACGGCCTGTGCCGAATACGCTGATCGAAATCTGGCAGGCCAATGCCGCCGGCCGCTACCATCATGCGGTCGATCAACACAACGCGCCGCTCGACCCGAACTTTACAGGCGCGGGGCGCTGCGTGACGAACGAGAGGGGTGAGTACCGTTACCTCACGATCAAGCCCGGCGCCTATCCGTGGCTCAATCATCCCAACGCATGGCGCCCGGCGCACATTCATCTTTCATTGTTCGGCCCGAGTTTTGTCGCACGGTTGGTCACGCAATTTTTCTTTCCCGGCGATCCGTTGATTTCGCTCGATCCGATTTTGAATTCAGTGCCGACCAAGAGCGGCCGAGAGCGGCTGATGTCGACTTACGCTCATGATGTGACTGAGTCTGAGTTCGCTTTGGGCTATCGCTTCGACATCGTGCTGCGCGGAAGAAAGGCGACACCCTTCGAGGAGTCACGATGAGAAGGCAGACGCCATCGCAAACCGTCGGTCCTTTCTATGCGATCGGTCTGACGCGCAGACCGATGAATGTCATGACCACTGAGTCGACCCACGGTGAGCGGATTCGTATCGAGGGGCAGGTGTTCGACGGCGACGGCTTGGCGATTCCCGATGTCATGGTGGAAATTTGGCAGGCCAACGCGTATGGCCGCTACAATCATCCCGATGATAAGCAAGAAAAGCCGTTGGACGCGACATTTACGGGTTGGGGCCGCTCGGGTACCGACGAAAAATGCTTCTATCGTTTTGAAACTATCAAACCTGGGCCGGTTCCCGGGCACGATGACACAGTTCAAGCGCCGCATATCAACGTCGTCATTTTTGCGCGCGGCATGCTGGTGCACGCTTACACGCGATTGTATTTCGCCGATGAGCCCGCGAATGAAAACGACCCGGTGTTGAAAACGATTAAACACCAGGCGCGGCGGCGTACGTTGATTGCACGACGCGAAGAGGGCAATGGCAAAGCCGTTTACCGTTTTGATATTCGTCTCCACGGCGAGAATGAGACAGTTTTTTTCGACATGTGAGACAAGGGGATTGGGGTGTTGGAGTAGTGGAGTGATGGAGTGTTGGGAAGAGATTAAGTCGGAGTCATTTCGACTGCTCCGGCGTCCTCAGCATGACATCGGTCTGTCAGTCATCCTGAACGAAGTGAAGGATCTGCTTTGAAGACTCACCGCGAATAGATAAAATGGCAACACCACTCGATTCCGCTATCTTCGCTCCGCTTTTTAGCGATGATGAAATATCAGCCTTGCTGAGCGACGACGCGTTCGTGCGGGCGCTGGTCGAAGTGGAAATCGCTCTGGCGCGCGCCGAGGCGCGGGTCGGGGTTATACCTGCGAGCGCGGCGGAAAAGCTCAGCAAGGTAACCGCGGACAAAGTCGACATCACGGCACTGACGAAGGGAACCGTGCGCTCTGGTTTTCCCATCATCGCGTTGGTGCAGGAACTGCGCAGACAAGTCAAGCCGGATGCTGCAGTGTACCTACATTGGGGCGCGACTACGCAGGACATCATGGATACCGCGTGTGTCTTGCAATTGCGGTCCGCGGTTGAATTGATCCGAAAGCGAATGGTTGAAATCGCACACGCTTTGAGGTCCCTGGCGGACAAGCATCGCTCTACGATTCTCGCAGGGCGGACCCACAGCCAGCAGGCGCTGCCGATTACATTTGGTTTTAAAGTCGCGGGCTGGTTGGCGCCACTGATTCGCCACGCAGATCGATTGGCGGAAATCCAAGCGCGTCTCTTGGTCGTTCAATTCGGCGGCGCTGCGGGCACGCTGGCTGCTCTAGGAGACAAAGGTTTGGCTGTGAAGGGGGAATTCGCCAGAGAGCTTGATTTGGGTGTGACCGCGATGCCATGGCACGCGCAGCGCGACAATTTCGTCGAGTTTGCCGGTTGGTTGAGCTTGGTCACAGGTTCACTGGCGAAGATGGCGCAAGACATTATTCTTATGGCGCAGACCGAGGTTGCTGAGCTCGGCGAGTCGGGAGATGAGGGGCGCGGCGGCAGCAGCACGATGCCGCAGAAGTCCAATCCGATCACCAGCGAACTGATTGTCGCTGCGGCGCGAACTAACGCCGCGCTGTTGTCAGCGTTGCACAATGGACAAATTCACGAACATGAGCGGGCGACGCACGGCTGGCAAGTCGAATGGCTAACTTTGCCGCAAATGACGATCTTGACCGGCGGAGTGCTCAAGCAGGCTGCATATCTGGCCAAGAACCTGCAAGTCGACACAGACGCGATGCGTACGAACATCGCCCGCGCCAACGATGTTATTCTCGCAGAGGCTGCGGTGTTTGCGTTGGCGAGAGCAATGCCGCGGCCGAAAGCAGAGGAGCTGGTAAAGAAAGCATGCGCGATGGCCACCGCAGAAAGCAAATCGCTGATCGTTATCGTGAAAGATCTAGTTGGCGATTCGGTAAAACCGGGCGCGGTTGACTGGCAAGCATTGGCGAAGCCGGAGAATTATATCGGTGAGACGGAAGAAATTATAGATCAAGTGTTCAAAAGCGCAGAAACATTTTTGCGCTGAAGAATATTCACCTACTCGTTATGAACAAACCTGCAAAGACCGATAAGCTCATCTCCATGCGGGAAGCTATCGCCGCCTACGTCGGCGATGACTGCTCCGTGGCGATAGAAGGATTCACCGGATTCATTTCATTCGCCGCTGGCCATGAGATCATCCGTCAGAGGCGGCGTAATCTCACTTTGATCCGCATGACTCCGGACCTGATCTACGATCAGATGATCGCCGCGGGCACGGCGAGGAAATTGATTTTCAGCTACATGGGCAATCCCGGCGTCGGGTCGCTTTACTGCATACGCCGGGCCGTGGAAAAGGCTGTTCCCGGACCTCTGGAGTTGGAGGAGTATTCACACTACGGTTTGGTTGGAAGGTATGCCGCGGGCGCATCGCGATTGCCATTCTTTCCTCTCCGCAGTTATGTCGGCTCCGACATGCTGGTGGCCAACCCGCTGATCAAACTGATCGACGACCCCTACGGCACGGGCAAGATCGCAGTCGTGCCGCCGCTCAATCCCGACGTCGCTATTCTTCACGCGCAGCGCGCCGATCGCCAGGGCAACACGCAACTATGGGGTTTGCTCGGCATGCAAAAAGAAGTGGCGTTCGCTTCCAAGCACGTAATCGTCGCGGTCGAGGAAATTGTGGAAGAATCGATGATCCGCTCCGATCCCAACCGCACCTTGATTCCCGGTTTGATCGTCGATGCGGTGGTGCACGAGCCTTACGGCGCTCACCCTTCCTACGTCCAGGGTTACTACGACCGAGACAACGAATCCTATCTCACTTGGGACAAGCTTTCGCAGGATCATGGTGCGGTCGTGGCGTGGCTCGACGAATGGGTTTACGGACTCGGCAATCATGCGGACTATGTGCGTAAAGTCGGGCAAGCTCATTTTGACAAACTCAAGCCGGAGCCCTTGCTGGCGCCGTCGGTAGATTACGGGAGGTATCGATGAGCGCGCCAACTTACACTGATTCCGAGATGATGATCGCGGTCGCGGCGCGCATGTTGAAAGGGGCGCGCACGGTTTTTGTCGGCGTCGGTTTGCCCAACATCGCATGCAATCTCGCGCGTTACACGGTCGCTCCCGACTTGGAGTTGATTTACGAGTCCGGCGTCTACGGCGCGCGTCCGGAGCGCCTGCCGCTTTCCATCGGCGACCCGACGCTCGTCAGCGGCGCGACGTCGGTGGTCTCCATGGCGGATCTGTTCGGCTTGTACTTGCAAGGGGGTTTGGTCGAGATCGCGCTGCTTGGAGGAGCTCAGATCGACCGCTACGGCAATCTCAACTCCACGGTCATCGGCGACTACGCCAGACCGAAGACGCGCCTTCCGGGAAGCGGCGGCGCCTGTGAGATCGCCACCAACGCGCGGCGTACCTTTATGATCATGCGTCTCAAACGCCGGGCGTTCGTCGACAAGCTCGATTTTCTCACCAGCCCCGGTCATCTGACCGGCGGCGATAGCCGCGCGCGCTTGGGCTTGCCCGGGGGCGGGCCGGAAATTGTGATTACCGACAAAGCGATTTTGAACTTCAACAATGCCGAGCGTGAAATGCAGCTGCACGCCCTTTATCCCGGCGTGGCGGCATCAGACGTGCAAGCGGAAGTTGGCTGGCCGCTCCGTTTATCCAAGACGACCGAAGAAATCACCGCGCCAAGCGGTGAAGAGCTGCGCTTGATCCGCGACGAAGTCGATCCCCACGCGATGTATCGTTAGTCTGTTTCAAACCGGTGACGCACGTTCCCAAGTTTTCTCGTGAGCTTCATGTTCTCAGAGTAATCCACGGGGCAGTCGATGATCGACACGGTGTTGTCGGCGAGGGCTTGCATAAGGGTTGTCACGAGATCGGCGGCGCGCTCGACTCGGTAGCCTTTTGCGCCGAAGCTCTCGGCGTATTTCACGAAATCCGGATTCTTGAGTCATGATCACCACCATCAGATCCGGCGCTTCAGCAAGGAGTTGATGAATGAGTTCGAGACCGTTTGACTGGCCCAGGCGCAGGTCTAGGAACGCAAGATCTTGGCGCTGGCGCGCCAGCGCATCCAGGGCGGCTTGCGCAGTTGCCACGGCCGTAACCTCGCATTGGATCTGATCAAGGCAGAGAGCCAAGGTGGTGCGGATATTTTTTTCGTCATCGATCACCAACACCCGGAGCCCCTTCGCGGGCGTTAATCTCGGCTCCTCTTTTTCCATGGTGCTACTTTAAAAGGGACGAGGCCAACGCGCAACGGTCAAGATTGGCCTAAAGTAAAGCGGGGTAATAGATTTTCGTGCCTGCGGGTTGGGCAAAGGGTGGCAATTTGTGCTCGTGGCAGCCGTTATCCATGATATGGCGCACATGCCAGCCGCTAATTAAGAACGCATCCGCCAGCAATTGGCGGTGGCAGCTCCAGGGCACGGCTTCGGCGCACATGATCGCCGTGCGCTGTTTTTCTGCAAGCGTTTTCATTTGATCCATGATGGCGGAGAACTCAGCAGTCAGCATGAAATCCGCATAGGCGCGGAAGGCGCCGACCCGCCACGCCGTATTCACCGAGTTGGGCGCCGGTTTGCGGAAACCGCCCAGGTCGCCGCGCCAGAGATAAGCGATGCCATTCTCTTGCAGCGAATCCGCTAACGCCTCGCGGTTGAATTGAGGGTGCCGTTTGGATGCCGGCCATCGGCGCACGTCGATGAGCCGCTCGATCGCGTGCGCTTGCACCATCGAGATGAATGTTTCTATGGCGCGCGTCGAATGGCCGATGGTGTGCACGGCGTGGGGCGCGGCGCAGGTCATTTTCTCGTCGAATTCGGTCGTCATGGCTGATACCGAGTCGAACTGATGCTATCATCGCCGAATGTGGCATTCTATTCCGCTCACGCTTTTCTGGTTCGTCTACTTTGGTTCACTCGGGATTTTCTTCCCCTATTTCACTCTTTACCTTAAAGAAAATGCCGGACTCTCCGGCACACAGGTTGGATTGATCCTGGCAATATCACCGCTGGTGGGTATGATCGCGCAGCCGATCTGGGGGCAGATTGCCGATCGAACCGGCGCGCGCAGCCGCACGCTTGCATTTCTCACTATGGGCACTGGTTTTGGTTATCTGGGACTGGGCATGGCGACTGGTTTTTGGGGGATCGTGTTCGCGACCGCTATGCTGGCGCTCGTCGGCACAGCCATTTTTCCCATGATGACGTCGGTGAGCCTGGCGATCTTGCGTAATGCCGGCCGCCATGCGTTCGGCCGCGTGCGCGCGTGGGGAACGATCGGCTATTTCATTCTTATAATGATATTTCCCTGGATATTGCAAAAATTTCCCCAGCCGCTTGAGGCCGGCACGGCGGCGGCCGGCGCTTCGCAACCGGGCCTTGGCTTTATGTTTCCGATCGCGGCCGGTTTGGTGCTCGTCGCCGCGTTTACCGCATTTTTTCTGCCGAAAAAAGGTGTCGTCGGGCTGCGCGCTGCGCGCGGCGATTGGCGTGAATTGATCGGTAACCGCGCTTTCTTGAGGTTTCTCGTTTTCTCGCTGCTCGCTCATTTTTTGATGCATGGGCCGATGTGGCTGTTTCCACTATTCGTGCGCTCGCGTGGCGGCGACCTGACGACGATACGGGACATGTGGATCCTGATGCTGCTGGTCGAAATACCGCTCGTGCTCATGACCGGCAGCGGCTTGAAACGGCTTGGCGCGCGCGGCTTACTCGGCGTCGGCGTGCTGGTGGGCGGCATGCGCTGGATGTTGTGCGCGCTCATCACCGACCCTACTCTGTTATTTGCCGTGCAGGCGCTGCACGGCGTTACCGTCGTGGGGCTCAACTTGGGCAGCCCGCTTTACCTCGACGTGGTCGCGCCGGAAAAATTACGCTCGACGGCCCAGGGAATACTTTCCATGGTGGGAAGCGGCATCGCCGGGATCGCGTCGAATATCTCGGCCGGCTGGCTGATGGATCGGAGCGGCATCGACTTGTTGTATCTAATTTGCGGAGTTGGCGCGCTCGCGCTGGGCGGTCTCGCCTGGTGGATCCTACCGGCAGCGAACCAGCGCAGGCAAGAAATCGAACTCGTGTTGCCTGGCGACAGCGTCGCGTAAATTTCACCGATTCGCATTTCCGATTGATCGGCGTTTCGCTGGGAAATTTGACATTGAGCGTCGTGCCGCAATCATCTTTCATGGTCAAGACGAATCAACAAATTAGCGACACCTTTTTTGACACAAAGAGTAAAGTTTGGGCAATAAATCGAGAAATGGTTTTGCTGCTCGCGGGTGGACGAGCGCTGCTCATGCAGTTGGCCCATCCCAAAGTCGCCGCGGGCGTCGCCGAACATAGCCGGTTCCATGTAAATCCACTGGGACGCTTATACCGCACAATGAGCGCCATGTGGTCCATCGTGTTCGACGAAGAATCGCAGGCGCGCGCTGCGCTCAGGCAAGTCGAAACTATTCACCAACGGGTTCATGGCATGGTGCCGCCAGGCGAGCCGCTGCCAGCGGGCGCGGCGTATGACGCTTCGGATCAAGCGCTGTTACTCTGGGTGCACGCGACGCTGATCGATTCAGCCATGGTCGCCTATGATCTTTTTGTCGCGCCCCTGACCGCCGCGGACCGCCAAGAATATTACGAGGATTCAAAGAAGCTCGCTGCCCTGTTCGGGATTCAGGAAAAAAACATCCCGTCGTCCCTCACGGCGTTCGACGGTTACATGGCTGATATCGTCGCGAGCGAAACTATTGCCGTGGGTCCCACCGCCCGGAGCCTGGCTCAAGGGATTCTCTATCCGCATCCGTGGCTTCTCAAGCCCGCCGGCCCCGTCTTTCGTCTGGTGACGGCCGGAATGCTGCCGGAAAAACTTCGCGACGCCTACGGTTTGAAATGGACCGGACCGCGCGCGAAGCGGCTTTCGCTGGCGGCGGGCGCGATTCGTGGAACACTCCCTCTGGTTCCGTCACCGCTACGGATCGTGCCGAACGCGCGAAAGTCGGAACGTGTTAGGCGACGCTAGCAGCTGCTTCAGCGTGTTTTATCTGGGCAAGCCTGTGTCTTCAGGGACACCGAGCATGAGATTGAGATTTTGAATTGCCACGCCGGCCGCGCCTTTACCGAGGTTGTCGAGCCGCGCCATTAAAAGAATGTGGCCGGACTGGTGCGCCAGCACAGACAACGAGATCCGATTGGTATCGTTGTGCGCTTGCGGATCGAAGGTGGATTCGTCCGCTTCGGTGGCATCGGTCAGCGGCTCGACCTGAACAAAGGACTCGTTCTCGTAGCGCGCCGCCAGCGTTTTCCACATCGTTTTGCCGGATGCGGGCTTTGACAGAGCTTTTGCCGCAATCGTGATCTCGACGCGCATGCCGCAGCGAAAAGGACCGACGTTGGGCAGAAACTGAGGTTCGGCGCTGAGCGCGCCGTGGCGCATGATCTCGGGAATGTGCTTGTGGCGCTTGGTCATGCTGTACGGCGCTTCGTGGGCAAGTTTGAGCAGCGCCCTCTGTGGATCTTCCCAGCGCTCGATCAGCGAGCGGCCGCCGCCCGAATAGCCTGACAGCGCATGAATCGAGAGCGGAGTTTCCGGCGATAACAGACCGGCGTCGACGAGCGGGCGCACGAGCAGGATCACGGCTGATGCATAGCAGCCGGGATTGGCAACGCGCTGGGCGGCCGCAATCCGCTCACGCTGGCCGGCGACTAGCTCGGGCAGGCCATAGATCCAGCCATCGCTGACACGATGCGCCGTGCTGGCGTCGAGAATTCGCACCGGCGAGTCGGCAAGCCAGTCCGCGGCTTCTTTTGCGACATCGTCCGGCAGGCACAGAAGAACGATTGTCGCCTCGCGCAGAGCTTTCTTGCGGGCCTCCGGATTTTTGCGCAGCTCTTCGGGGAGCGTGACGACTTCGAGATCGTTACGCCCGGCGAGCCAATCGCGTATCCGGAGCGCCGT
>JBOHVN010000181.1:0-8584 GCA_050735675.1 Binatia bacterium | reverse complement strand
CGTGGTCTGGGCGCTGTCGACGCGCTGCGACCCGGAAGGCGACATCGATATTCAGCGCCGCTGCTGGTCGAGCGCGCTCGATCCGATGATTCACCCCGGCTCGAAAGTATCTTGAATTCGCGCGCCGTGGTCGACGCCTGCCGCCCGTACGAATGGATGAGCAGATTTCCCGAGTGGCCGAGACGAGCTCGGATTTGCGAAAAAAAGTCCTCGATAAATTCGGCCGCGCGTTCTTCGGGCTGAGATAATTCTAACAGAGGACTGAGGCGAGAGGCGAACCTTCCTGGCGATCACTGCCCGCACGCTTCTCTCTCCCAAAGAGACTGTGTCGTAATACCAGAAATCACTTCGAGTCATGCTTAGCCTTCGGTGAGACTCAGGATAAACTTCGCGAGGCATCTGTGGAGTAAACTGTCATGCTGAGCAAAGCGAAGCATCTGCTTTTTGCCGTTTCAGAGAAGCAGATTCTTCGGCTGCGCCTCAGAATGACATTCTGGCACAGGCTCAAGCGCGAGAATGGGATTATATCAAGTCTTTTGATGCCACGAGTTCATTCTTTATTCCGCGTCGAAACTGGTGAGAAGAGACAACTCCCGCAAATGTCCAACGGTCGAAGCGTTGACAGTGGATGATCCCCCTTGTTATAGCCGTCTCAGTTCCTGCGAAAAGAAACTTTAAATCATGCAGATCATCGACGCCGACGGCCATGTCAACGATCGGCCTTGCATGGACGAAATTTCCAAGTACATGCCGCCGGGCAACCGCACCGAGGTTTTTCCGGCCTTCGACCACATTCACTTTCATTTTTTGGAAGGCGGCGAGAAGCGTTCGCGCACCGGCAATGTCGGACCGAAAGAGTGGCTCAACTTTCTCGATGAGACGGGTATCGATTGGACAGTGGTCTATCCGACCGCGGGCCTGGCTGTGGGCCGGATCATTGCCGAAGATTGGGCGATCGCCGCATGCCGCGCCTACAACAATTGGCTTTGTGAGAAATTCACCAGTGTGAGCCCGCGCATCAAAGGGATGGCGCTGATTCCCATCCAGGACGCCGACGCCGCGGTTGAAGAGCTCAACCGGGCGGTCAAGCAATTAGGCATGGTCGGCGCCATGCTGCCGTCCAACGGCGAGGGCATCAAAGGCCACTTCGGGTCGAAGATTTACTGGCCGATCTACCGCGAGGCGGAAAAACTCGACGTTCCGCTCGCCGTCCACGTCGGCGCGCTGCATCACCTCGGCATGGACAGCATCGGCGTGTATTATCCGGTGCACGCGCTCGGCCACCCGTTCGGCATTATGGCTCAAGCCGCGGCGATGTTGTCTTACGGCGTATTCGACCGGTTTCCCAAATTGCGCGTCGGCTTTCTCGAAGGCGGCGCGACCTGGGTGCCGTTTTTCATGGACCGTCTCGACCGATCTTATCCGCACCATCTGCAAGTGGATATCGACGGCGAGTTCCTGCCGAGCTCGCAGCCGGATGTGATGGCAAGCGAATACTTCCGACGCCACGTCAAAGCCGGGAGAATCTTCGTCGGCTTCGATTGCGACGATCGCGGTTTGGGATTTGCCATCAAGGAAGCCGGCAACGAACCGTTTCTTTTTGCGACCGACTTCCCGCACGAGAGTTTCGACGCCAAGCATTGCCGCCGCGAGATCGCCGAATTGCTCGAGCGCGAGGACATCAATCAAGCCGACAAACAAGCGATCCTGGCGACCAACGCCAAGCGCTTTTACGGCGTTGCTTAAGAAGTTAGACCGAATTCGTCCCAAACGGTTTGAACGATTCGAACGAAACATTTTGCGTCCTTTGCGGGAGTCACAATGACCACCAACCTTAATGTCAAAGAATCAGGGCCCCATGATGAAAGACTGCAAGGCCCGCTGGTCTGGCTCGACATGGATCAGAAGGCGCTCGACGACGCCTACGACCAAAGCGTCTATGCGCCCAACCAGCAGCTGGTTGCCAAGCGCCGCGCATTGGCAAGCGAAGCAATGCTACGCCGGCTTGGGCCGCCCCAGCGCATCGCCTATGGCAAGAGCGAGATCGAGAAGCTCGACATATATAAAACCAAACGAGCCAATGCGCCGGTGAACGTCTACATCCACGGCGGTGCCTGGCGCAATGGTCAAGCCAGGGACTTTGCTTTTCCCGCCGAGGTGTTCATCAATGCCGGGGCCCACTTCGTCGTGGTCGATTTCGTGCAGATCACTGAGACCGGCGGCAATTTGCTGCCGATGATCCAGCAAGTCCGTAGCGCCGTGGCGTGGGTCTACAAGAATGCGGCGAGCTTCGGCGGCGATCCTGATCGCCTCTACATCACCGGCCACTCATCCGGCGCCCATCTCGCCGGCTGCACTCTCGTCACCGACTGGGAAAAAGATTTCCGCCTGCCGGCCAACATCATCAAGGGCGGCCTGTTGGTCAGCGGCATGTATGATTTGAAACCGGTGCGGCTTTCCAAGCGCAGCGAGTACGTGAAATTCACCGATGAGATCGAACAGGCGCTCAGCTCGCAGCGCCACATCGACAAGCTCAATGCGCCGATCATCGTCGCCTACGGCACCCTAGAGACGCCGGAATTCCAGCGGCAGAATCGCGAGTTCGCGGCCGCCGTGAAGGCGGCCGGCAAGCCGGTGGAGCTGATCGTCGGCGAGGGTTTCAATCACTTCGAGATGCAGGAAACTCTGGGCAATCCCTACGGCATTGCCGGCCGCGCCGCGCTCAAGCTGATGGAGCTTTCCGTGAAATTGACTTGAGGAGGAATCATGAGCCGAATCCCGCGCGCCAACCGCGACGAGCTCTCGCCTGACCATCAAAAAATCTGGGATCACATCCACGCCGCGCGCAGCGGCGGAGGCGGTCCGTATTCGATGTTGCTGCATGTGCCGCCGCTCGCCGGCCAACTGGCGTCGACGGAAGATTATTTTCGCTTGAATTCAGCGCTGCCCGACGCCGACCGGGAGGTCATCATCCTCACCGCCGCGCGCGAGCTGGGCGCCCACTATCCCTGGACGCGCCACGAGGTCCGCGCGCACAAAGCGGACATACGGCCGGAGGTGATCGAGGCTCTCCGCGCGAAAGCACCGCTTGAAAAATTCACCGGACGGGAAAAACTGCTGGTCGAGCTGACCCGAACTTTGCTGCACGACCACCGCTTGTCCGACGAACTTTTCGCGCGCGCTGAAAAGGAACTCGGGCGCCAGCAACTCATCGAAGCGGTCGGACTCTTAGGCCATTACTTCACGATTGGGCTGGTCGTGAACGCTTTCGATGTAAAACCGCCGGAAGGCAGCAAGACGTTTTAATCCCACGAAACCGCCAGAGGAGCAGAGCCGCCCGCGCGCCGTTGGACTACGCTACCAGGTCGCTGAAAACCCGGATTGCAGGCTGCTCAAAAAGATCTCAGAGGCGAGTGAGCGAAATGGAGTGTTGGAGTATAGGAGTATTGGGTTTCAGTCCATTACTCCAGCACTCCACCACTCCAGTACTCCAAATGACGTCTACGTTGTAGCGAGGCGATTGAGCGCACCCTTCGACGATGCTCAGGGCGATCGGCCTATGAGTCTTTTTCAGCAGCCTGCCTACTCCTCTTCTTCGCCGAGCATCGTGCCCCGGCAACGCCGGGCGGCGCAGAAACAGGCGTGCTCGCGCTTGGCTGCTTTCGTATGGCGCTCGCCGATCTGCAAGTTATAGTCGTAGGCCAATTCCTCGCCAGGCCGGATGTCGCGGCGCGCTTCGATGAAAACGCGATGTTTTTCTTCCTCGATCTCGCAGTTGGGGGCGCAAGAGTGATTGACCCAACGCGCCGAATTGCCGCGCCGGGTGGCGTCGATCACCAGGCCGTCATCGACGGAAAACAGCATCGTGTGCGGCGAGTGCTCATGAATCTTGCTGTAGCGGCGATCCGCTTCGGCATCGGAAATCAGCTCGCCTTTGTACTCGAGGATGCGCGTGCCCTTGGGAATCAAACGCAGAGCGAAAACGCCGCGCCCGTGGATCAGCGAGCGGCGCACGGCGAAGCGTCTTTGTAATTTCTTTTTGGTTCGTGAATTAGCCATGGCGATATAGGAATTTCTTAGCTTCAATCGCTGTCCATCTGTTTGACGAATGCAAGCATTCTTTCGGCCGGCCGCGGGTCTTGATATTGCCCGTAGAGACGCAGGCGCATCCGGTCGACCTCGCCGCTCTGCAAGCGCTCGTAAAGCTGGCTGCGCTTGCCGAAGGGGCTCATGACCATGTCAGCAGCGACCGCCATCAAGCGCAAGTGCTCCTTGGTGCTCGGCGCGCCGCCGCGAAAGTAGCGCTCGACAAAGGGGCCGATGTCTTCGTTGGCGAGATCGGAAGCGCTGCCGCTTAACATCAAGGTGCTGGTCAGCAAGCCTTCCATAGTTCGCTCGGCGCGGTCCGAAGCTTCGATGCTGTGAACGCGATAGGCCGGGCTCAAGAGCGGCGCCCAGGTGCCGCCCGGGCTCAGGTAGCCTCTCAATTCGCCGGCTTGAATACACGAGCGCAGAATCTCGATGTCCTGCATCAGGGATGAAAGGAGAATTTGCGGCGCCGAGGTCGACTGCCGCTTGGCATATTGAGTCAGGAGTTGGGCGACGCCTAGAAATCCCTCCAACTTGGTGACCAACCGCAACATCGTCGAATACTGGCCCCAGGTGTGAATGTAATTGATGCCGGCCAGCAGCTTGGCATCCTTGTAAACAAAGACGCGTTCCCACGGCACCACGACGTCGTCGAAGATCAGTGCCGCATCGACCTCATCGAAGCGCGTCGTCAAGGGGTAACGTTCGGGATCGGCGTTCTCGGCGTACAGATCGCGGCAGATAATTTTTAGTCCGGGCGTGTTCATTGGAATGGCGAAGGCGATGGCGTAGTCTCGCTCATCGGCATCGCGCGGCCGGTTGGGATAAACCAAAACCTCATCCGAGATCGGCGCCAGCGTCGCCAGCGTGCGCAATCCGCGCAGCACCGGCCCTCCCTTGGTTTCGCCGACCACGTGCAGAATCAGGTCGGGATCATCCTGCTCGCTCACGCGCTTGGTCCGGTCGTAGTATTGATCCGTCAGCGCGTGGGTCAGACAGAGATCGTTGCGGCTGACGTAGCGGTAATAAGCGCGCGCGTTCTCGGCCCATTGTTGATTGGTCTTTTCGATCACATGGGCCCAATCGCGCAGGCCGATGACCAGTTCCGCGACGAACTCCGGGTAGCGGCCCATCTGGCCGAAGGTCTGCTCCGACCAAAATTCGATGTTGCGCCGCTTGAGCGCCAGCTGTTCGCGGTTGCGCGGCGGTAAATAGCTGCACGAAATACGCTCGCCCTCGTACTCCACGGTCATGATATCCTGATATTCGGGCTGATGTTGCCTGTCGTAAATGTGCGCGAGCGTCCTGATTGTCCCGGTAAAGCCGGAATGGGTGGTCACATCGGCGATGCGCCGCCCGCCGTGCCACACTTCGCGTCCATCGCGCAGCGCCCGTATGTAGTCAGCCCCTTTTCGGATGGGCATAGACAAACCTCCCAACTCGCCGTTGCCGTTTACGTAGGTATGAAAGTTTATAGCGTCAATTCATTAGCGCAGGCAACAATCAGGCAGGCGATAGCCGCACTGAGCGGTCTTTTCCAGCAGTGTGTTGAAAAACGCTGATTGCAGGCTGCGCAAAAAGATCCGAGAGGCGAAAACGAAATGGGGTGTTGAAGTATAGGAGTATCGGAGTAGTGGGTTTCACTCCATTACTCCAGCACTCCACCACTCCAGTACTCCAAACGACGACTAGGTTGACGCCGGACGATTGAGCGCGAGGAAGCATATGAGGCTGTTTCAGCAGGCTGCTCGTGCAGTGACGCGCACTCTATCCGCTCAGGCGTTCACACAAGGGGCGAATGTCATCCAACGTCTCCAGTTTCCCGATGTAATCCAGCGCCTGCTGCGCCGATTCAGCGGCGATCGCGTGCTTCGCGCACTCAAAAAACTTTGCATTGAGCTCCGCTTCGGTCATCGGAAACTCCGGGCCGCCTTTGGCATGTTGCGCCTCTCGGGAATACGTCTGGCCGTTTTTCAAGCGAATCGTCACTCGGCACGGCCTGCCACTGAGATCGGTCTTTTTGAGATTGGTATCGAGATTCATCCGGACCTTTTCGGCGAGTTTCAGAACGTTTGGATCGCGTACCGCGGCGTCGGTGAATGTATCGATGCCGACCTTGCCGTCGATGATCGCGCGCGCCACCAGATACGGCATGCAGAATTTCCCCTGGATGCTGGTTTGCGGCACGCGAAAAACGATTCGATCGAAGGTGTGCTTTACCACATCGACCTCGACGGTTTCGATCATCTCGGCAGTCAAGCCATGCTTCGCTCGGAACTCGAGCACTGAATCGATCACTTGATGGGTCAGTCCGCCGCAAGGATAGGGCTTGATGCGCAAGCCGTCGCTCAGCAGCGCGTAGGATTGGCCGAGCTCTTCGATCGCCCCCTCGTGAACCCGCGTGCCTTCATGAAGCACCTGATAAAAACCCATGCCCGCTTCGATCCCCTTCGCATTGGCGGTAAAGCCGCCCTGCGCGAGCTTGGCCGCCAGCACGCCGTTGCGCGCGCCGAGGCCGACATGCAAAGGTTTGGTCATGGTGCCGAAGTTGGCGACCACGCCGCCGGCCATCGATGCCGTGATGCCGAGCGCCATCTCGATTTGCGCCGCGCTCAAGCCGAGCAGTTTGCCGCACGCGGCGGCCGCGCCGAAGGAGCCCAACGTGTTCGGCGCATGCCAGCCTTCATGGGCGCTGTCGCGCAGAGAATGAGCCAGTTTGCCGGTAGTCTCGTAACCGACAACGTAGGCTTCGATCATCTGACGGCCATTGCTGCCGAGAGCCTCGCCTAGCGCGAAAATAGCCGGAATGATCGGCGCCGTGGGCTGGCCCATGAGAGTGAAGCTATGGTCGAAATCGAGCGCATGCGCCGCCGTGCCGTTGGCGAATGCCGCCTGCAATGCGGAAGTCTTGAAGCCTTGGCCGATGACGGTGGTCTCCTCCTTGGCGTTCTCTTCGCGTGCAATTTCGGCGCAGATTTTTGCATCTTCTTCCTTGCTGCCGGCAAGCGCTACGCCAAGACAGTCGCGCACGGCCGTTTTGGCCGTTTGCACGGCCGCCGCTGGAATTTTGTCGTATTTCAATGCGATCGTGAACTCGGCGATTTTTGCGGTCACGTCCATAGGGCCTCCAATTTGTGTGCCGTTGATTATTCCTCGAATCTCCTTCTAGCAAAGCCGAAGCGCCCTGGCCAGGCAAAAGATCGGCGCCGATTTCCCTGCGAGCGCGTCGACGGCCCATCCGTTTCGTGTTACCAGTTAGGAAATAACCCGCCGTATGGATGACAACACCCCGCAGCACGGCCGCGCCAGCGTCGCGCGCAACGCCGGCATCATCAGCATGGCTGTGATGGCGAGCCGCGTGCTGGGCTTGGTGCGCGACCAAGTCTTTGCCGTATTTTTTGGCGCCGGTTTCCTGTACGACGCGTTTCTCACGGCGTTTCGCATCCCCAATCTGCTGCGCGACCTGCTCGCCGAAGGCGCTCTCTCGGCGGCGTTCGTCACGACGTTCACCCAGACGCTCACGAGCAAAAGCAAAGAGGAAGCCCTTCGCTTATCCAACCGCGTGGCGACGCTGATCATTCTTTGCATCATCGCTATTTCAATTCTCGCCTGGATTTACGCGCCCGTCATCGTTCGCATGCTCGCGCCGGGATTTTTTGACGTCCCGGGGAAAGCGGAGCTCACCATCGAACTGACCCGCATCATGATCCCGTTTCTGTTGCTGATCGCATTGGCGGCGCAAGCGATGGGCATGTTGAACGCGTTTAACACCTTCGGCCTGCCTGCGCTCGCGTCGGCGTTTTTTAACATCGGCTCCATCGTTGGCGGGCTCTTGCTCGGCTTTTCCCTGGGGCCGATGCTCGGGCTTTCGCCGATCGCCGGCATGGCTTACGGCACTTTGATCGGCGGTTTCTTGCAGCTGGCGGTTCAGTGGCCGAGCTTGCGTCGTTGCGGTGTGAGCTATCGTCCCGACTTTAGCTTCAGCGATCCCGGCGTGCGCCAGATCATCCGTCTGATGGGACCGGCGGTCATCGGCACCGCCGCGGTGCAGGTCAATGTTTTCGTCAATACCAATTTTGCCTCGGAAATCATCGACCCCGCGACCGGCACCGTGCTCAACGGACCGGTTTCGTGGCTGAGCTACGCCTTTCGCTTCATGCAATTTCCCATCGGCGTTTTCGGCGTCGCCATCGCCACCGCGACGCTGCCGACGCTGTCGCGCAGCACGGCAAATCCCGACTACAGTGAATTTCGCCAGACGCTCGCCCATTCGTTAGCGCTGGTGTTTCTGTTGTGCATTCCGTCCGCGATCGGTCTGGCGGTCTTGGGGCGGCCGATTGTCGCGCTGGTGTTCGAACATGGCCGGTTTACCAGTTTCGACACGGTGCAAACGGCGAATGCGCTGGCGGCGTACGCCATCGGGCTGGCCGGCTACGCCGCCGTCAAAGTGCTCTCGCCGGCGTTCTACGCGCTCAACGACGCGCGCACGCCGATG
>JBOHVN010000180.1:0-8899 GCA_050735675.1 Binatia bacterium | reverse complement strand
TTCGACATTGCTCAGTACAGGTTTTGGATCCTTCGACAGTGCTCAGGACACGTTTTCGATTGTTCGGTCATCGGATTACCTTGTCGGCTCTAGCAAGAACATTAGGAGGAATGGTTAATCCGATCTGCTTGGCGGCTTTCAGATTGATGATGAACTCAAACTTTATCGGCTGCTCAACGGGCAGATCGGCGGGTTTGGCTCCCTTCAAAATCTTGTCCACGTAGACGGCGGCGCGCCGGGCCAAGTCGTTGATGCTGGTCCCATAGGACACAAGTCCCCCCGCTTCCACGTATTCTCTCTGGTGGTACATCACCGGCAGCCGGCTCTTTGCCGCAAGTTCGACAATCTGTTTTCGCTGAGAAGAGAAAACAGTTCCCCCCACCACGAGAACTGCATCAGCACGCCCCTTGCTTGCCTCCCGGAACGCAGTCTCAATATCCTTGGGACCTAGCACGTCGAGGGATTGAAGCTTTATCCCGAACGTGCCGACGGCGAGTCCTATCTCTCTTAACGCTTGTGCGTTGCCCGGGAAGGTCGAAGTGCCGAAGACGACCACGCGCGATAGCTTGGGTAGGATTTCGTTGAGCAGTTCCAGCCGCTTTCCAGCTAAGTCCGCAGAGAGTGAGGATAACCCGGTGATATTTCCTCCAGGCCGCGCGAGACTGGCCACGAACCGGTTGCCAACAGGATCAGGATCCTGCGCCATGATAATGGGATGTTGCTTCCTTGGCCGCTCGAGTTGCATTCGAGCCAGCCGTCACGATCACGTCAACCTTGAGACGTACTAGCTCGGCCGCAAGCTCACGTTGGCGATCTAGTTTTCCCTCTGCATATCGATACTCAATGACAATGTTTTTTCCCTCCACGTACCCAAGCTCACGCAAACCCTGCAGAAATGCCGCGATGCGGGCAGCTTCACCACTTAGGAATCCTATCCGGGGGACTTTCGTCGATTGCTGCGCCTCGACGAGCGAGTAAAGCGCAAAGAGCATAGCGCACAGAACAAAGCAAATCACTTTTTTTCTCATCAATTTACGCCCCTACTGTTGTTTTTGCCTACCGCCTTCTAAGACAGCGCAACGGGCGCTCAAATCAGAAACCCGAGATCAAGTGCTTCGCCTTAACAGACTGTGTCGCAATCCACGAAAGCGCGCTGATGTCATGCTGAGCCCTTCGGCAAAGCTCAGGATAAACTCCGCGAAGCATCTCGCATTTTCAAGGTGTTACGAAGTCGAGATTCTTCGTCCCGTGGAATACGGGCGGCAATTCCACAGGACTCAGAATGACATTACGACACAGTCTCGAAGCGGCGAGAACAGATTTGAAAGCCTTTTGTGATCTTTTAGTACCGCGTTATGGATATTCGACGATCGCCGCGATAGCCAGGACAATCTCCTCCATCGCAGTGGGTGAAACCTGCCCTAACTTCCGAATGAAGCGGCGGTGATCCATCCCGCGCAGTTGCAAAGTATCGACCGCGGACATTTGGTGAGACCGTTGGCGGGATCGGGATCAATCCGCACGTGCCAGATGTTCGGCGCGAAGTACTCTTTCCAGTCTGTCACAGGGGCCACCAACTTTATGGGGAGACGGCCCACGGCGTCAGAACTCACCACCACCGCTGGGCGCGTCTTTCGGATCTCGGTGCCTATGGTAGGGTCAAAATTGACGAGCCAGATTTCTTCCCGTTGTGGGGCGGAAGCATCAGGGCTCGACAACGTCGCCCCCTTGCCACGCTTCGCGCTCAGTCCGCTCTGACTCGTGTTCGTAGTGCGCTACCATGCGCTCCACTTGTGCTGCGAGAAGTTTACGGCGTTCTTCGCGCGACAATGTCATATAGGCCCGACGCTGCGCCAGAGTTAACACCTGCTCTGCTTCTGCTGTGCGCGCGTGCTTAATCATAGATTTTTCTCCTGTTGAAGGAAGTCTACGGCATTTGTTAACTGCTTGCCAGAGACGACAAAGCCCTCGATCTGAGACGACCGATACACCCGGTTTTTGCCTAACGTGACGGAGAAGGCGCGCAAGTCGTCGCGCGCCGGCTTAAGTTAGGCTGCGAGATGACTCCTCATCTGCAAAATCGAAAATGATTTTTCCTTTGCCCATTTCAGCGTGTAGCCAGGATGGAGCGCGAGCGAAATCCGGGGACCCCGGATTTCGTTTCACTTGATCCCGGCTACGTCCCTGAGCCTCTTCCATCTGCCTGGTTTCATTTAATGACCTTATCTGCCCGCGCCAGCACATTCGGAGGTATCGTCAGGCCGATCTGCTTCGCGGTTTTGAGGTTGATCACCAGCTCAAACTTAGTAGGTTGCTCGACGGGAAGGTCCGCCGGCTTTGCGCCTTTGAGGATCTTGTCAACGTACACACCGGCCCGTTGGTACAAAGCAGTAAAGTTCAAGCCGTAGGACATGAGCCCGCCAGCTTCGACTGCTTCTGCCCCCTCGTGTATCACCGGAAGCCGGCTTTTTACCGCAAGTTCTGCAACCTCCGTGCGGCGAGGACTGAGGATGGGGCCCCGCACCCGGAAAAGGATTGCGTCAGCACGCCCCTTAACGGCGGCTCGGAATGCGGTCTCAATATCCTTGGGATTTAGGATGTCGAGGTTTTGAAGCTTCACTCCGAACGCGCCCGCTGCGATCTCGATCTCTTTTTGAGTTAGCGCATAGTCCTGCCCGGACGAACTATGGAAGACGGCCACGCGCGAGAGCTTGGGAACCACTTCTTTCAGAAGCTCGAGTCGCTTTCCGCTGAGCTCCGGGCGAAGGGTTGCCAATCCGGTGATGTTTCCGCCAGGCCGCGCAAGGCTGGCGACGAAACCGCTTGTAACAGGATCGCCAGAGTTTATCATTACAATGGGAATTGTCGCGGTCGCCTCCTTGGCCGCGCTTATATCTCCCGAACCCGCTGCGACGATGACGTCTACCTTGAGGCGCACCAGCTCGGCGGCGAGCACGCGCTGGCGATCGCGGCTTAGCTCTCCAGATCGCCACTCAATGACAATGTTTCTTCCCTCGACGTAGCCGAGATCGCGCAGGCCCTCGCGGAATGCGCCGTGGAGTTCTGGGCTAGCGGAAAGAGGAGTATTAGTTAGGTATCCTATCCGGGGGACTTTCTTCGGCTGCTGCGCCTGAGCCACAGCCCCGGCCACCACGAGCACGAAAGCGATTGTTGCAAGCCCAAGCCATTTTAGATTTTCGATACTTCGGCGAGACTCAGTACAGGTTTTGGATTTTAGATTGTCTGATCGAAAATTCGGAAATCGCATCCAGATTCTTGAGTGCATTTGTTTTTCTCCCCAATCTAAAATCGGCAATCTAAAATCCAAAATCACTTCGTTACCTCGGCGATCAAATCCGACAAACTTACAAATTTCACAGGCACGCCGCCGTAAGATCTAGTGAAAGAGCGCTGGACATCATTGGCAACCACGAGGTTGTCGCCCTTCGGGTAAGATCTCCTGAACGCCTGCAGGTTGCCGGCGTCGAAGTCGGACGCCGACCACTTGCATTCGATTGCCAACGAAATTTGTTTGGTGCGAGCCAAGATGAAATCGACCTCGTGGCCGCGCTTGTCACGCCAGTAGCGAATCTCGCGAGATTGCAAATGCGCGTGCATTTCGTTGAGAATTAGATGCTCCCACAGCAACCCTAGATCGTCGCTTCTAAGTTCGTGCCAGCCCCGGTGGTAGCAGACAAACCCAGTATCGAAACCGTAAACTTTCGGGGCGGATATGATCTCGGTTGGGCGATGCGAGCTGTAGGGGCGAATCACATGCGCGATATAGGTCGCCTCCAGGACTGCGAGATAGTTGGAGATCGTAGTTCGACTGACTTCGCAGGGGCGTGTAAACCTCGTCGCTTCAAAAATCCCGCCGCTCTGCGCCATGAGAAGTTCGGCGAACTTCTGAAACGAGCGACGGCGTTCGAGCCGGAACAGCTCTTGGATATCCTTCGCCCAGTAAGCATCCATCCATTCCTGGAAATCTCTTTCCGGCAGCTCTCTTTCAAGACAGAACGGCGGTAGACCTCCATGCAGCAAACGATGACGAAGATTCATACCACCGAAATCTTTAAGATCGCCGGTGGTCATCGGGGTGAGCCACAGTTCCTCTTTGCGTCCGGCTAAGGTATCGCGGAATCTGGCTGAGACGCCGAGGGTCGATGAACCGGTCGCGAGAATCCGGGTATCGGGGAAATGGTCTGCGGCAATTTTCAAAATCTCCGACGGCCGCTCAAGTCGGTGAACCTCATCTAAAACGATTCTGCGGCCACGGTTGTCTTGGAGGAATCCTTCGGAGTCGTCGATGATGCGGCGCACACGCGGAAGCTCGCAGTCGAAATATTCGATATCGCGGAGACTCTGCGCTAGGAAAGTTTTGCCAGCTCGTCGAACCCCGGATAGCCAGACTACGGAGCGCCGCTTCCATGCTCCTTCCAACCGGTCGATCCAAAAGTGTCTTTTAACCATGGGGCGATACTCTAGCTAATAGTGGCACTATATGCAATACTACATGCGTTTAGTACCAAGCCGAGTTTCGATTGGTCACTACTCCCCCGCAAAGTGCTGAGTGACGAGTCGTGAGTGCTGAGTATTGAATCCTCGGGATTCGGTTCTCAGTCTTCATAACTCAACACTCGTTCCTCAGTACTCAGGACTGTCATCTGATGATGCGATCCGCTCTCGCCAGCACGTTCGGCGGAATTGTCAATCCGATCTGCTTCGCTGCTTTCAGATTGATGATGAACTCGAACTTTACCGGCTGCTCGACTGGCAGATCGGCGGGCTTTGTGCCTTTGAGAATTTTATCCACGTAGGTGGCGGCGCGCCGGTTCAAGTCGACGATGCTCACGCCCGTAGCTCATAAGCCCGCCCGCTTCCACATACTGGCTCTGCGGATATGTCGCCGGGAGTCGGCTCTTTATCGCAAGTTCTACAATCTCTTTTCGGTGAGAACCGGCGACGCTACTTGGCACCATCATAAGGACTGCGTCAGCACGCCCCTTGCCTGCGGCTCGGAATGCGCTCTCAATATCCTTTGGAACCAGTATGTCTAGGTATTGAAGCTTCACTCTGAACGCCCCTGCCGCGAGTTCCGTTTCTTTTAACGATTGTGCGTTGCCCGGCTGGGTCGATGTCCCGAAGACGGCCAGGCGCGAGAGCCTGGGAACATCAGAAGCTCCACTTGTTTTCCGCTTAGCTCCGGGCGCTGCGCTGACAATCCGGTAATGTTCCCCCCAGGTCGCGCCAGGCTGACGACGAACCCGTTGCCAACCGGATCGCTATCCTGCGCCATGACAATGGGAATCATCGTGGTTGCTTCCTTCGTGACACGAGTCGGTAGTGGACCGGAAGTGACGATGACATCCACCTTTGAGACGCACTAGCTCGGCCGCAAGCGCGGGGAGGCGATCGAGTTTTCCCTCTGCATATCGATACTCAAGGAGAATGTTCTTCCCCTCCACGTACCCAAGTTCCCGCAGTCCCTGACGTAACGCCTCGATGCGGTCCGAGACAGTGGAAGGCGAGACAGCATTGAGGTATCCGATTCGGGGGATTTTTGCCGGCTGCTGCGCCTCGACAGACGAGCAAAGCGCAAAGAGCATGGCGCTAAGAGTATGGACCGTGATTTTTCTCTTCATGTTTTTCTCTGCTCTCTTCCTTCGACACTCGTCACTCAGCTCTCGTCATCACTTGATGACTTGATTCGCCCGTTCGAGCACGCGCACTGGAATTGTCAGACCGATCTGTTTTGCCGCCTTCAGGTTGATCACAAACTCAAACTTCGTTGCCTGCTGCACCGGCAAATCAGCCGGTTTGGCGCCTTTCAAAATCTTGTCCACGTAGTGGGCGGCCTTGCGGAAAAGATCATCGTAGTCCACTCCATAGGACATGAGGCCGCCGGCTTCCACAAACTCCTTCTGGAAATAAATAGCAGGCAGCCGGTGTTTGCCGGCAAGCTCCACGATGCGCTTTCTTTCGCCGAAAATGGCGCGACCGCCAGTCCACAAAATCGCGTTGACCTGCTTCTGCTTTGCGGTTTGAAAGGCGCTCTCTAAACCTTTGGCGTCGACGAGTTGAATCTCGATCTCTTCCAATTTTAGCTTTAGCGCCAGCGCCGCAGGTCTGACTTCTTTCATTGTAAGGCCTTCTGTTATGCCGCCTGCCTGCTGCCGCAGAATTCCAACTCGGGCGAGCTTGGGCACGGTGTCCTTGAGTACCTCTAGCCTTTTACTGTTGAGCTCGGTCCCTAAACCCGAGTTCCCGGTGACATTGCCTCCCGGCCGAGCCAGGCTTACGACGAACCCATTGCCTACAGGATCGGGATCCTGCGCCATGACAATGGGAATCGTCGCGGTTGCTTTCTTAGCGAAACTCGTTGGTCCCGAGCCACCCGTAACGATCACGTTTACCTTGAGACGCACCAGTTCGGCCGCCAGCTCAGGCAGGCGCTCAAGTTTTTGATCTGCAAACCGGACTTCGATCGTGATATTTTTTCCCTCAATCCAGCCAAGCTTGCTCAGCTCTTGCCGGAACGCCGTCAAGAGAACCGCGCTACCGGAGGCCGTGCTTCGTTCCAGGAACCCTATGCGGAAGATTTTTCCCGGCTGCTGCGCGTCTGCGGGGGAAACAATATGCAGAAGGGCAGTAATCAGCAGACAGACAACGATCCTTGTAATCATCGGTATTGCTCCTGTTCTTTCTGCTGACTGCTAACGATCATCCGCCGCGCCCACACCGGCTCTTCCGCGTGTACTCAAAACGCTGCGTGGCTGCACGCAGGTGCTGGGTTTTTGTTCAGGTGAGCTTATTACTTGAGGCCATTCCGCTTTTCAAAGCGGTAAGAACACCACTTGATCCATTAAGTCTACGGGCTCTGCGACCTTGGCGATGAGGTGCAAATCCTCCACGCATCTCCCGATCGACACTCGGAGTTGGTGAGCGTACACGATGCCGTGAAACGGGATTCCCTCTCGTTGTCGTCTTGTCGATTCAGTGAGTAGGTCATCGTCCCGCGTGAACAGCACTCGGCCAAGCTCGCCAGCCCGATCCAGAATTTCAGCATCGTCGATCTCGCCAGTCCCATCTTCATAGGCGGTGATCACGTCGGCTTTGCGGAGGCGAAGCCCTAACGTTACTGCCCGTGGAACGTGGTGATCCATGTAGAAGGTGATGGGCATCAAATTCGCCCGCGGGCCTTTAACCGTTCGGCTAAGGAAGTGGATGGTATCGTTTGCTGCAATTGGTCAACGACCTGGAGGCGTTGTTCGATGTCGCGGTCGAGTTCTGCTTTATGATCCCAGTAATAAGCCAGCGCCGAGTGGATCTGACCCAGAGTCAAATCAGGGTGCTGAAAATGCAACTCTTCGGGGCTCCACCCATATGCCAGATGGTCCAGCACCAGTTCAACGACTTTCATCGTCGTGCCCGCAATCATCGGCACGTGGCCTTCATTTAGTATGATATGTTCGTAGCGGGTTTCACTCAGCATTGAGAGCCCTCCCTTTTTCACCAACAGTTTACTCCCCACACTTTCTCCGCGCAAAGGGTGTTGCCCAGTCCAACGATGATGGCTGTCTGATGTCGCTTAAGCACTTTATCGGCCCGCATTCTCATTTTGGATTTTCGATTGTCGGAGAAAGAGGCGGCGAATCGGATCGACGATGTCGTGTTCATGTACTGCTTTCTAGTCCGAATTTCTTACTGTTGCCTAATGTTTCGTGCCCATTGCCTACTTAATCACCTTATTCGCCCGCGCGAGCACGTTGGGCGGAATCGTCTAATGATTTTGGATCCTTCGGCAGTGCTCAGGACAGGTTTTAGATTGTTCGATCATCGGATAACTTTGTCGGCTCTAGCCAATACATTAGGAGGAATTGTTAATCCGCGTCGCTTCGCCGCTTTCAGATTGATTACCAGTTCAACCTTCATGGACAGCTCGATTGGCAAGGTGGCCGGTATAGCTTTCTTCAGAATCCAAGCCCCCCAATCTTAGGGACCTTCTGCTGCTGCGGGTGCACAAGTGATACCGTGGACAGAAGGGCAGAAATGAGTAGGCGGGCAAAACGCTTTTTTGGGAAATTCATTAAACTCCTTCTCTTGCAGGTAACTGGTTTGGATGTCGACGTTGATTCCTGCCACGGCATAACATACGCTTAGGGCCCCCAGGCAAAAATGAACATTCAGATCGATCCTCATACACTCGAACGCGCCGAGGAAAGAGGCACGAATGCGGACGAAATCATGGACGTAATTATTCTCCGGCACTTCGATACCCGCTAAATACGGCCGTCTGGGTAAGACAAAAACTTATGATTTCAAACAGAACCGCCTTGGAAGATACTACCAAAACAAAAGAGTGGAAGTCTTTTTCGTTGTCCAAGGGGATGTTATAGTCACCGTTACCGTCTACGTGTTTTACGGGAAATGGGAGATAGACAATGCAAATTCTATATAATGCCAAGACTGACATGGTTTACATTCGCCTTGACGAGCGCAAGCAGGACGTAGTCAATAGACGCTCCACTGAAGATATCGTGCTCGATATTGGCGCAGACAACCGAATCATCGGGATCGAGATTTTAGATGCTTCGAAACATCTTAATCTCGAAGGCCTCCTGCCGGTCAAATACCAAGTTTCACCGTAGTCAGACACTGCGCTTATTTGCATCCACACTCACGCAGCAACCACTTGCTACTCATTTGTCGGCCAATTCAAAACAAAACTCCTTCATACCTCATCGGATCACTCGGTCCGCCCGCGCCAGCACGTTCGGCGGAATCTTTACGATTTTGGATTTTCGATACTTCGACATTGCTCAGTACAGGTTTTGGATCCTTCGACAGTGCTCAGGACACGTTTTCGATTGTTCGGTCATCGGATTACCTTGTCGGCTCT
>JBOHVN010000179.1:0-4853 GCA_050735675.1 Binatia bacterium | reverse complement strand
AGTCCGTACTCCGGGATGTGCTTGGCCGTGATCTCGTCGCATTCGACGGCTCCGTAGCACTGGCGCTGGAAGTACTCGAGCGGCGTCAGCGTCAGATACGGATACTCGGCCTTGCCGGTCGTTTCCGCGTATTCGCCCATGCGCCAGAGCAACCAGGGAGCCCACGAACAATTTCCTTCGAGGAAGGCCACCTTCAACTTCGGGAAGCGTTCCATGACGCCGCCGAAGATCATGTCGCCGCAGGCGAGCATGTTGGCGAAGGGAAAACCGAAAGTATTGAACATCGAAAACGTCGAGCAGATATGGAAGAACGCCGGCTGCGGCAGATAGACGCGTCCGGCTTCGTGAAAGCCCACCGGTAAATTGAGCTTCTCGCATTCCGCCCAGAGTGGATCGTAGTACGGGTCGCTCCATTTTTTTTTATTAACGTGGTTGGGCCGCAGAAAAATGCCGCGAAAGCCGTATTCGTTCACCGTGCGGCGGATTTCTTCGATCGAGCCGCTGATGTCGTGCGGCGCGATCATGGTGACGCCGTACATGCGCTTCGGATCGGTTTGAGTGAAATTGTGAAGCCAATCGTTGTAAGCGCGCGCGACGGCGGTGGCGAAGTCGGGGTCGAGGTCGTCGATGCCGAGAACGGTGAGCCCGCGCGTCGGAAACAAGACCGCCACATCTAGGCCTTCCTTATCCATCGCCTGGATTTGCGACACGCCGTCGAAGTTTCGTTTGCCCGCCTCGCCGTATTTTTCCTCGAAGAAGTCTTGCCGGTATTTCGCCAAAGCGGGATTTTCCGGTTGGCGCGGAATCGGCATGACCTTGCCGTCGATTTCAATGCCCAGATCGCGAAAAGAACGGTTAAGTCCCTTGGGCGCGCGCTCGATGTATTTCTTATCGATGTAGCGTTGCCACAGGTCCGCCGGTTCGAACACATGCATGTCGGAGTCCATCGCCTTGAATCCGTTCTTGGCCATTTTTTCTTCTCCTCAAGCGCGTTCTCTCTCTGTTTTCTATTTCACCGGCGACAGGTATTTCAGTTCTTCCTTCATCTTGGGGGAGATCGACAAAACTTCACTGACCCATTTCTCGCTTTCTTCGCCCGAAACAGGGATGATATCCAGTTTGAGTTTGTTCGCTTGAGCGAGGAAATCGCGGTCCACCAATGTCGCTTTGAACGCCCGGCGAAGAGTTTCCAATCTATCTTTTGGCGTGCCCGGCGCGATGGTCAAGGGGCGCGAATACTCCATCTGCGCCATGTAGACCCGGTAAGCGCGCAGATTCGCCTCGTCTTTGACCGCTTCGCTAACCAGCGTGACATTCCTGGCATCCGGATCGTCGATACGAGAATGGATAATGAAAGGAATCATGCGCTCGTCGCCTTTAGCGTGGAGCAGTTCTTTCTGTGTCGCCAGCACCGAATCCCAGTTGGTGCAGAGGCCGTCGACCTCGCGGCGTTGTAAGGCGATTCTGATCTGCGCCGTACCCTGGTAGCCGGAGACGACGGTGAACTTCGTACCGGCCATCTTGTTCAGCATCAAGGGCATGTCGATGCTGTGCGAGCCGGGCCCGGTGCCGCCCATGCGCAGAGTCTTTGCTGAATTGACGATTTCGTCGAGGGTCTTGAGTCCGGTAAATCCCATAATCAAACAAACCGGCACGCTTTTAGTCGGCGCGCCGATCCAGCCAAATTGTCGCGCGTCGAATTTGACGTTGGTATCTCCCATTGCCTGGTTGAACACCAGCGCGCTGTTCCAGTTGGCGATGGTCAAGCCGTCGGGCTTGGCGTTATTGTAAAGATAATTGGCCGCGACCAAACTGCCGGCGCCGGTCATGTTGTCGACGATCGTCGTCGGTTCGCCGGGGATATGTTTGCCCATGTAACGAGCGATGGACCGTGTGTAGGTGTCGTAACCACCGCCGGCGGCCTGGCCGACGATAAAGCGGATGGTTTTGTCTTTATAAAAGTCCTGCGCTAAAGCCGGCGGATGCTGCGCCAGCAGTCGGCTCAGGCCGAGGAAAATCGCCACGAAAGCGAAGGAACGTGACAGGCATCTGCTCTTTGAAAAAAGCCGTTCAGGCACCACAAATCGCCTCCATGACTCGGTCAAGATTCCTCACGGTGCCTACCCTGAGAGTCCCAACCGGAAGGTTTGGGATGACGCTTAAGCACATTGTCATTCCGAGTGGAACGAGGAATCTTTCTTTGCTTTTGGAACGGAGAGTAGCCGATATGGCGCTGTGATTTCAACTAGCGCGGGTGGCAGAAGCCGTGATCGTGTTCGTGCTCGCATCGGAAGTAACACGTAGTCGAACTGGAAATGACCACTTCGTTAGCAATTACACCAAAGAGGACTACGAGGGCCATCACATCGGCGAATTTCATGCGGACCAGGAAGTCGTCGAGGACGTTTTGGCCCGTTTGGCCCGCGGCGAAAAACTCAAGGAATATGAGGCCCAGCTACGGTGCCAGGACGGCTCGATTAGAGACGTCCTGATCGACTCCAGCGTGCTGTGGGATCAGGGCCGCTTTGTCCATACCCAGTGCTTCACCCGCGACATCACGGCGCGCAAGCGGATGGAAGAGGAACTGCAAAGGCTTAATGTCGATCTGGAAAACCGCGTCCTAGAGCGAACCGCCGAGCTTCGCTCCACCATAGCGCAACGCGAAAAGCTGCAAGAACAGCTTCTGCAAGCGCAAAAGATGGAGAGCATCGGCACTCTTGCAGGCGGCATCGCGCACGATTTTAACAATCTTTTGAACATTATCATGGCGTACACGATGTTGATCCAGTATAAGGCACGCCAAGAGGAGGTTTCTGAGGCGTCGGACGTAATCAAGGAGACGGTGGAACGCGCGGCCGCCGTGGTCCAACAGCTTCTGTCAATCGCGCGGAAGACCGAAATCAGCTTCCAGGAAATCAACATCAATGCAGTCCTCGAAGAGTTGAAGATCCTGGTGCGCGAAACATTTCCGAAGACGATCGACATCGCCTTAGAGGTGAATCCTGAGATCCCTTCCCTGATTTCAGACCCAAATCAGATACAACGGGTCTTGCTCAATTTGTGCGTCAACGCCAGAGACGCCATGCCTGACGGGGGCAAACTTCTCCTGGAAACTTCCCTTGCCGGCGGCGCCGAGCTGCGCCAGCGCTTTGATGAAGCGGTGAACGATCTTTACGTCCGCATCGGCGTGGCGGATACGGGTAGCGGAATCGACGGCGCTATTAAAAACCGGATTTTCGAACCTTTTTTCACCACGAAGGCGCAGGGGCAAGGAACGGGTCTCGGTCTTTCGGTCGCCTACGGCATCGTGACGAACCATTCGGGCTTTATCGATGTGAAGAGCGAGCCGGGACAGGGGACGACTTTCTCGATTTACTTGCCCGTTGCCAAAGACAAGCCGGAAATCTTCGAACCGGAGCAAAAACTCGATGGCAACGCCGAAAGAGCCGCCGGTAACGGCGAGATGATTCTTTTTGTCGATGATGAGGAAAACCAGGTGCGTCTAATGCGAAAGTTGTTGGAGGATGAAGGGTATAGAGTCTTGGTAGCGAGAGACGGCGCCGAGGCTGTGGAGATCCATCTGCGACACAAAGAGCAGATCGCTGTCGCGGTGCTGGATTTAAGATTACCCAAGCTCAATGGCTGGGACGCGTTTTCAGAAAATGAAACAAATCGATCCAAAGTTAAACGCCCTCTTCGCCACCGGCTTTCTGCCGCCAGAGATCGAGGCGGAAATAAGAAATGCGCAGCCGGGAAGCGTCATTAGCAAACCCTACCAACCCACTGAGGTTCTGGAGAAGATATCCGCGGCTACCCGGAAGCCGCGGGTCAATGACCATCGCGAGGGTGCGAGAGAAGGATAGTGCGAGGATCGATGGGTATCGCTTCACTCCACCCATCCTACGGATTGAGATACCAAATTGTCGGATGGGTTGAGGCGCCCGGCGCCGATACCCACACATCAGGCGATTGGATCGGATTAGAGTGCCTGTGCGGGGAACGTGAAGGCTCAATCCGCTGTACGAAATCCGAGAAGACCGATGGGTATCGCTTCACTCCACCCATCCTACGGATTGAGATACCAAATTGTCGGATGGGTTGAGGCGCGCAGCGCCGATACCCATCATCTCTCTCCGAATTCCTCTGCATCGATTTGCCCGCTTCCCCCCGCCCAGTCAACCGGGTAAAGCTCAAGCTTGAGGAAACGTCGGAACGACGAGTAGGGCCATTCGGCCACTGTCGAAACATGGCCGTGCTTAACCGGATTGAAGTGGATGCAATCGCAATGACGCGCGAAATCGGTTTCGTCGCGCAACGTGTGCTCCCAGTAGCGTCGCTGCCAGATGCCGCGTTCGCCTTTGGCCTGCCGGCTTTGCGAGCGGCGCTCACCAGTCTCGACAGCTCGCGAGAAAGCCGTTTTAATCAGTCGCCATCGGTTCGGAAAATCCGTCTCGCCCGGAGGCAATGTCCAAATCGTGTGCAGGTGGTCCGGCAAAATGACGATCGCTTCAATGGTAAATCTATGTGACGCTTGAACATGACGAAATGCGCTTCGAAGCAAATCGATTCGGTTTGTGAGCAGCCGGAAACTCCGATCAGCAAGGTTGACCGTGAAGAAAAAACGTCCGCCAGAAACGAAATTGCGTCAATAACCGGTCACCGGCGGATGATAGAACGTGACAGGGAAGGATGGCAAGCATCATTAGATTAGGTATGGCGAGATGGGTATCGCGGAGGTTATCCTGAGCAACGCCGAAGGGCTCCACCCAAGCTCCACCCATCCTACGGATTGAGATACGAATTTTGGTAATTGTTTACCGTGCTCGGGGACCGATAGACCCGAGATTTCGTAA
>JBOHVN010000178.1:0-51725 GCA_050735675.1 Binatia bacterium | reverse complement strand
GGTGACGCGCCTGAGCACGGGTCCTCCCGCAACTTTTTCTTTTTTTTCTGGCACTTGCTTTGCTTTTGTCTCGTCTGGTTTTCACTTCAGGATTGTAGAGACTGACTGTTTTGATGATCAGTTAATTTCCCAAGGAGGAATTCATGGCGCTTTGGAATCAGACGACGATACCCGATCAGAGTAACGACAAGCCGAGTGTGGCTCCGGTCGCGACACTGCAGGTAACCTCCCCAACCCCGGCCGCGACTCCGACTCCGCCGCCAGCGCCGGTCCTGACAGCAAGAGAGAGCACTTCAAGAGAGAGCGCTTCAAGGGCCCGCCGGGAGTCGGTATTCGGCGCCGGAGTGACCATTGAAGGCAAGATCGAGGGTGACGCCGACGTACGCATTGGCGGCAAGTTTAAGGGTGACATTCAGATCAAGGGCGATTTGAGCGTGGAAAAAGGCGCTCATCTTACTGCGAAGATCAACGCAGCCAACGTCACTGTGAGCGGTGAAGTGAATGGAAACGTAAGTTCGAGCGGGCAAGTCAAGTTGCTCGAAACCGGGCAGCTCACCGGTGATCTGAAGGCGAGCACGTTGACGGTTGCGGCGGGCTCGCGTATGCGCGGCCACGTCGAGTTTGGTTGGAGCGGCGCCGAGGTCGCGAAGTTCGTCAACGGCAGCGCCCACGAGAATGAAAAGAAACGGACCGACGGATGAGGCTCGCTCGCGCCCAGACCGCAGGCGATGCCCGCAGCTGTCCGCATTGTCAGGCGACGATACTCAAAAGCGCCACGTCATGTCCGATTTGCCGGCACATGTTGCGGGCCAATTCCGTCAGTTTCGAACCGCGAGCTAAGCCGACCATATGCCCTCTTCTAGTCGAGGGAACTCTCGAGCATCCCGGCGCAGGCGATCCGTTGGAATACCAGGTCCTCATGGAGGTCCGCGACGACAGCGGTAAGCTTCTGTCCCGTCAAATGATTGGCGTCGGCGCTTTCCGGGCGACGGAAAAGCGAATTTTTTCCGTGCGCGTCGAAATGTCGCCTGCGACAGCTCCGTAACTCGCCAAGCAACAGCTAACAGGTCTGTCGCGCCGGCTAAGTTCAGTCCAGAGTCGCTAACAGAGGCTCGAGCGCGGCGGCGACGCCTTCGGCGACGCGGCGCATGCCAGCGTCGTTGAAAACAACGGATCGTTGACCATCGTCAGGCCGTCGAGCAAATACAAGTTCGCAGCCGAACCTTGCCGTTGGCGCACGACGCGAGTGATAGCTTCTCGATACGCCTGCGCCATCTCGCCGTACCAATTTACCCGTCTTCTTTTTACCATCATCGTTCCGGCTTCATCCTTTTCCATCACGCGCCGAGCGCGGGCATGACTTTGGTCGCGAACAGTTCGATCGAATGCACGACCTGTTCATGCCGCAAACCGCCGAAGCTGAACATACCCACCAAACTGTCCGGCCGCGCCGTTTCGATCATCGCGCGCGCTTTCTTGATCACGGTGTCCGGGCTGCCGATGAGCGACGTGCCCCATTCGTCGAGCCGCTTGACCGAGAGACCTCCGGGAAAGTAAGGAAAGCGCTCGGTGAATTTCGGCAGATCATCCGGTGAGACCGAATCGCCGCGCCAGACATTGTCCGTCGCCAGTTGCCAAAAACGCGTGATCTGCGGCACGGCCTCATTCCACGCTTGCTCGTCGGTATCGGCGACGTAAATGTCGCGCACCATGATCGCGTCGCCTTTGCCGGATAGGTCACCGTGTTTGGCGCGCTCCTCGCGATAGGACCTGATCGCCCGAGCGCAGTTCACCAGCGGCTGGCGTGACAGCGCCAGGTTCCAGCCGCGCCGCGCCACCATGGCGGGACTCTCGGGCGACGTCGCGCCGTAGTAAATTGGCGGATGGGGTTTCTGCAGCGGCCGCGGCCGGCAGATGATGTCGACGTAGCTCCAAGCTTTTCCGCTGTAAGTAAACGTTTCTCCGGTCCACGAGCGCAGGAGGATTTCGATGCCCTCTTCGAAGCGCGCTTGCGCCGTGTCGCGGTCGAGTCCGTGTTTGAGATCGTCGCGCGGCACGCCGCGGCCGAGACCGACGTTGAGCCGCCCGCCGGTGAGAATGTCCAGCATGCCGCACTCCTCGGCGAGGCGCATCGGATCGTAAAGCGGCAATACGTTAACCAGGTTGCCGAAGCGTAAGCGCTTGGTGCGTGGCGCGAGCGTGGCGATCATCAAATTGGGCGAGGCCAGCATGCCATAGTCGGAGTGGTGGTGCTCGGCGAACCAGGCATCGTCGAAACCGAGGCGCTCGGTGAGCAGGACCTGCTCGAGCAGTTCCTCAAAGGCTTGCTTTTCCGCCACCCAGGGGCGTGATTGATTATAGCTGAAAGTTCCGAACCGCATGCGTCGTTCCTCCCCAGAAATACCTGGCCCCGAGGGCGATGACTATCAAGGTGCTTCGATTTTACGCTTTACTGAGGCTGATACCAAATTTCCATACCGAAGTGTAAACGAAGATTTCACCACGAAGGAGGTCACGAAGAGCACGAAGTTGAAGGGCATACTGTCCCGAACCCTTCGTGTCCTTCGCGTGCTTCGTGATGAGAGGTATTTTCGCTCACCAATCACATTCCCAGCCATGTCTGGATCGCGCCGGCTTCGAATTGAATGCGCACGAGCCGTTGGAACAGTAGGTAAAACCCGCAAAAAGTCATCGCGGTGAGTATAAGAGATTGGAGCAAGCTCGCCTGACTTTGATATTTCAAATAAGCGGAAATGAAGAGCGGCACCGTCAATGGGAAGCCGATCAAATACACAAACAGAATAAAACCGGCGATCCAGCAAAAGATCGTGATGGCCCGGCGGCGCGCGACTTCGGGCGGCACTTCTCCGGAGAAATCCGCCTCGACCGCGGGTCCTTTGCTGACCTCGGGCGCGCCGAAAAATTCCAGATAGGCATGGACGAGGGTTAAAATTAACAGCGGTATGGCTACGGCCAGCGGAAAAAAACCGGTCTTAAAGGACCACTGCGACCCGGAAACAATCGCGAAACCGGAAACCAAAAGAAGGAACGCGCTGAAGTAAAGATGGCCTCGGCTCTTCATCAATCACCATCGGCGGCCCATGCCGGTTTTTCGCGCACGAAGGGATACACGATGACGAACACCATGAGCACGGTCAAAACCACAACGATCGGATGGGTCAGCCAGGCGAAACCGTAACGCGACACGGAGATGAAAAGATAAGTTTCGACAAGCTTGCCGAGAACGAATCCCAAAACCAGCGGCGGCCGCGGCCAGCCCAAGAGCACCATGAAGTAACCGAGCACGCCGAAGGAAAACGTCACGATCAAGTCGGCGAGCTGGCCGTTGGCCGTGTAGCTGCCGACGAAAACGAGCAACAGGACGAAGGGGATGATCAGACTGCCGCGGATATAAGTCACCTTGGCCAACTGATTGAGAACCGCCAGCGATAAGACGACGGTGATGATATTGGCGATGACCAAGGTCCAAACCATCGAGTAGGTCACGGCCAGATGTTTACTCAGCATGTCGGGACCGGGAACCAGCCCCATGATCATGAATCCGCCGAGCAAGATCGCCATGGCGCCGCTGCCGGGCACGCCGAAGGCGATGGTGGGAACCAAGTCGCCGCCTTCTTTGGAATTGTTCGCCGCGCCTGGACCTAACACTCCGCGCACGTCGCCTTTGCCAAAGCGTTCGCGGTCCTTGGAATCAGCGGCGCTCTGGACGGCGTGCGCATAGGCCATCCATTGGGCCACGCCCCCGCCCGCGCCCGGCATGATGCCGACAAAAACGCCGACCGCTGAGCAACGGAGGACCAGCCAGAAGTGGCGGAAGGTATCTTTGATGCCTTCCATGACGCCGTGATTTAAATTTTCCGCGCGGCGATCGCCGGCGATGGACGTGCCGCGCACCGCCAAGTCCACGAGCTCCGGAATGGCAAAGACTCCGACCAAGACCGGCACCAGATCGAGTCCTTCCCACAGGTACATGAGCCCCATGTCGAATCTGATCGAGCCCGATTGGCGTTCCTGGCCGATGGTGGAAAGGAGCAATCCAAACAGGCCCATGGCGAAACCGCGAATCTGGCCGCGAACGCTGAGTCCGCTGAGAGAAGTGATGCAGGCGATGCCGATCATCGACAATAAAAACAGCTCCGGTGAGCCGAAGGTGAGAACCAGCGGGCGCACGATCGGAATGGCGAGCGCCAGCGCCACCGCGCCGATCAACGCGCCGACGAGCGAGCTCATCAGGGCGGCGCCGAGCGCGCGGCCCGCTTCGCCGTTTTTCGCCATCGGATAACCATCCACCACGGTGGCGGCTGAGAGCCCTTCGCCCGGCACGCCGAACAGTATCGAGGTGATATCACCGGTGGTGGCGGCGACGGCGTGCATGCCGAGCAAGAATGCGAACGCCTCGGCCGGGTTCATCTTGAAAACAAACGGAATCATCAAGGCAAGAGTCGCCGCGCCGCCGATGCCGGGCAGCAAACCGACGCAGAAGCCGAGGCCCATACCGACGAGCATCAAGCTGAAGGCTTTCCACTGAAGAACGAGAAACAGACCGTCTATGAATGCGTCGAGCATTGTTTATCGCTTTGCCGATTGCGCGTTAAGGCTCTAACTACGAATGAGTTCATTGGTTTCCGCCGAGGGACGAGCCGCTCCGAGCGCGGTCAATCGGCCTGTGCCTTGTAGGTCACCACCACCCGTTCCTCTCAAGCGCGGCGCTTCCCACAGTCTGGGTCAAAACACGACCTTCACTGCGCCTAAGCAGTTCATAAATAAGTAGCCCAGAAGCGAGTCAAGTAGAGCGCGGGCACACGAACGACTCGCCGGGTCGAATCGGGGCGACTATAATTCAAGCGTAAAAGCCGTTCAAGCCGTTCCAATAGTTTCCAATCGTTCAATTCGTCGAGGAAAAAGGCATCGGCCGATGACGCGAATTCTCATTGACGCAAAATTCCCCCGGTGTTAAGACAATCGGCGAAAACTTGGCTTACGACTTCAGGAGAGAGGAACACATCATGGCAAAACTGGTCTTAGCCGCCGGCGTTCCGCACCCACCCCGCCTGGTTTATGAAATGCAGCAGTCTCCCGGAAAGATGCGCGGTGAAGCATTGATGAAACAGGTAGGTGAGCAGGTAGAAAAGGCCGAGCCTGATCTGATCATTGAGGTGGACAGCGACCATTTCGTGAATTTTTTCTACAACAACTTGCCGTCCTTCTGCATCGGCATGGCGGAGGAGGCGCAAGGCCCGCAGGAGGATTGGTGCCCGATGCCGCGATATACCGTGCGCGGTCACGTGCCGCTGGCCAAGGCACTTTTCCAGTACGGCGTGCGCGACAAGTTCGATCTCGCCGCGGCGCACGAGCTGCGTCTCGATCACTCGTTGACCGTGCCGCTTCATTTTCTCAATCCCGGCATGAGGCTGCCCGTCGTGCCCATCTACACCAACGGATTCGCTTCGCCGTTGCCGCTGGCGACTCGCTGCGTGGCGCTGGGACGGATGGTGCGCCGGTTTATCGAGGCGTGGGAGGGGAAAGAGCGCATCGCGCTCATCGCCAGCGGCTGCTTCGCCATGGACGTCGGCGGACCGCTGCGCGGCTGGGTCGACACCGAGTGGGCAGAGACCATTTCGAAACTTTTGACGCGCGGCCAGTATCAGACCTTGGCGCGGCGTGCCACCGAAGAGCGCATTAACGCGGCGGGCAACAACAGCGGTGAGTTATTAAATTGGATTACGGTCGCGGGAGCGGTAGGCAAGACCAAACCGCTTTTCTTGGAAGGCGATGAAGGTAACGGCTACGCGGTGTGGAAATTCGAGTAAGGCGAGCGCGTCATGAGCGTTTATCAAGTCAACAAGTTGCTTTATCTCACGGATAACGATCTTGCTTTCCGCAAGCGGATGATGGAAGAGCCGGAGGCGGTGATCAAGGAATTCACCCTGACCGAAGAAGAACGTGACGCGTTGACTTCAGGGGCGGTGGGCAAGCTCTATCAGATGGGCGTGCATACTTTTTTACTGAACCATCTTTACCGCTACGAGCTTTTTGGCGTCAATCGGGACAACTACTTGTCCCGCATCCGCGCAGGCATGGCGTACGACCCGCGCTTCGAGCAGGGCAACATGCCGGTGCAACGGTTTATCAAGAAATAAGAATCGAAAGTTGCGGAGCTTGGTTGAACGGTTTGAACCCGATGAACTGACCATAGCGAAACCGGAACTTTTCGTTCAACAGGTTCAAACCGTTCAAGCCCTTCAAAACGTCCACTTCGAAAAATGACAACAGCCATTTTCGCTTGACGTGATCGTCACTCTGCCTTGATGTACTTGCCCATCTCTTTCAGCGTCTCCGGCGTTTGATTGAGCAGCCCGTTGAAATCCTTTTGCACCTGATCGTGGGAAATCAGGTGCATGTTGATCTTGGCTTTTTTCGCTTCGGCCAAGAGCTCCGGGTCTTTGATGGCTTTGGCAAAGGCGTCGCGCAACATCGCCACGCGATCCGCCGGCGTCCCCGGCGCGGCGGCGAAAGCGCGGCCTATGGCTCCGGGAATGGATTTAATGGCCATGAGCGATTTTCCCAACTGGCTTGTTGCGAGATTCTCATCCACGGGAAGATCCTCGAAACCGGGCGCCGCGACTCGGCCGCGCACAAGCGGCCGCACCACCCCTCGGTCGGCGGCCAGTTTGATGGTCGTTGCCAGCGCCGACCACGAGTCGACCTCTTTCCGTTCGACGGCTAAAAGGACGTCGCTGTTTGCCGGATAGCCGGATACGAGCTTCAGTTTGATCCCTGCAAATTCCTTGAGGAGTAACGGAAAGTCGTGAGCGTTCGAGCCCGGACCGGTAGTTCCGGCAACCAGCTCACGGTCGGACTTTTTCAATTCGTCGATAGTCTTGTACGGCAGGTCCGACCTGATCGAAAATGCCACGCCATCGGCGCCGGACGAGCCGAGCCATTGAAGCTTGCGGACGTCGAAACGAACCTGCTCGACTTTTGAGAGCTGGGCGATCGCGACGTTCGGGTTAGAGGCCAAGAGAGTCAGCCCGTCGGGCTTCGCAATGTTGAAAACATGATTCGTCGCTAAAAGATGCGCCGCCCCGGGCATGTTCTGAACGATCACCGCGGGCTTGCCGGGCAGGTACTTCCCGAGATGGTGCCCAACGATTTGCGCCGCGATAGCAAGACTGCCGCTTTTCGCGCCGATGACGACTGTAACCGTTTTTCCTTCGTAGAAATTGGCTTGCCCCCAAGCGGGACCAACCAAAAACATTAACCACGCTAGACAACCGAGCCTCTTCATCATCCGAGAACGTTTCATGACGACCTCCTTAAACGTTATGAATCCCAGAATCAGTTTCGCGGTTTCGCGCTATGACTGCTTACACCATGCGAGATCCTTGTCCTCCTCTCTCCGAGCCGCCGCAAACGTAGTTCCATGCGCGGCATCCGAGTCAAGAGCCTTTTTGGGGTAAGCTCGTCCGCCGTTAGGTTTTCGCTTCGAATGCATGGCATCCGTTGATTAGGATGCCGCCTGCCGGAGTGGCGTGGCTTTCATCCGGCATGTTCCGCTGTGCAATGAACAGGAGCCGGCTGGTTGCATTTACGAGCGCATTTGCGTTAAGCAATATTAAACACAGGGACAAGCAATGAAACAAACCTGCTTCGTATGTCAGAACGTCGATTGTCAGAGCCGCGGATCGGAAAAACTAATGGATGAGCTGTCTAAACAGGTCGCGGCTCGATCCATCGATGCCGAGGTGAAGCCGTATATATGTTTTGGAGGATGCGACTACGGTCCGAATATCGTCGTTCATCCGCAAAAAGTTTGGTACGCGGGCGTCAAGCCCGAGGATCTGCCGGAAATTCTCGAATCCTTGGCCGGCGGTCCGCCGGTCAAGCGACTCGATACGATCGACCCGTCCTTGAAAGAAATCGTCTATTCGCTGCTTGATACCGGCGTGTTCTAGCAGGTTGCTGAAAGAGACTCATATGCCGATCGCCCTGAGCATCGTCGAAGGGTGCGCTCAATCGCCTCGCTCCAACGTACTGATTGGCAAAGGGCTAAGCGCAAAGCGCAAAGGGGACCTCGCTTCCGATCTCTTAGCTCCATGCTCTATGCTGCCGTTTCGCGCCTTGCCTCTGAGATCTTTTTGAGCAACCTGCAATCCAGGTTTTTCAGCAACCTGTTAGGAACGCCATGAGCGAGCCGCGCAAAAATTTTGCGACTGATTGTCCGGCCAGCGCGCGCGTCGCGGAACCAGGCGGCGAAAAACCGCGCATCGAAAGCCAGCGGCTTTTTCATGGCGCCAACGAAATTATCATCGTGCATCGGCACGAGGAGTACAACCTGCGCATCACCCGAAACGGAAAATTGATTTTGACGAAATAACTATGATTGACCCCGCCAGCCAGCGTATGAGGCGACTCATGCCAGCCAGCAAAAAAATTAAACGTCTGGAGGAATCATGAGTCGACAACAAAAACGTGCGAACCAAAGACGAAGGAACAAGACCCTGCGCAAGATCTGTCTGGCGGCCGGCGAAGGCGTCGGCCGGGCGGTGGCGTTTTCCTTTGCGCTGGCGAGCAACGCTTTCGCGGCGGACCCGAAAAAAGAGGAAACCTTCAACCTTCCACCCGTGGTCGTCCAAGACCAGGGCTCCTACTACGTTCCCGAGTCGTCCTTATCGAAAATACCCGTGCCACTTAAGGACGTGCCGCAATCTATAACGATCGTGCCGGAAAGGTTGATGGAAGAACAAGCGGCCACCACCGTTCAGGAAGCGCTCAGAAACGTTCCGGGGATCGGACTGCAGGCCGGCGAAGGGGGCGGTCCCCAGGGAGACAATCTCACCCTGCGCGGCTTCAACGCTCGTAATGATTTCTTTATTGATGGGATCCGCGATCAAGGTTCTTATTTTCGCGATCTATTCAATCTTGAATCCGTCGAAGTCATTAAAGGACCCTCATCTTTCTATTTCGGGCGGGGTTCCACCGGGGGCATCATCAATCAGACCTCCAAGACTCCCCACCTGACCCGCAGCTATAGCGGAGAGTTGAGCGCCGGCAGCGGTCCTCTCTTCCGAGCGACCGCCGATATCAACCAGCCGTTCTCGAACAGCGGCGCATTCCGCGTAAATCTCATGGCGCACAACGCCGAATTTGTCGATCGCGACGAAGCCAAGAGGCGGCGCCTTGGGTTCGCGCCTTCCGTATCTTTCGGACTGAGAACGCCGACGCAGCTTAGCCTCAGCTATTTCCTCCAATACGAGAACAATGTTCCAGACTACGGCCATCCGTTCGTATCCGGCGCTCCCCCCAAAATCGACCGCGATACGTTCTTCGGTCTGCGTGACAAAGACTACGAGCGCACCCTGGCCAATATCGGTACCGCGCGGCTCGATCATCGTTTTAGCGACCAATTCACCTTGCGCAACACGCTACGCTACAGTCACGTCAACCGCGAGGCCGTGCCCACTGCGCCGCGCATAGCGGGAACGCCGGCTCCCGGGACCCCTCCGTCGCTCATAATGGTCAACCGAAACCGTCCCGAGCGCGATACGCAGGAAACCATTTTGAGCAACCAGACGGACGTGACGGCCAAGTTCGATACCTACAGCATGAAACATACGCTGAACACCGGAATCGAGCTCGCCCGCGAGACCTTCGACGTTCTGCGATTTAATCATCCAGGCCCACAGACCGATCTTGCCGACCCCAATCCCGGCGACCCGCTAACATCGGCGCGAACGTTGGCGGCCAAATCGGATACAGCCTCCCTAAGCTTCGGTATCTTTGCCGCGGATCAGATCAAGTTGAACGAGTATCTTGAAATCGTCGGCGGCGCCCGCTGGGATATTTTCAACACCGAATTTGACGACCGCATGAACGCAGTTACGAGAGAGCGAACCGACAAGATGTGGAGTTATCGGGGCGGACTCATTTTTCATCCGGTTCCCAACCACAGCTATTATTTCTCTTACGGTTCGTCGTGGAATCCGTCCGCCGAGGCGTTGTCGCTGAGCGATGCCAATCAGGGAACGCCGCCGGAGAAGAACCGTACCTTTGAGATCGGCGCCAAGATCGAATTGATGGAAGGTGCGTTGAACCTCCAGGCGGCTCTATTTCAGATCGACAAAACCGACGCGCGCACCGATGCCGAAGATGGCACAGGCCTCGACGTCCTTAACGGCAAACAGAGGGTGCGCGGCTTTGAACTCGGCATTGCCGGCCGGGTATTGCCGGGATTGAATGTCTTCGCCGGCTACACGTATCTTGACCCCAAGATACTCAAGTCAAACGATTTGCAGGGAGGCATCCCCATCGAGGGCAAGGACCTGCAAAACGTTCCGGAACATAGTGCGACCTTGTGGACCACTTACGATTTCCTGGAGAAATGGCAAGTCGGCGGCGGACCGTCGTTTGTCGGAAGCCGTTATTCGAACAACTCCAATTCAAACCGCATTCCGGGCTACGTCCGTTGGGATACGACGGTCGCGTACAAGCTCACCGAAAATGTCCAGTTCCGCCTGAACGCGAACAATCTGACGAACAAGCTGTTCTACGAGAACACCCATCCCGCGCACGTCGTGCCCGCCGCGGGACGCACGTTTATCTTTAGCACGGCTTTCAAGTTTTAGAGGCCCGCCCATGATCGTCCACGTTCCCAACGTCCTCAACAAAGAGCAGATCGCCCGCTGCCGCGAAGTCATGAGCAAAGCCACGTGGGTGGATGGCCGCGTAACGGCCGGCCATCAATCTGGCATGGTTAAGGACAACCGTCAGTTGGCGGAGAGTAGCCCGGAGGCGCGGGAGATAGGTGATCTGATTTTGGCGGCCCTGGAGCGCAACCCGCTGTTTATCACGGCGACGTTGCCGCTCCGGGTTTTCCCGCCGTTATTCAACCGTTACGAGGGCGGCGAATCCTTCGGCGCGCATCTCGACAATTCGATCCGGCAAATCCCGGGCACGCCCCTGCGCGTGCGCACGGATGTTTCCGCGACGCTTTTTTTGAGCGCTCCCGAAGATTACGACGGCGGCGAACTGGTGATCGACGATATTTACGGCGCTCACGCCGTCAAGCTCGCCGCCGGTGACATGGTGATCTATCCGGCGAGCAGCCTGCACCACGTCAAGCCCGTGACGCGCGGCGTCCGCCTGGCGTCGTTTTTCTGGGTGCAAAGCATGGTGCGCGACGACGGCAACAGAACTCTGCTCTTCGACCTCGACATGGCGATCAATAAGGTCAGCCAGGCAATCCCTAATAATGGCGCGGTGGTTGAGTTGACCAACTGTTATCACAACCTGCTGCGCCGCTTCGCTGAGGTGTGACGGCAATACGATTTGGTTCCGCGAAAAGATCTAATAATTGAGCGGGATGCACTAATTGCTCTCACAAACGAATATTCCCCCTCTCCCCACCCAACCTTCAAGTTCCATTATTTTGCCTTGTTCGGCGCTGAACGTCGCGCCGCCGCGGTAGTTTCGTTCACACGCCTCGGTACCAAACCTCATCAATCGGCACCGAAGGCGAGAGCAACGATGTTAAGAACATTCTGCCAAAGTCGTTGCACGAACTGGCTGGGATGCGATTTAATCTGCGCTATCGGCGTGGTCATCGCCGTGGCCGCCGAGTTGGATCGATGATCCGGCCGGCGACCATGCGCTAGCACACGTGATTAACCGCGGCTAAAGTCTCTTCCCGACCTTGGCGCAACGTCGCGATCACATCATCATCGGTGACTTGCGAAAAGTTCTCGAAGAACTGCCCGACAGCGTAGAAATCGGCCGGCACGTTCAAGCACACCATGTCATCGCACTCGTGCGATATCGCTCGGGCGGCTTTCCTGGATGCCACGGCTACGGCACCGACCAGTTTTTTTGGATTCCTAGCGCGCACAGCGCGCAGTGCCGCGGTCATGGTAGATCCGGTGGCAATTCCATCGTCAATGACGATAACAATGCGGCCGTGGGGATCGATCGGCGCACGCAACGGCGTGTATCTTGCGCGACGTTGACGAAGAGTTTCAAGCTGGCGTCGCTTTTCGGCCTCGAGATAAGCAGGATCCAAATCCGCCGCCCATTCGCTGACGAAGGCGTTGCCATTCTCGTCGATGGCGCCGATGGCGAGCTCGGGTTGCTCAGGGTGGCTGAGCTTGTGCACCAGCACGACATCCAGCTCCCCGCCGAGCGCATCCGCGATGACCCTTGCCATCGGCACGGCGCCCCGTGGAATGCCCAATACCAACGGGTTTTTGTTTTTGTAACGAGCGCTTAGTCGCTCGACCCATAACTGCGCGGCATGTTCTCGGTCTTTGAATCGCATGGTTCACCTCCCGACTAGGCCAACGGCGCAACTCTCGATTCACCGCTTCATTCCTAGATGACGCACGCCGCGTGCCATTTCGGACTGTCGTGGCAGATTTAGATTCGCGGTTCTTTTCACAGTTGGTGTCCGGCAAAATCACTCTCGGAACCTTGACAGCTTCGCCGTGCGTTCTTAACTTTTAGACTGGCAATTCTTAGAGATCCTACCCCGTTTTGCAAGCCCTTGATCTAATTGATCAAAGTCCGGTGCGATGCCGGTGCAGGAACTGCCGTTACGAGTGTCTCGGATTTAGCGAAAACTTGATGAACCGATGCGCGGTTACGGGCGTCTAAATAATAATGCGAAGACGTATTGAACAAGCGAATCTCATAGGCCAAGCTAATCATTGAGGAGATTATCATGCTATCGCCATTCGACACCGAGAGAAACATGAACGAAGATTTCGAAAACCATGATCTTAGTGTCAGCCAAGTACAAGAACAAGACTTAGAATCCTCCGGCGACGTCGAAAACAACCAAGACTTCGCCGAGCAGGAGGAAGCTTCAGAAGAAGATACGTCGGATGCCAGGCTCGGCTCGGTGCAGCAATATCTGCACGATATCGGCTCGGTGCCGCTACTTTCGCGCGAGCGGGAGATCGAGCTCGCCAAGGAAATCGAAGCCGCAAGCAATCAGATCTTCGAGGCGCTGTTTTCGATTCCGTTTGCCTTGCGACGGATCACCGCGCTGGCCGAGGACGTTGCAAGCGGCGAGCTTGAACTACACGACGTGGTCGCCAAATCGGATGACGGCGAGAACGGCGAGAACGCTCTCGATCCCAAGCCGTTTCTCCGGCAAGTCGGAAAATTGTCGCGTCTGCTAAGAAACCGCGATGCCATCCTGCGCGAGCTCAAAAGATCGCGCCTGTCGCAAGAACGCCGCGATCGGCTGAGCCATCACGAGCGCGCGAACATGGCGCGAATCTTCGACGGCATCCGCGCGCTCCGTCTGTCTTCCGATCAGCGCGAACAGATCATCCAGCAGGTCGGCAGACTGACGGCTCGCATTGCGGCCTTGGAGCAACAGGCCGCGGCTTATCCCAGGAAGAAAAGCGCCACAGTCGCCGAAATCGCAGCGGTTGAAAAGACCGCGGGATTGAGCGCGGCACAGCTAAAAAGACAGATGGGCCTGATTCACGAAGGCGAATCCCGTGTAAAGGGCGGCAGGAAAGAGTTCACCGAGGCAAACTTGCGCCTGGTCGTCAGCATCGCCAAGAAGTATATCAATCGCGGCTTGAGCTTCCTCGATCTGGTTCAGGAAGGCAATCTCGGCTTGATGCGCGCGGTAGAGAAATTCGATTATCGCCTGGGCTTTCGCTTTTCCACCTATGCAACTTGGTGGATCCGCCAGGGCATCACGCGCGGCTTGATCGATACCGGCCACACGATCCGCGTGCCCGTTCACCGCGTTGAATCGCGTAATAAAGTCATTCAGACGGCTCGCGAGATGCAGCGTAAGCTCGGCCGCGACCCGAGTCCGGAAGAGCTTGCCCGCGAGCTCAGACTGCCGATTGCGGAGTTGCTCAAGCTCGTGCAAACCCATGGCGAGCCGGTGTCGTTGCAAACGCCGATCTGGGAAGACGGCGATGAGCTCGGCGATTTCGTCGAAGATCGGGTGCGACCGTTGCCGGAGAATCAAGCGCTCGAAGGTGTGTTGCGCTCCGAAGTTAGAAAGGCGTTGGCGGTTCTCACGCCGCGCCAGGAAACCGTGCTGCGAAAGCGCTTCGGCATCGAGGAAAAGCGCGACTACACTCTCGAAGAGCTGGGCGAGATGTTCGCCGTGACGCGCGAGCGCATCCGGCAGATCGAACAGCGCTCGCTGCAGATCCTGCGTAACCCAAACCGCCGTAAGCCGATGTTACCCGGCGGCAAGCCGATGCCCATCGATCCGACATTGAACTGATCCAAAGGGGCACGGCATGCCGTGCCCCTTTTCTATTCTTCTTTAACTGCTAATTTTTCGATCTTGCGGTAGAGTGTGGAGAGACTCAGACCTAGCAGTTCGGCCGCGCGGATTTTATCGCCGCCGGCTTTTTCCAGCGTGCGTTCGATGTGACTCTTTTCATAAAGCTCGACGGCTTTGGCTAAGTTGTCGTCGTCACTGATCTCGCCGTTCTCCGCCGCGTCTTTGTGCCCGGGCAGATCGACAGGCGCGATCCACTCGCCGTTCCCCAAAATCATCGCCCGCTCCAAAACATTGTCGAGCTCGCGGATGTTGCCTTTCCAGGGCTGCGACATGAGGATTCGCAGGGTTGCGCTGTCGACGCCTTTGTAGCTGGTCTTCATTTCCGAGTTATGGCGGTGGATCAGATACTCCACCATCCCGGGCAGATCCTCGAGCCGCTTGCGCAGCGGCGGAATATTGATCTCGAAGACGTTCAGCCGGTAGTAAAGATCCTCGCGAAAGCGGCCGGCCTCGACCTCCGCCTTGAGATCGCGATTGGAGGCGGCGATGATGCGCACGTTCACCTTCAGGGGCGTCGTCGAACCGACCGGCAAAATGGTTTTTTCCTCGAGCACGCGCAGGAGCTTGGGTTGCAGGCTGAGCGGCATCTCGCCGATCTCGTCGAGAAAGATCGTGCCGCCGCGCGCTCGTTGGAACAATCCCTCCTGCGAATTCACCGCTCCGGTGAAAGATCCTTTGACGTGGCCGAACAATTGGCTCTCTAAAAGATTTTCCGGAATCGCGCTGCAATTGACCGGCAGAAAAACGCTATCCTTGGACAGGCCATTGGCATGAATGCTCCGCGCCACGACTTCCTTGCCGACGCCGCTCTCGCCGCCGATCAAGACCGTGGTCGGCGTCGGCGCGACCTTCTTGATCATGGTGACGATTTCCCGCATCGCCGCGCTGCGCCCGAGCGGGCGGTCAGGACTAAAGTGGCCTTCGATTTCGCGCCGCAGAACTTGGTTTTCCCACGCCAGTTGGCGGTGCGAAATCATGCGCTCTACTTTGCGCAGCACCTCCTCGAAGATGAGCGGCTTAAGCAAGTAATCCTGAGCGCCCAAACGCATCGACTCGACGGCGGTTTCCACTGAGGCGTGCGCGGTCATGAGCGTGATCAGGGTTTGCGGTGACACCTCGCGGGCATGTTCGAGCACGGCGATGCCATCCTCCTCGGGCATCATGAGATCGGTGAGAATGACATCGAGGTCGAATTGATCTATCAAGTCCTTGGCAGCCTTGCCGTTGGCCGCCTCATGGACCTCGTAGCCTTCACCTCTCAAAAGTTCCGCCAAACTCTCTCGTGCAGAGTCTTGGTCTTCAACTACTAAAATCGTACCTGACATTCAATTCACCTTGGTTTGTCAATAATCGGAAGTAAACCGCGTTTCATTCTCAATTTTGACACAAGCTGCGCGGTCAAACCTCGCAACAAACTTATTGCAAGCAATAGCGAAGCCAGAATAAAAAATTTTAAATTGCCGGCTCGGCCGGCAAGATTTCGATCACTCGCCGGCATTGATCCTGATCGATGAGCTGAGCGGCAAAGTGATCCGAAAAGTTGTCCCTTCTCCCGCTCGACTATCATAGGTAATCGCGCCGCCGTGCGCCGAAACGATTTGCCGGACAATGATGAGTCCCAACCCACTGCCGTCTTTCTTGGTCGTAAAAAAAGGCGCGAAGACATCCGTGACCGGCGTAATGCCTGTCCCGGTATCGGAAACTTCGATGATGATGTCATCGCCGCTGCGGCGGACTTCGATGGTGAGCTTGCCGCCGTGCGCCATCGCCTCCATGGCGTTCTTCAAAAGATTAAGCAGCGCCTGCTTCAGTTTATCTTCATCGATATCGATGGCGGGCAGATCAGCCGCCGACCTACGCACGACCGTGATGCCGGATGACTCGCACAACGGTCGTTGCAGATCGACAACTTCATCGAGCAGCGTGGGCAGATGCGTCGGCCGAAAACGATAAGCTTGCTTGCGTGCAAGCGTGCGAAACTCTTGCACCAGTTGATTGAGCCGGCCGATTTCCCTTTTGACCTTGACGACATCCGCGGCGACGCGCTCGTCGGGCGACAGCTGGCGCGCCAGTCTTTGCTCGACCAGTTGCAGCGTAAGATAAATGCCGTTGAGCGGGTTGGCGATTTCATGGCCGATCCGGGCCGCCGTGCCGCCGATCGCCGCCAGCCGTTCGTTTTCGACGGCGCGGGCGTGCAGCTCCACGGTCTCTGAGACATCGCGCAGGAATGCTGCATAATGCACTTCGTCGTCCACTTCGATCTCGGTCACCGACAGCTCGACGGGGAACTCCGTGCCGTCTTTGCGTTTCGCGGTGACCTTGCGGATTCTGCCGATCGCATGAGGTTCGCGCGTGCGCTCGTAGCGCGCGACATATCCGTCGTGCTCGCTGGCGTAGGGTTCCGCCATCAAAAGGTTGACTTTGCGGCCGACGATCTCGGCCGCCGTGTAACCGAAAATGCGCTCGGCCGAAGCATTGAATAGCGCCACGCAGCCGCGCCGGTCGATCGACACCACGGCGTCCTGCGTCGTGGCAACGAGATGGCGCAGCCAGGATTCGCTCCGTTGAATCGCCGACTCCGAACGTCGCTGCTCGATCGCTTGAGACAATACATGAGCGACCGAGTCCAGAAAATTGATGTGCTCGGGATGAAAGGTCAGGCGCCTGACTGAATGCGCACCCAGCACGCCGAACGCCCGGTCGCGACCCGGTATGACAACACTCACGCCGCTAACGATGCCATGATCGAGCAGCAGAGGCGGGCCGCTGAAGCGCGACTCAGTGCGCAAATCCTCGACGATGACCGGCTGACTCGAAGCTAACGTGTAGCCCGCTTGCGATCGCGTTCCCGCTTCCACGGTCGCGCGGCCGACGAGCCCGTCGCGCCAGCCCACCCCGGCGCGCAGCGTGAGTGCTTGACCCTCCGCTTGGAGTTCCAAGATTTTGCAAAACTCAACATCCAACGTGGTCGCGACGCGCTCGCAGACCTCGTGAAAAAGTGCGGCAAGCGACGCACCGCTGAGGACCCGTTGGCCGATGTTCACCACGGCTTCTTGTTGGCGTATGCGCGACTGCGTCTCCTCCTGAAGACGCCTTCGTTCAAGAATCTCAGCCTGCAGCGACTCGTTGGCAATTCTCAGTTGAACCGTGCGTTCTGCAACGCGCATCTCCAATTCGTCATGACTTTTCCGAACCACCGCTTCGCGCTTGCGCAATTCCGTTTCTATCTGCTTGTGTTGAAGAGCAAATCCGAGCTGGATCGCCACGCGGGATATGACATGAATGAGAGAATCGTCTTCTTCCCTCACGTCCTTCATATAAAACGTCAGCACTCCGACGACGTCATCGCCGTGAAGAATCGGAACTCCGAATGCGGCCTTGATGCCGGCCTGCGCGGCAAAAGAGGCGAGCGGAAATCGTTCAAGCGACTGCGCCCCCAAGTCGGCGATCCATTCGGGTGCTCGACGCTTCCATACCCGTCCCGGCAGTCCACCGTCGCTAGCAAAAGATCGTTGCTGGCAGGCCTTGGTGAATTCGGCGAGGCTTGGATCATCTCGCTGCCAAGCCGTGCAAAATCTTATCCGCGCTTCATCATCAGCGGGCAACCAGGCAGCGCCGACGGCCCAACCTGTGAAGCCGCACACGATCTCGAGGACAGAGCGGAGCCCGGCCGGCAATTCGCTATGCGCGATCAATGTTCGATATAGGCTTACCAGTAAGTCCGATTCGTCGGCCAGCAGGTGCGGCGCCGACCTAGTCATCTCGGCCAAATCATGGCCGGTCGTCTCCGGTTCAGGGATTACGGCGTCTTTACCACCGCGGCTGACGGGGTTTAGATTTTGCCGGTCGCTTTTTTTGTTAGACATTGAAAAACTCGCTGTTTGCTGAAAAACTCCGAATGCAGGCTCTCAAAAAGATCTCAGAGGCGAGGCGCGCGTTAGTTTCGAGTCTCGTGTTTCGAGTTAAACCCGGAACCCGGACTCGTAAGCCGAAACAGCAAATGCCCATATGAGGCTTTTTCAGCAGCCTGCCAGTCTAGCTGATTCCGAGTTTCCGAGGATTGATTTATTCATTCTCACGTTCGCCGGAGAAATATCGACGGATATAAATATTGCGCTACAAGATCTAGCAATTTGCGCTGCTTGTTTTTAGTGCGGCTAAGCGACTCGTGTCAAGTTAACCTGTTGCATCACGGGAAATCGAATCAGCTGAGGCGAGATCATGATTGGCCCATGATTTGCGTTTATTAATCTTCGGCAAACCGAGTGCACCAAACGGAGGTCGTTATGGCAAACGAAACCGAGCTCTTTTATCTGGTGCTGCTTACATTGTTGACGCTGATCGTTCACTTGATTCTGTCGATCAAAAGCCGCCGGCGCGATCGGCGCTAGCGGCTTCAACAGCCGCCAGCGCCGTCAAGTGTCGATCCGCCGTGGCCTGGCGTGCTGCGAACAGGATCGTAAATGATTGTGCTGACCTAACGATCAACGAGCCAGCGCTTTTCTTCCTTTGCGTCATTTGCGTCTTTGTGCGAGATATTCCGACTTTTTGGTTGCGGCGCCGCTCGGAAGTGGAGGCTGATCGTCAGTTAAACGGCGGCCGCCCGCGCGGCCGTGAACCGGCGTCACGAAGGCAAATCCGGCAAGGGACAAAATCGTTGTAAAATCGGGTCGCGGCAACTGTAGCGGTACGGAAAACCGTGTTGATAGGCAGAATGCACGACGCTTTGCAGCTCTGCCGCCGGCAGGTCGATATTGTTTCGTTCGTTCCACTCCAGCAGTTTCTGCTCCGTTTCATCGCTGCTGAGGCCCATCAGACGAAACTCCGAGGCGAGCCGGATCGCGCAATTGTTGCGATAGCCCGGTTCGATGTGGCTCTCCCAGATTTTCTGCGCTCCGGCGCAGCGAAACTCAGGCCGCGAAATATCCGCCGGCCGGCGAAAGCGGTAAGCAAATGGCTTGCGAGTGAGCTTGGCCGTCTGGCGCCGAACGCGGCTGAACAGCTCCGCTGCCGCCGGGTTCGCCGCCACCTCGGCGCGCGGCAGGAAACCCGTTTCATCGGTTAACGTCAACGGCCTGCTTGCGCGCGCAATCTTACGGATCTGCTGCGCGGGCAAATTTTCCAGCTCCTCCGCGCTCAAAATAATTTTGAAGAGCTTCGACTTTTCATGGATCGTATTCGGCAAGCGCAGCAGCCGCACGCGATCTTTGATCGACAGATCGACGTTCTCGCGCAGCGGCTCGGGCAGTTCCTGAGCCACGTGCCGCCGCAGCGAATCGAAGACCGTCGGCAAGCTTTTTGACGGCGCGACCCGACCGAAAAGCCGCGTATCGAGCATCAGATGAAACCCTTTGGCGCCGCTGAAGTAAATCTGCAAGGCGTTGGGATCGATCGTCCAGCGCTCACGAAAATAGACGCTCAGGCGCCTGGCCGTTTCCAGCGCGGTCGCGAGCTCGGCGTGATCGATATCGATCGGCAAAAACGGCGCCGAGACTTTGCCCTCGTAACCGCTAATAGTCGGCACATCGGCGCCCGTTTGAGCGCTCATGTACGTGAGCACCTCGTCGGAAAAGAAAAAATAGCTGGCGTAACAGCCATAATGCTTGAATGACTCGACCAGCGCCGGCACATCGGTCACCGGCACGATATGATTGCGAAAGCCTTTCTGGTAGTGGGCGGCGAAGTCGACCAGCTGAAAGCTGCGCATGAAGATATTCTAGCGCGCTGAGCCGGCTAACCAAAAGAGCCGTGCTATCGTGGCGGGAATCGTCGTCGCAGCGGGCGGCGGCCCATGTCACGCCAACCAGTGCGAAAGCGACTGCGGATCGCTTTTCATCAGCATGTCGCGGATCGCGACGCGGTGCGGGACGCCGTCCTCGTTGATTTGCATCAACAGCTCGGCGATTTCCGGCAGCTCGTCCCTGATGCTCTGCGCCTGCGCCAGCCGCTCGGCGGAACCGCGCTGCTGTTCGTTTAGAGCTTCGAGCAAGTATTGCCAGCTATTTTTTTCGCTGGACGGAAGCGGCGGCACGCCGGGCAGCCGGCCTCCCAGTTGCTTGATCTTTTCGCCGATCTTTTCGACATGCTCAGCCTGATTCGCGGCGATAGCCAAAAGCCTTTGGCGAAACTGCGGGTACTGCATTTTTTCCGCATGCTCGGTAAAGCGCGCGACCTGTTGGCTTTCGTCGATGTAGCGCTCGCTCAAAACCTCGATAGCTATCCGCCGGGTGTCCGGCGCCGCACCGAGAAAGCGACGCCACCAATCCGACCAGCTTTGACCGGGTCCCATACCCACCTCCGCAAAAAGGGGGAAATCACTTGAGCAAAGAATCAAGCAAACTCCAAACCAGCGGCGCAATTTTTGGGAATCGAGCAATGCAACGCGCCGAATCGGCAGCAGTATCCCATTTTGCCGGCGAAAATTCGACATCGGCGGCGCCCATCGTGTTATATGATTGAAAGTCTTCGCAGCTTGCGCAAATTTTTCCTACGCCGCGCGAAACCTGGGCGACCAGCCGGTCACCTCTGCATCTTCTTTGCGTTCTTTGCGGTAACGTTCCGATTCCGAATCTTCCTGCTTTGTGATCTATGTGCTCTCCGTGGTGAATTTTTCTTCTTCGGTTGCGGCTCTGCCGCGCTGGGACCTTCGTGGTGGAATTTCCCTCTCCTGTTTCGGTTGCGGCTTCGCCGCGCTGGGCTCATCGAAATATTCAATGACGCCACTCTGCCGTTTGTGTCTTGAAGTGCTAGACTGATTTCATTATGGCCGCTGAAACGACACCGATCGCGGTGCCACCGATCCAAGGCGGCCGGTGCTACGCGATCTTCGCCTATGATGCGGCGCGCTCGATCAACCTCGGCAAGGCCGAACAGCGCACCCATGAGACGACCGAGCGCCCGACCATCGCGCACAAACGGCGCACGCCGAGTTATTTCGAATATCAACCGCCGCCGGTGCGCGTGAATCAAGCCGCCGAGCCGTTGCGTCTCGGCAAGTTCGTTACGCGCTCGGGCGTCGATTTGATGATCTACGATTTCGGCGCCGTCGCGGTCATCTACGCCCTGCCGATCGACGGGCCCTTCGACCAACTGCTCGCCGTCAGCGAGGAACTTTACGACAATGAGTTGTTGCTCGGCGATTCGCGACAGCGGGTGGATCAGCTTTTGCGCGTCATCGGCGACGCCGCCAACCAAGCCCATCCTTCGCCCGTCGTCGAAGACTACGTGATCTTCCACGTTGAAAGCTTCGGCCAACCGCTGGATCTTAACCACTTTGCCGTAAGCCAAGCGCGCCAGATCGCGCAGATTCTGCGCGCCGAGCGGCAATCCTTGTCCGACCAGGAAATCGAGCACGCCTTGTCGGCGCGGGTTTCCTACGGTCTCGACGATATCACCATCGTCGATTGGAACGGCGCGCTGATCGTCGACCGCGAGGGCGAAGACGTTCGCGCCGTCTTGGAATTCGCCAACGTAGAATTGCTAGAAATGCGCTACCTCGATCAGAAACTCGATCGCGCCTTGGATCAAGCCTTCGAGAGTTTGTCGAAACCGACGCTCAGTCTGCCGCGCCTGTTGGGCTACTACGGCGCCGATCTGCGCCGCGTCGCCGAGTTGCAAGTCGACAACGCGATCCTATTCGAAGGCGTGAACAACACGCTTAAACTGCTCGGCGACCAGTATCTAGCGCGGGTCTACCGCACGGCAAACCAGCGCTTTCACCTGAAAGAGTGGGACGAAAGCATTCTGCGCAAGCTCGAAACTCTGGAAAGCATCTATGAAAAAATATCCGACCAGGCCTCCAATCGCCGCATGGAAATGTTGGAGTGGGTGATCATTATTCTCATCGCCTTCTCCATCGCCCTCGAGTTTATACCATAACCCGCGTTCACGCTCATGCCGGCACGGCGAGGACTAACAACGTAACGCTCACTTGCGCGCAAGCCACCGCCAGTGCGGCGTTCAATTCCGGCGCCGTTCAGTGGCTCCCGTTCCGTCGAAATCGCATGCGATGACGCGGCGATACATCTGCGCTCAGAGGTGCGGACCGGTTCACGCCGCTCTTTTCTTGGACACGGTGACGAGCGGCATAACCTGCGGTTTGGCCAACGCCAAAAAATCTTTGTATCTCAGACGGACAGTCTGCACATGATTGCCGGCATTGAAGTAGATGTGCCCGTCTTTCTCCAAGGCGGGATCAATCACTGCTCTGAGACCGAAAAGATTTCCGAACGGCGGCATCGCGCCGATCTCACATCCGGGAAAGCGCGAGATGAATTCATCTTCTGTTGCCAGCCGCACCCGGACCGCCCCCAGGCTCGCCCTTGCCACATCGAGACTGATTTTTTGATTGCCCGCGATCACGGCCATAATCAGGGATTCATCCACTTCAAGCATCACGACTTTGGCGATTTCGTTACCGGATACGTGCTGTTTTGCGGCAATTTCCTGCGCCGTGTAGGCAAGCGGGTGATTGAAAATTTCATACGGCACCTTCGCCTGATCGAACAGTTCTTCTAATTTTTTTAGAATCGGCATAACATGCTCCTTATGTTAGTTAGCCGTGATCTCACCTCAGCCTGCTTGTTCCGCAACATCTTCGATAACCCAAGATTGTTCACCCCTTACCAAAAAAGAGCAAGGACTATGCCGCGGATTGGCGAGCGGGAACTCGACAGGATTCGATTATTTTCCAAGGCAACAAAATTTCTCGCGCTGGGACGGGGCGAGCTTTTCGCAGCGCTGCTAATCAGAGTTGATGGCTTTCCCACGCTTGCAATTTGTCCCTTCCTCATATTGATGAAGCGAGAAAAATCTTTAGAGTATTCTGAGGACACAGCGAGCCAAAGATATCTTGCCGTGGCACATCTCTTGCCGCATGATCAATGGGCGCAGACACGCAAAGAGCCAAGAAGGAGAAGATACTCTATGAAAATTCCCCTACGGATCACCTTCCGCAACATGCCGTCTTCGAACGCAATCGAGGAAAACATCCGCGAGAAGGCGGCGAAGCTGGATGCGCTTTATGACGACATCACGAGCTGCCGGGTCATCGTCGAAGCGCCGCATCGCCGTCATTCTAAGGGCAAGGCTTACGTCGTACGCATCGACATGACGGTGCCGGGCGGCGAGTTGGTAATCAATCGCGCGCCTAAACGACTCGATGCGGCGAAGGCGTCTCATCCCGAGGAGCTTGAAAAAGATCTGGCCGAGATTCACGAGCCGAGCAAGCACGCCGCCCACGAAGACGTCTACGTCGCGATCCGCGATGCGTTCAATGCCGCCGGTCGCAAGCTGCAGGACTACGCGCGCCGGCGCCGCGGCAAGAAGAAAAACCACGAGCCGGCGCCGCTCGCGCGCGTAACAAAAATGTTTCCGGTCGAAGATTACGGTTTTCTCGAAACAGCGGACGGACGCGAAGTCTATTTTCATAAGAACAGCGTGCTGCACCCCGGTTTTGAGCATCTGGAGGTTGGCACGGAAGTTTCCTTCGCCGAAGAGCGCGGTGAAAAGGGGCCGCAGGCGAGCACGGTGCGCCTTGTCGGCCGCTAGCAGTTTGCTGAAAAACTCTAAATGCAGGCTGCTAGGCAAAGTCGATCCAGAGGATTTACATGTTCCAAAAACTTTTTGTTTGCCTCGACGGCTCCGCCCTGGCAGAAAAGATCCTCCCTTTGGCGCGCGCGTTGACCGCGCCGAAGGGAGGCAAACTGACGCTCTTGAGAATCGTTCCCGAGGCGGCGGCGATGGAAGATAGTTATTTGCGCGAGTGCGCGCGCGAGTACGGCGCGGAGTTGCGCTTCTTGGTGTCGACCGATCCGGCCGCCGCCATCGGCGCCGAGCTCGAGCGCGAGCCGAACGCCGTCGTCGCGCTCACCACCCACGGGCGCACGGCTTGGCCGGAAGCGATTCTCGGCAGCGTCGCGCTCCGCGTCATTCGCGAAGCCAAGCGTCCGGTGGTGATTTTTCGTCCCGTAGCGGAGGAGCGCGAGGCGCCGAAAACCATCAGCACCATCGCCGTCGCCCTCGATGGCAGTAAGTTTTCCGAGAAGATCATTTCGCATGCGGTCAAAGCCGCACAGTTCTTGTCGGCGCAGCTGCACTTGTTGCAAGCGTTGCCGGTCAATCCGGCGGTGACGCCGCTCACCGAGCAGGAAAAATCCGACGTGCTCGAATCATCTTACCTCCAGCGCAAGGCCGCGGAGATCAAAGCAAACCACGGGATCGAATGCCAGTGGGAAGTGCTGCACGGCGATCCGGCTGAAGCGATTTGCAGCTATGTCAGCGGCCTGCCCGATACCCTGCTGGCAATGACCAGCCACGCGCGCGGTGGCCTGGAACGAGCCCTCATCGGCAGCGTGGCGGCAACCTGCGTGCGCCATGCCGGTTTGCCGCTGCTGCTCTACTGGCCGCGCCACTGAGACCGGTGGAGAAATCTTCAATCGAAGCTCCGACGGTCATGCATGCGGTCCGGGCGCATCATGACGCCTTGGCCGGTCCTCGTTGGGCGTTCTGCGCTTGCGCTCGTGGAGCGCGCGGCGGACGCAGTCCGGCTCAAGGTTCAACAGCTCGCAGACGTTGTTGAACGAGAAAATCCAGTCGCTCGCGCTTTCGTTGATCCACTCCTCGACTTCGCGAAACCGTTCCCTTCCTTCGCGATCGCGCGCCTTCTTGAACTTGCGATAATCATGGATCGCGTCCTGAAGGAGCGCGGCTAGCAAGGCCCGTTCCGGTTCTATAGGGTCGCCGCGGCGTAAGGTATCGAAGAACTGCTGCGTCACCGCCGTATCCCTGCCAAGCAATGCTTGAATGTTTTCGTTCATTGGCCGCACCGGCCTTTCCGCGCCAAGCGTTACGGCGCGTCGTTCAGCGCTGGTAGGAAAAGTCTAACGCAACCGATGTGCCACTGCACGGCCTGGCGCCAGCGGCGCCGCCTTCGCACCACTGCAAGAACTTCGTGCTTGCTTCTCAAGCTTGGGAAGCGAGCGTCATTGAGCGGCAAAAAAGCTAAGGGAATTACACCGATCGATGGCATAGCCATTGCGTTGACGAATCAATGACACTCATGCCGCCGGATCGAGTTTGAATGAGGAGACCGCGCCGATGGCTAAAAAACCAAATGAGTTGATCGCGTTTCCCATGCACCTTTCGCGCGAGGTGGAGCGCCTGTTCGATGAGATCATCCATCGCCCCTGGGGCTTTTGCCGCGACATCCGCGGCTGGAAACCCTCGGTGGATCTTTACGAGACTGCGGATGCGTTCATCCTCGAAACCGACTTGCCCGGTGTCAAGGCCGATGACGTCAAGGTCGGCATAGAGAACCGCGATCTGGTTTTGCGCGGTTGGCGCTCGTTGGAGAAGGACCACAGCGAGGGCCAATTTCGCACCATGGAGCGCTCCTCCGGACACTTCATGCGGCGCATGGAGCTTCCCGAATCAGTCGACAAAGATGCCGTCAAAGCGGAGTTTTGCGACGGCGTGTTGCGCGTCATCATCCCGAAGTCAAAAGGGAGCGTCGGAAATGCGTTTTGAGCCGCATGAAGCATATGTTCGCAGCGCGTCGGGGCCATCAGAACCCGGGGGAGGAACAATGAACGCTATCAAGCATGAAAACTACTACGATCAGCTGAAGAAACGGCGCAATCAAATCATAATGACGCTTGAGCATGTGCAGAAAGAGCAGCGCGCCGTGGAAGAAAACAAGGATCGGATCGACCGCGCGGCCTTTGAAAGCAGAGTTCACCTGCTCGATAATTTAACCGATTGGTACGCCAATGAAACCGCGCGCATCGATGAAGCCCTGATCCGCATCGCCGAAGGCAAATACGGCGTCTGCGTCGGGTGCCAGGAACCGATCGACGCGCGCCGTCTCGAGACCACACCGGCAGCGATCTTTTGCGCCCCCTGCCAAGCGATGAGAGAAGAACTGAGCCCCGCGTAAACAGGATCATCCAGTTAAGCTCGCGCCCGGCTATCGCGGCGGCAAAGCGAACCGCCGGCAAGCGGGCTTGAGTTGGCCTTTTTTCCTTTTTCGCTGACCCATGCTCCCCGAGATGGCCGTCCCGCGCCGATTGGGGCCGTTGAGCCCCGCTCGCGCGCCGCTTGATCTTGCTTCCGCGGTTTGCACGGATGTCTCGATCGACGATTGGTTGGTGAGATATTTACCCGGCATGCAAAAACGCCAGCCCGAGCTTCACCAGGCAGCAAGCCGCGCGCAATCAGTTAAGCCAGCGATGTACTCCAAGTCCGCGACGCATCAGAGCTTAATCGAGGCCACTCGTGATATTTGTGGCAGCGCCGGCGCTTTTTGAAAACATTTGCGTTGACAATCCGAGTCGGCCGCCCTAGTGTGCTTCGAACTACTCCCTCAACAATCAATGGATAGGTCCAAGTCACTTCTCGGGCGATCGAAGCTGAGATCGCCGGACCCCTTCTGTTCATTGCTGCCAATCTAACTTCGCGGAGCGTTTTCGCTCGCGCGCGCGCTCGGATGCGCCGCTGAAACGCCAAGGTGAAAAAGATGATCGAAGACAATGCGGATGCGCCGGGAGAGATCCCGCCCTTGTCGGACAACGCGGCCATCAGCGCCGGCATTGAAAGGTCGGCGCACTTTCACGCTGAACGCTGGGCCGCGGATACTCGGCTCGCAAGGAATTTCGAAGTTTCCGGACCGGCGTCAGCCGTTGAAGCTTCAGATGTCGAGGAGCGCAACGACGACGAGGAATCCCTGGGCGCGGCTCGAGACCCGATCAGCCGTTACCTGCAGGACATACGCTCCGTACCGCTGTTGAGCCGGCAAGACGAAATTAGGCTGGCCCGAGTCATCGAGGAAGGACAGAACCAGATCGTCGATGAAGCGCTGTCGTCGCTGCTCGCGCTCCGCTGCGCGCTCGACCTCGATCAAACGGTCGCTGCTGGCGCAGTGAACATGGGTGACGTCGTCAAGCTCGCGATCGAGACGTCGGGAGAGCATTTTAACGACGACAAGATTTTACGTGCCCGCTTTCGGGCCGGCGCAAGAAAACTGCGGAACCTGGCCAAGCGATGCCAACGCAGCGCCGCGCAGGCGGAAAGATCAAAAACGCCAGCTCGACGAAACCGGCCCGATCCGAGGAACATCCGCCGGCAAACAACGATTGCCGGGGCGATTAAAGCGCTCAACCTTAACGACCGGCAGATCGACGCGATCATTGATCGGCACCAAGAGATCTACGAGCGAGCCAAAAATTTCAAAGACCAGCCGGCCCGACGCAAGGAAATCCGGGCCGTCGAAAAGTCGATGGGTATGCCGGTCGCCGAGCTCGGGCGCAAGGTCGGCGCCATTTTAGCCAAAAAGGCGCAAGTCGCCGCTGCCAAAAAGGACTTCGCCCAGGCCAACCTGCGCCTGGTCGCAGCCATCGCGAAGAAATATTGCGGCCACGGCCTCTCGTACTTGGACCTCATTCAGGAAGGCAATATCGGGCTCATGCGAGCCGTCGATAAGTTCGATCACCGGCTCGGCTTTCGCTTCTCGACCTACGCCAGTTGGTGGATTCGCCAGGCGGTCACCCGTTCGCTATCCGATTATGCGCATACCATCCGCATCCCGGTGCATATGGTCGAGCTGACGCATAAGCTGGCGCGCGCCATGGACGACCTGGGCCGCATTCTCTGCCGCAACCCGACGGCGCAAGAAATCGCCGCGCACATGGCCGTGCCCGAAGCGAAGGTCCAATCGATTCTCGGTTTGGTCAGGGAGCCGATTTCGCTCGACATGCCCCTGGACGAGAGCGGTGAGAAGTGTTTGGTCGACATATTGAGCGACCACGACACTCCCGGTCCTGAAGCGCTGCTGATGGAGGCGAGATTCAAAGAAGCGATGCAAAAGATTTTGACCACACTCACGCCCCGCGAAGAAAAGATCATCTGCATGCGCTTCGGCATTCGCGACAAGACGAGCTATACGCTTGAAGAAGCCGGCAAGGTATTCGGCATCACGCGTGAACGGATCCGCCAAATCGAAGCGATCGCGCTCAAGAAATTGCGACGCAATTCGGGCCTGCGCCACTTGATGCCAACGACGAAGTAGTGATCGGTAGCGCTTCAGCGTCGACGATGCCGTCGCCGAGGTGACCCTACCGCGTTAGGATTTCTGAACGGGGAATTTGACGGCGGTTTTTTCCTGCGCTTTTCTGGCCTCCTGGGTTTGCTTCACGATTTTCTGCTTGCGGCTCTTCTCTTTATCTTTTTTTCCTTTGTCACCCATCGCCATCTCCTCCCCGGCACGGTTTACCGTTGCCGGCGCGGTCACTTCTCCTTCCCATAGCTCTTCCGAGTGCATCAGACACTTTCTTCAGATTCAAGTTTGAGCGCGCCGATTCAACTCCCTGCAGCGATGACAAATCCAGAAGTCGGAATGCTGTTTCGCCGCGGAACCTTCTTCACAATGCTCGCAATGGACATGACCACAGCCGCAAACGAGCGCGCGTCTCGGGAGTATAGCCAGCTCATCGCTCAGCCGGTTTGCTGGCGCCGAACTCGCCTCACCCGGAGTAACCGTTTTAGGGTTCCGCAATTTGTCTTTCTAGCCGCCCGCGACATCTGCTGCCGAGGGCATCGGCGAGCCGCCGTAGTGCCGACGACCCAGACGCCGATGGCTCAGGCGGGCATCATGGACCCGTTGAAGCAGGATAGCTATCTTTGTTTTTAAAAGTTTCTAAAGCGCCGGGTACCAACTCGAACTGGACAAGCCATAATGCCGTATCTTATTCCGTCCCGAGGTGTTACAGTGAGGGGTCGCCGAGGATCGTAACGAACTCTCTGATTTCCCGCACTTGTATCTGACACGCATCTTTGTTGAAAAGCTTGAGTTCGACCTGTCGGGTGTCACCCGAGAGCCGGCATTTTAGCTCGGTCGTTGCCAACAGCCGAACCGGCCGGCCGCCGGGTCTGATTTCACCCCGGGCCGGCAAAGGGAGATTCACATGACGTTAAGTGCAAAAAATCTTCAATCACGCTACGGGATCTTAGTTTCCTGTAACAAATGCGGCGGAGCGCATGACATGGGGATTTCGCTCGTGATGGTAGATGGCCCGCTTGATAAACAAAGCATCGGCGATCTTTACAGAGGCAAAACCATGCCGAAAAACCTCGCCGACCTTAGCAACAACAGCGTCACCTGCCCAAAGACCGGCAGGCAATCCACGCAGAAAAATAACCACCAAATCTTTTTAGTTCCGGCTAAGAGCTAGCCCCGCACCTGGTAAGATGAGAATTGTCGTCCGCGCCGTCAAAAAAATTTTCGGCTTACGGTCGAATGCCGGCACACCAGCGGCGTTGAGGTCATTTTTCTGCGTCGTTTTTCAAAGCCGAACCCTCTCGCTGCGCTTGCTCATCGATCCAGTCCCTGCATAGTTTTAGTCCGTGTTCCTCGGCTTGATGCTTGTCCTTGAAAGTCAACTCCAGAGCGGTCACGAGTCGTTTGATCTCTATGGTCTGGGTGAGGTCCCGATCATAGACCAGCCCGCGCGAGCACCAGCCATGCTTCGGGGCGCGCACCGCGACTCCGTAGATGGGGTGGCCTTTGTACTGTTTCATTGTTGCCGTCCTTACGTCGATCAACAGGAGCGCTCGAGGCGAGGATTTAACCGGCGTTGAGCGTTCGAACGCCGACGCTGTTTTAGGACCACACGACAAAAGGGGCAACCCGACCTGTTGCCCCTCTTTTTCTACTTAATGATCTGACGAGAGAACTACCAGCGATTGCGCCCGCCGTCACGGCTGTCACGACCGCCGCCACCGGAGTTATCGCGGCGCGCCATCGGCTTGGCCTCATTAACCGTCAGCGTGCGGCCGTCGAGTTGCGTGCCGTTGAGCGCCGAGATAGCGCTTTGCGCCTCGCTGCCGGAGCTCATCTCGACAAAGCCGAAGCCGCGCGATTGACCGGTGAACTTATCCGCGATGACGTTGGCCGATTCGACCGTGCCATGCGCCGAAAAAAGTTCCTGTAAACGCCCTTCCGTTACCGAATAGGGCAAACCGCCGACATATAATTTACTACCCATGTTCTCCTCCTAAGAGAGACTGTTATAGTCTTTGACCCTGAGAATCTGCCTGCAAATGCGCTAGAACATGGACTAACAAATTACCAAACCACGCTCTGATCGGTTGGTCATTTAGAGATCGCTTCGCAAGGAGAGAGACTGAGAAGAAGCCTTCGAATTTTTTATTTTCCTCAGAAGGCCGTAGACTGAAGAAGATAACTCAGCCTACGTGTTACCTGGGGCGATGTCAACCGCAACGCGAAACAGCCGGCGATTTCGTTCCGCGGGCAAACAGCCGGCTGAAATAGTGAAGCGTCTCACAGCTGAATCAGCCTGTGAATGGCAGTGTGAAGGTCTGATCGCCGGTATTTCCGCCTCGAACGCGTCCGGCCTCGCCTAACTGAATAGGCGCTGGCGCTTCGACGCATCAGGTCTTAGGAGCGGCCCACCGCACCTTCCCTGCAGCGATCTCCCGCAAAGCGACAACGATGTCACGATTGTCCGAGACAACGAGCGGCTTGGCTCCTTTTAAGAGCTGCCGTGCTCGTTTCGAGGCGAGCATGACGAGTTCGAAACGACTCGAAACTTTATCCAAACAGTCTTCAACTGTGATTCTAGCCATATCAAGCACGGTAGACTCATCGGTCGAAGAACACAAGGAAAATCTCTGACGTTTTGGCGAGCCTCCGGATGCTGGCGCCGGTCGCGATAATCGTCAGCGACCCCACGGCGTTAGTCGATTTGAACATTTGTAACGGTCCTCAGTATTCGCGCGAAATCTCCGCCTACCTTCCCCCACGCGAGGCGAGTGCTATGCTGATGCAAAGCATCTATCCAAGGCAGAACGAACTAAAGCGCCGCGCGCACTTTAGATCGGACCCCTTCCCAATGTATATTCGTTTAAGCTACGAACCCGAGACGCAACGGCAACAAAAAGCACCCGAAGCCCGCGCATCGAATGAAACCCAGGCAACGGAGAAAATTAAAGAAGCCTCGATACAGGATCAACCGTAGCGCCTGCGTTTGTCAGGCGCGCTCACTGACCCTTCCTCTCCAAGCGCAATGACTGAGCAGGACGCCGCACGAATCCTTCTGGTACGTTCTATCGAAGAGACCGACCGGAACGTATTTCCGCCCTCGCGGCTGTCCGAAGCATTGGCCGCCGCGGCCAACGACCTGCGGCCGTCGTCGTGGTTTCTGGCCCGAGCCCGCTATCTGTTGGATGCCGTTCCGCACGCCTACAGCTCCATCGTCCGGATGGCGCAATTGCCGCAAGGCTGGAATATCCCGATTTGCGTCCTTTCCTTCCTCGTCGGTTTAGGAACGAATTATCTTGGTGCATTCGAGAAGATCCCGTTAATGCTGAATCCGATCATGGCTTTGGTCGCGTGGAATCTGCTGCTGTATATGGTTCTCATCGTTTTGTTGCTGCGTTCCGGCTTCAAAAAAGCAACTCGGCCGCGTGAACCAGATCAGCCGAAAGAAACCGGCTATGAGCGCCCCTCCCGTAGCGCACGGACGCAAGGCGCTTCTCCGACGGCCACGCCGGTCCCGTCGGCGCCATGGATCGCCCGCGTTTTATTTCCTTCGATCTGGATTTCTATTCATAACTTAACTTTGCGCTTTCATGCCACCAGGAAGCAGGCGACGTCCTTCGTCAACGTCGCCAAGCGGTTCTGGAGTCATTGGGTCGAAGCTGCACAGCCGCTGGTGGCGGCTCGGTGGAGACGCTTGTTACACGGCAACGCGCTTTCCTTGACGGCTGGAGCCATCGCGGGAATGTACGTACGGGGCGTCTTTTTACGCTACGAAGTCATCTGGACCAGTACGTTCATTACGGACGAAAAGACCGTCTCGATATGGGTGGAATTTACCTTCGCTCCGGCCATTTTGGCCTCGCGCATCGCCGGCCGGGATCTCAGCGCAGATATCGATATAGCGCAGCTAATGAGCCCGGATGGCGCTCCCGCCGCATCCTGGATTCACCTTTTCGTCTTGACCGCCATTTTGGTCATTGTCATTCCTCGATTAGTTCTCGCCGGCGTGCAGGGGTTTTATGTCCGGCGCGCCAAGGCCAACATTCAGATCGATTTCGACGATTACTTCGCCAGGTTGATTCGACCGCAGATTGAAGCATTGATCACTCAAGAGATTGATCGAGGAGTTCAGAACTTCGCCCAGACAATGGCGAACTTCGTTTGCGAGCGACTTTATGACAACCGCATCGTTCCCGAGTTGGCGCAGTTCAGAGCGAGCGGCGGCAGGATCAGCGATCTTAGGCAGCGAATCAAGCAGCGCTGTGAAGCATTCAGGGATGAAATAAGCTCCTTCGCCGGCACCGCCGTTAAGGAGTTGGAAGCGTCGGTAGGCCCGGGAGTGGACCGGATCCTCAGGGCGGTACAACAGGACTTTCGATTCGCCGCGACGATCAGACAAGATCTCATGGGCAATCTCGAGATTCTCCCGAAACATGAATTTGACCGTTCCGTGAAGCCCATCGGCGACGGTTTTACGGATGCCATCGGCGTAACCATTTCAGCATCCATCGCCGTTGCATTGGGAACGCTTGCCGGAGGATTTGGCGAAAGTTTAGAAATCGCAGTTATTGTCGCGCTCTTCGGTACCACGGGACCAGTGGGTTTTTTGATCGGCGCCATAGTCGGATTGATCGTGGGCGCCGGCGCCTGGTGGTTTGGACGCGATAAAATCACCGAGCAGATCGAGAATATCACCTTGCCGAGTACACTTGTGGGGATGGTTCTATGGCAATCGAGGTTCGACGGCTTGATTCAGGAGGGTCGCGTGAAATGCCACGATCTCGTAAAAACCCGCGTCGGCGAGTTGCTGTCGCCGTTAAGCTCCCGGATTGGCGGTGAAGTATGGATGAGGCTCGAACAGCTTTGGAGTGAGAATCGTAACCGAGCGGCAACCGCGGTTCAACCCGGGGAGCGGCGGGATCAGCCCGATCACAGCCTAGAGTCCTGAAGTCTGTTTCAAGTCATTCCGGGCAACCCCAGCGAAGGCCGGGGGCGACCCGGAATCCAGGAATTTAAGAACCCTTCTGGATACCGGCTTTCGCCGGTATGACGCTAATTACTCTATGCAGGGCCAGTGAAGAATCTCGGTTTTAGATCGTGGCGGTCACGAACCACGAGCACGAACACGGCTTTTTAAATTCGTCCTCGTTCGTCGCTTCCGCTCAACACGTTGGTCGCCGCCCTGCTGCGCTGCTCGGGCGTAGCCCAGTCGCGTGGAAGACCTTGGGCTTTTGTCATCCTGGCAAGTTCTTTGACGTATGCCTCCCAGCGCCCAAGCTGCTTCATGCGCTCATCGATCGCGTAAGCGTGAACCGGGTCGTTGGCGTAGTCAGGCACTTTCGCTGATCGCCATCGGCCGGCTTTGTCCTGCTTCTTCCCGATCAGCACGCCGTCTTGCTTGTGAACGTTCTTCCAGCCGAATACTTTTTCAGCCGTTACCGCGGTCAATTCTGGCCCGGTTAGTGTTTTAGGAGGAGCCCCGTTCGCCATTTGAACATTAGTATACGACGATTCGTGACAGCGAGCGATCAGCGCAATAACGGCGCCGGTTGCGCCCAATCTTCAGGTAGAAACTATTTTTTGCTGAAGTGTTCTAACGCAGAACTGATAGCGGCTACAGTGGAGTCAAATCCCCGTTAGATCTCGCTTTTGCCAAGACAGAATTTTCGGACCTTTTTAACTCCGGGCAAGGAAGGCAGGGAGATTTGTGGACGCAGTGACGCGGGGAGTAGTTGCATTCCTGGATGCAAACCATTACTCCAGTACTCCAAGCGATGTCCGGGCTTGCAGCGACACGCTCGAACGCAATCAAGCACTGGCAACTCGTAAATTACCGCGTCTGTTTGTCTTCCAAAACGAGCTCGTTCGATGCCTCAGGATCGTAAAGCCCTTCGATCCGGACCGTCGTTATTCCCGATTTCATCATGCCGAGGGCTCTTGCGGCTGCCCGGGAGACATCAATGATACGGCCCTTGCTAAAAGGCCCGCGATCATTAATGCGCACTTCAACTGATTTTCCATTGGCTAGATTGGTGACTTTCACTCTGCTACCCCAGGGTAAAGTCCGATGAGCAGCGGTGAATTTCTCCTGGTTAAAAACTTCTCCGCTGGCGGTGAGTTTGCCGTGAAATCTTGGTCCGTACCACGAGGCCAGGCCGGTCTCCAGCAACGTTGGCTGCGACGGTTCGGGGATGTTTTCAATTGGCGGAGCCTGTTCGGTTTCCGGAAAAGAAGGCACTTTGGCTATCGGCGGAATCTCACGCGGAAAGGTATGGGCGGGCGCCTTGTCGGTGGAATGGTTGCCAGTCTGAGACTCCGGAGATGAGACTCGTTCTGGTGACACCGCGCGGTTAGGCGCATCTGCGATGCTGCCACAACCTTGAGCAGCCGATGTCAGCGCTGCCATGAGTATCAAGGCACTTACCCGCCGCTCTAAGGCAGCCGCTTGGGGAAGCGAATTTGATCTTGGAAATAGAAGTTGCATTGGTCACCGCGAAGAATAACTTCAGCAATGACAATGCCTCCAAGATGCTCTGTGACAGCGGTGTCAAAAGAGTCGGATACAGGGCATTAGACGACAGAAGGATGGCGAGAATAGCAGGCCTTCGTACAAGAGCGTACAAAAATGTCCTCTTTCGCTATCTCCGGGTGAGAAGCAAGAGTGGGGCTAATTGGCCCAAACTTTTTTGTCTGTGACCGTTCCACATCTTCGAAAGTCACGATACGAAACAAACTCACATTTTACCTTTTCCATTCGCGAACGAAGACTATCGTCGTCACGCATGACGCGTCCTCTCGCATTCGATCACCAGTCGTTCGCGTTCACAACGTACGGAGACCAGGTTTGTTCGAAGCGGAACGCCCATTTCTAGCAGGAAGCGATCCAAATCCAGAGAAAAAGTTTCATCTCGAAGTTCAAACACGTTGGTCTTCAAGCCTATTGCGCTCAAGACATAGCCTTTCATAAAATTTGTCCCCACACCGCCAGCCTTGATGTCAGACAAGCGCGCAGCTATTTTGCCGGCGCAAACAGAAAGCTCCCAAAGAGATTCAAACGGAATTGGGAAAATGGTCTGGTACGCGCCGGTAACTGCGAGTCGGTCCGGGATAACCCGTAGGCGCAAATCGCGTACTTTAGGCGGCGGCGCAACTAATCTCGCAAAGAGCTCATTTAGATCGTCTTCAGTCGCAATGAATCTAAGTGATTCTATTTCCATTCGCCGTAACTCGTCGGGACTTTTGCCTCACTGAGGAGACTTAGAAAAGATTAGCGGCTCAGCTTCGGCGGCAGCGATTTTATCCCATGATCAACGTCAGACATTTGGCGCTGCCGCCCGCTTTGAGAAACTCATCGAGCGGTGTTTCATAAACATTGAAGCCGAGATCTTCGAGTTTGCCGCGAGCCACCGGGCAACCCGTGTTCATGACGACGTTGTTGCCGCCGACAACGGCATTGCAAGCAAAGCGCTCCGCCTCGCCCGCCGGCACGGGGATGAGATCCGGAATATGGTTTTCAAGCACCGTTTTGGCGTAATCGTCAAAGGCGGGAGGAAAGAAGAGCGCGGTTTTGTCCGAGAGCGGGCAGAAGCAAGTGTCGAGGTGGTAGAACCAGCCGCTGGTCAACTCCAGCGAGAGTATTTCCCGATCCACAATCTCAGCCACTTTCTGATGCGCCATCATGTCGGAGCGAATGTGGTAGCCCGCAAACCAAAACTCGCCGCAGCGCAGCAGGTCCCCTTCGCCCTCGAAGTAATATTTCTCCGGCACATAGACGATCTCGAACCCGCGAGCGCGAAACCATTGCTCAAAATGAGGCGCTTCACCCCTGCGGACTTCGTGGCGGAAGTTGCTCACGATAAATTTATTTTGCCAAACCACTCCAGCGTTGGCCGTAAACACCATGTCGGGAAGCCCTGGCATAGCATCGATCAAGTGAATCTCCGCCGGCAATTTCTCGGCCAGCACGCGGCGTAATTCGTTCCACTGCCAGGTGGCGACCGCCGCATCGCTCTGGCGGCTTCGCTTCATCCAGGGATTGATCTCGTACTCGATGCCGTAATGAGACGGCGGGCACATCAAGAGCTGCATACGACATTCAAGTCCAGGTCGCTGCACAGCTCGCGCAAAAATGGCTCCACGTCGGTAACCAAACCCAGGGCTTGGAAAGTGCCGCGGTCCGTGAGCTTCGTCACCACCGCAGGATTGATGTCTACGCAGACCGTCTTTACGCTCGCGGGCAAGAGATTGCCCGTGGCAATGGCGTGCAAGGTGGTCGCTATCATCAATGCGAAACTCACGCCGCGCGCCTTCTCGCGCATGATGTCTTGCGCCTCCAAGGTATCGGTAATGACGTCGGGTAGCGGGCCATCGTCGCGGATCGATCCGGCGAGCACGAACTCAACGCCGTTCTTCACGCAAGAATAAAAGATCCCCTTTCGAATCAGTCCCTGCTCGACGGCTTGCCGGATGCCGCCGGCCCGCCGGATCCGGTTGATGGTCCAGAGATGATGCTCATGGCCTTCGCTGGCGCGAATCTTCTTGTCCACGTAAACACCCAGCGACGTGCCGTAGAGGTCGGATTCCATATCGTGGACCGCGAGTCCGTTGCCGGCAAAAAGAACCTGCACATAGCCGTTTTCAATCAGCTCGGCGAGGTACTTCGACGCGCCGGTGTGAACGAGCCCAGGTCCCGCCACCACGAGTATGCGCCCATTCTCCCGGCGCACGCGCTGCATCGATTCCGCGATCTCGCGAATCAGCAGTCCTTTCGGTTGCTCTGTGGACACCGCGCTGGCCATGAACTCGAAAGGTGCTCCAGGTTGCTGGCGCTCCAGAGGCACGACTTTGACGCCGCGCTGGCCCACCACGACGAGATCGCCGTTTTTTACGCGGTGCATCGGCACGCATTGCGCTTTGCGCGTGCTGGCCTCGATACGAATACCGCAATCCATCTCGATGGATTCGACGGCGATCCATTGCTGTTCTAGCCGCACCCAGGTCTCCAGGTTGGTTGTCGCATAAAAGCGCTCGGGAAAAACGCCGTCGAGCAGCGCCGCTTCGAGTTGCACCGACTCCTCTTCCACCGCCTCGGGCAGCGCCCCATGCTCTCTAATTTTCGCAAGGACCCGGTCAAGGAGGTCCGGACTTGGAGCTTCGACTTTAATCCGCGCGTGACTACGATCGCTGCGACGGTGGCCGATCTGGATATCCAGGATCTCGAATTCGGCGCCAAGGCTAACGATCAGGTCGAGAACCTTGGGCAGTATGAGGGAGTCGATGATATGACCGGAGATCTGTACAACACTCTGCGCCATCGGGAACTCCTCCCTGAGGCATCGATTGTAAGGTTAACCATAACCTAGCACAACGTGACGCGATTATCCTGGCAGGCTGTTGAAAAGGCGAAAGGAGGCCTTTGCTTATGCAAGACGGTACTCCACCCTGATGATCAAGATCGTCGAGTCACCCAGCGGACGGTTCCAAAAGCAAAAACCACAAACGCTAAGATCAGTAGAGTTAAAGATGCGCGTCGCATCAACAACGTCTCAATAGAGGATCGGCTTGATGCATTCCTAGAGCTCGCGCGGCGGGACAATGGGAAACGAGGAAATCGAAGTGCCGTGGGGCGCAGCGTGCGAGCCGAAAGACCAAAGGAATAATGTAACGGACGTATTCGTAGTGAAAAAAACGACTGGGCGGGCACGGACGCATTCGCTTCGAGAATTCCCGAAACGTCGAAATTAAATCTATTTCTTACGTTTCTTCAGTCGGGCCCGTAGCTCCTTCATCGACATCGTCGGCTCCTTCCTCCTTTCCTCGATAAATTTCCAAAAGGTTGAAGAGGTCTGAAGCACGACATCCTCCCAGTCTTTACCCTCTACTCCAATCATCACGGCGGCGGGCTTGCCACGACGCGTGATGACTACCTGATCCTGTTGGGATGTATCCACACATTGCTTGATTTTTTTCTGAAGGTCACGAGCGTTTACTGTCTTCATAAAATATCCTCCGTCTTGGCTCCTCGTGGCTTCCTTCGAACAGCTCGCACATAGACAACGGACTCAGTAGGTGAAACGTCATAAAAGACCCGGTACTCACCTATACGTAGCTCCCAGATCGGCGCCATCGCCTGCCACGGTGGAATCAGATTCTCCACAAGCTTCCGATTCCTGGTTTGGGTGTCGGGTTCGTGGGCAAGTTGTTCCTCAATCGCATCTAGGATCTGATTTCTGTAATAAATTCGAATCTTCCTTAGATCTTCCTCAACACCCTCAGCAAATCGGATCTCGAACACGCATATAGCTTCGCATATGCATTGCCGGGTCGCAACAGGCGATAGGGGCTAGGAAGAACTGCCGTGATCGTGCGGAAAAGGACCGTGAGCGGTATCGAGAAAGGATAAAGGTAAAAGGATAAGGGATAAAAATTAAAAAAAGCGCATTCAGAGAGCTACAACTTCGGGGCTCTCGATTTGGCTTTGGTATTTTGGACGATGCTCACAAAGATTCCTTTCAACTCGCCGGTTTCTCTTTTGACGCTGGCCAATCCGCCGTCGCTAATAAAACTCGATTCGCCCAGCAATTCCAACCAGTATTTCGCTTTCTTTCTAGCTCACTGGAGGGATCCTTCGATCTTGCTGCTGAAATCGGCGTTCGGCTTCGCTCGTGTCGCCGCTCGGTACTACGCGCCGACCGACGTGCCCGCGAGTCGGATCACCGAAAAGCGCGTAGTCTTTCGTCCTGATCTTTAAGTCGCTGTTGGCCATGACGGTCGGGTTTCATCCTTTATCCCTTCAAGTCCGGCCCGTTCAAATGTTCAAGGACGACTCGCAGGGAGAATTTTCACGTTTTCAAAATTCCGGGAACGTGGAGGGAAAAAGCGTTCGCTGGGCAGAGGCGGAATGAACTCCGCCAACTGGAAACTCCACCGTCAAAGCGGTACACTGTTTGTACGGGGGCGATATGGGTTCGACGGAGGTAGGAAGTCAGAGTGGCATGCCGGGGTGCTGTTCACCCGTTAAACAAACAGATCTGCAATTTAAACGCAGACAATTTCGAATACGCCCTAGCTGCCTAACCGCAGTTAGCGTCTTACCGGTTTTCTCCCACGGGGCTGGATAAGACGTCATTCAGTGGGATGGGCCGATTCTCCTGCCGGAGGGGATGAGGCTGAGATCCAAACCGGATGGCTCCGAGAAACCCAGCCGATGGGGGTTCGACGAGCGAGAGCAAAACATCGGCTAAGCATGTAGTCATATCTGATGGAAGACCTTCGGACGGGGGTTCGATTCCCCCCGCCTCCACCAATCGACTCGCGCAAACCGCGCGCTCATGGCAGGCCACCGGCAGCGCGGTTCATGAGCCCGGAGCTCCTAAGCCGCTTCGAGCCGGTCGCCCGCGAGCAGCTCAAACAGGTCGTGACCAATAGGGTCTCTCAGTTCTTTACCGGTGGAGGTGCTTTCCCTGGTTGGCAAGACGGGATCCAGAGGAACGTAGGTGTTCGTGAGGCGATTCGTGAGCGCCTTTGCTGTTTTGTCTGTTCCAAGCTCGTAGAGATCCAGCAAATACCCCAGCCTCCTGATGACAGCGCCGATATTGAGGCGGATCGCATATTCGACAAGGCGATCCGGACTGACTTTCTCCCGCTGCATCCAGAGGCCCTTGGCGACTTCCGTTATTCCCCCGCAGTACTCGGGTTGCTTCGATGGTGCGGTCGACGTCGCTAACCCTGACCTTGTCTTGTTTGGTTACCCAGTGCTCTTCAATTCCGAAGATCTGTTTTTTCGTACACCGGACGAAACGAAACTCCGTCCCCATGATTGACGCGGACGCTCCCAGAGAATCCTTGGCATCTTCCGGCCAAAAGGCGTAAAATTTCCGGAAATTTGGCCCGTCTTATTGAAAAGGATCGCTACCAGGTGACTGATCGGTATCTCAAACCGGGACACATCCTTACAGGCCCGCTCTTTAACGAGCCGATGCGCGTGGAGACCGTTGCGTCCAACGGTCCGGATAGCTGGGTCTTGGGTCTCGTGGGGACTCAATCGGAGAAGTTTCACAAGGTCACACTAACGGCTAAAGATCTCGCCTCCCTCACGATTCAGGACACGACAAAGAGCTACGACGGAGACGGGCAACTTCTGCGGCTCGGGCTGCAAGCTTATGCGGCTGGGCGATATCAGTCACGAACGCATGTTTGCCGTCGAAATGTCCAGCGATGAGACCTTGCGTCTTCAGGAGCAGGGCGTGATCGGCAATTTCACTCCGACAATGCCGCCCGCTCAGCTTCCATTAGTTGCCTCGGTTCCTGAAGCAACAGATTGGTCAAATCAGCATGCCCGATGAAGAGATCGGTAAAGCCGATGCGGAGGTCGAGAAGAAGATCACCGGCGCCGAAGGCCGGTTGGCCCAAGCGGAAAACCGCCATGCCGAACTCATGGCGCGGCGAGAAAAACGGCGGCAAGAGCTCGAACAGCAGCGCGCCCTGACACTGCAATCGGTTGAGCGCATCACAAGCATTTTGGTGTTGCCGCATCCCGAACGGTCCCAGCCGGACGTCCGCCGCCTGCAACCCGACCCGGAAGTTGAAAGCATAGCCATGCGGATCGTAATGGACCACGAAGCCGCTCGGGGCTGCCAGGTTTATGATATTCACGAGAAGAACCTCGGCTACGACATCACCAGCCTCGATCTCAACTCCGGTGAGCTGCGCCTGATAGAAGTCAAAGGCATCGGCGCCGCGACGGGTACTGTGCTTCTGACTCCCAATGAACGCCGCGTCGCCGAAGACCGCCGTGATTGCTATTGGCTTTACGTCGTCACGAGCTGCAAGTCGGAGCCTTGCCTCCAGGAGCCGATCAAAAACCCCGCGCGGTTTCCGTGGCACGAAGTCAAGAAAGTCGATCATTACTATCTATCCGTCGATGCATTGACGCAGCCGATGCGAGTACGCGATGCGGACGAGCCTTACGGGGGCTCGCCGCGATGATGTCCTTCCGCGGAAAGCGCCTTGCGGAAACTCAACTTCCTTTAGGCACGGTATGGCTTCTGGAAAAGCTGGCCGAGTCGAAGGGGAAGCAAGCGCTGTACGAGAAGCAAGCGCCGCAGATTTTAAAGGCCCTTCGTGAAATGGCACTCGTGGAAAGTACCGAGTCGTCGAACCGAATCGAAGGGGTGACGGTCGAGCGCGAAAGGCTGCGGCCACTCGTGCTTGGCAATGCGCGTCCCCGCGACCGATCCGAAGAAGAGATTGTCGGCTATCGGCGAGCGCTCTCGTGGATTCACGCCAACCATGAAAAGATTCCCATCGAACCGGAAACGATTAAACGACTCCACGGTTTAGCCCAAGGGGGAACGGTTGGAGATGCCGGCGACTGGAAGCAGACGCAGAACGAGATTATCGAGATTTTTCCTGATGGCCATCGGGAAGTCCGCTTTAGGCCGCTGGAACCCGGGCTAGTCCCGGCCGCCGTCGAAGAACTCTGTCTCGCTTACAGACACGGCGTGGACCAATTGAAAATTACGCCCTTTCTAGCGGTTGCTTGTCTGGTCCTCGACTTTCTTTGCATCCACCCGTTCAGGGACGGCAACGGCCGCGTGTCGCGGCTGCTCACGTTGTTGGCGCTCTACCATCACGGACACCAGGTGGGCCGGTACATCAGCCTCGAACGGATTATTGAGCAGTCGAAAGAAAGCTACTACGAGGTGCTGCAAAAAAGCTCCACCGGCTGGCACGACGGCAGCCACGACATCATTCCCTGGTTCAACTATTTTCTTGGCACAATTCGCACGGCTTACCGTGAGTTTGAGGATCGCGCGGCGCGGCAATCACCGGCACGCGGCTCCAAGGCCGAGTTGGTAAGTCACGCCCTCGAAAGCGTGCCCAGCCCTTTCCGAATCTCCGATATCGAGCGGCTATGCCCCAACGTAGGTCGCGATATGATCCGAGTGGTGATGAATCGTTGGCGTAAGGAAGGAAAGCTAAAGGTGATAGGGCGCGGGCGAGACGCCCAGTGGGAACGCATACGAAGTAAACAGGTAATCCCACGTTAATGTGGTAATAAATGTGGTAATAATTTCCAACTTATTGATTTTACTTAAAGAATCGCACGCCAGATCTATCGATAGAGAGCGTCATACTGTCGATTTCCGCGGTCGCGGTACGGCGAGTTGGAACTCCTCGCGGAACGATTGGAAATCAGACCTTTCAGGGAATCGGTCGCAGGTTGCGACCGGTTCCCAAGCAAAGATGGGCAAGCACGACAAGCAGATTCAAGTAATTATCGAAGCGATCCGGCAACTCATGGCGCAACCACCGCCCAAGAAACGGCGGATCGGATTTATCGTAAGCGAAAAGGCCGCGAAGTATGGACACTGAACGCCGCGTCGCCGAAGACCGTCGCGACTGCTATTGGCTTTACATCGTCACGAGCTGTAAATCCGAACCTTGTCTACAGAAGCCTATCAAGAACCCCGCCCGCTTCTCGTGGCATGAAGTGAAAAAAGTGGATCCTTACTATCTCTCAGTGGACGCCCTGACGCAGCCGAGTCGTGTCTGCCGTTTCCATTGGTAAACGGATGAATCCTGGTGAGTCGGTTCTGTAGCCGAGCGGCAATTTCAAGAGACGGCATTGTGCTCTCATCGGAGTTCCAATAATTGAAATCGCCGCATAGGAGTTTTATTTGTTCAGGGATGAGATGCGCTTCGAGACCGACGTTGAGCCGATCCGTACGATATTTTCCCGCCCATTCCCAGATCTCACCGAACATGTCGTAATGGACCCGGCGGATGAATCGAGCTCGGCTGCATTGCGGGCACGACGATCCGTCAGTTGCCTTTGAATAAGACCCGAAGTGTCGTCTCCTGGGGTGGCTCCGAGTGTTTTGGTTTTGTCAGTCATCTGCTGGCTGTTGCCACAGTTTCTCGCGCCGATCGGTCAAAATCTCATCAGTACGTTTTTCCAGAAGTTGTTTGAAGACATCGGCTTCTGGTGCCTGATGCTCGAGGGCCATAGTTCCCCTAGACTGTTTTAAGCGTTTCAACGCGACACTGCGCGCCCGTCCGCGCAGCATTTGCGCGATGAGCAGTGCTTGCGTGGCGATAAGAAAGCCGTGTCTTTGCGTCTGCAAAGCGACCGGTCCGCTTCAACCTAAAAATCGACGGTACACATAAAACAATCACGCGAGGTAAAAGCGGGGTCCGCATTCATTGCGCCACCTGCACGGAATTGGTATTTCACTGATGAGGAGTAGTCGTGAATTTCGCTCAGTTGAAGGCCTTCCAAGCGGTTGCAAATAACGGAAGTATTACCAAGGCGGCCCAGTTGCTTCACGTGAGTCAACCGTCGGTTTCCAAACACCTCAAAAATTTAGAGAAGGATTTCGCGATAAAATTAGTCGAGCGAAACCGCGGAGCCGCCGAGCTTACGGATGCAGGATCGTCTCTGTTGCGGCACGCCAACGCCATTCTTATTCATCTTGACGAAGCAAAAAAGGAACTCCGGCCTCCGAAAAGTATGAACAAATCAGACCCTCTCAAGATCGCGGGGAGCTATGCTGCATCAGCCCTTCTGCTTCCTTCGCTGCTGGTAAAATTCAAGAACAGGCACCGCGACACTTCCATCATCCTGCGAACCGGCACGACCAGAGAAGTGAAGTCGATGTTGCTGAATTCGACTGTCGAGATCGCACTGCTTAACGAACTTCCCGTCAATCCTGAATTTACCAGCGAGCCCCTTCGCAAGGAAAAACTTGTCGTGTTTGCGGCGCCGAATCATCCACTCGCGAGGAAGAAAAGGTTAAGCCTATCGGACGTTCGGCAAGCCGCGCTGGTGACCACGGGGATGGCAAGCGCAGTAGACAAGATGCTCAACCATCTCGTCCACGAAGGATTAGGAGCTAAGATTGCTCTCCAATGCGGCAGTCCGGCTTCTGTCAAAATAGTTGTGAAAAACAAGATGGGACTGGGAATCTTGTTTCAAGATATGCTGATCCAGGAGATTAGAAACAAACTTTTCAAAGTCCTGGAAATTCCGGGGCTGGCATTAACCGTCCAGAGCTACATCGTCTACTATAAAGACCGACCCCTCTCGCCTCCCGCAAAGGACTTCCTCGCTCTGCTCCGTAAGCGAGTGCACAGAAGTCTGTAAATTGTTCGACGCTTTGAGTTTCCTTTCTGCTTTCTCGAGTCACGCTGATCGGATACCGGCGCTGCAAGTCGCGTTGCTATACCGCAGGATTCGCATAACCAAACCTCATGGTTACGCATATTCCAAAAAGATATTTGACACCACGCGACATTTGGCATATCCGAACACTGTACACCAGAGCAGGCGCGCGGGAACGCAAGTGACGCAGAAATCAATACATGAAGATTGAGGGGCGTTTCGTGTTTCCGACCTCTTCACAGGAGGTGTGGAACTTGTTAACCGATCCGCAGTCGTTGCAACATTGCACGCCGGGCTGCAAGCAATTGACGGAAATCGCCACCGATGAATTCGAGGCGACAATGGAGGTCGGTATCGGACCGATCAAGGGCACCTTTCACGGCAAAATCTTAATGAAGGAAAAAAACCCGCCGCGGAGTTATAAGCTGATCATCGAGGGCTCCGGAGCGGCGGGCTTTGTCCGCGGTGAGAGCGCGCTAACATTGCAGGATGAAGCCGACGACCACACCGCGGTGCAGGTTTCTGGCGATGGCCAGGTGGGCGGTGTGATGGCCGGCGTCGGCCAGCGTCTTGTCGAAGGCGTGGCCAAACAATTGATGGGGCAGTTTTTTCAATGCATGCAGAGTCGCCTCGCGGCGCGCAGAAAAGATTCGTCGGTTTGAGTAGATACAGTGTGACGCATTAAGAAAGTTCTATGGCAATCGAAAGTGTCCGAATTTCGAGCGGAGCGAGCACGGTCGCCGCTCTCTTGGCCTTACCGCCAGGGCAGGGGCCGTTTCCCGGAGTCATCATGATTCCGACGATCAGAGCCCTGGATGAATTTGCCAGGGACGTCGTCGAGAGACTTGCAACGGAGAATTTTGTCGCCCTCGCAGTGAACTTCTTTGATCATCCAGGGGTTCCGGAAGATATCTTCAAGCGGCCGGGCGCTCAGCCCGACGACCAGGTGCTCGGCGATCTTGATGCGGCGCTTGCTTGGCTGAGGCGACATCCGCTGGTGGGCGACCAACCGGTTTTTGCATGGGGCTATTGTCTGGGCGGGCGTTTCGCGATGTTATGGCCGACATTCCAAAATGAACTGGCCGGAGTGGCCTCGTTCCACGGCTTTCCCACGAACGATACCAAAAATCCGAACATGCCGACCCAGCCGCTGGACCGAGTTCAGTTTTTACGGACGCCCCTGATCGTCTTCTTTGGCGAAGCAGATGGGCTGGTACCATTGAATGACGTTGACGACTATCGTCGCGCGTTGCAAGAGCATGGAAAAGTTTTCGAGGTTCACACCTATTCAGGTGCCGATCACGGCTGGACAAACGCGAAAGGCCCGGCCTATCGTCAAGAAGCGGCCGAAGATTGCTGGCGCCGTAGCCTTGAATTTCTACGTCGCCACTCCGCCCACCGGGCGGATATCGAAGCGGTGGGCAGGTAAAGCAATCATACAGAATTCAGGTCAACGATGAAGCCCGCAAAATTTGATTATTACGACCCCATAAACCTTCAACACGCGCTGGAGATTCTCAGCGTGTACCAGAGCGACGGCAAAGTTCTCGCCGGGGGGCAGAGCTTGATGCCGCTGTTGAACATGCGTTTGGCCCGGCCAAGAGGCATCGTTGATATCAATCAGATCAAAGTGCTGAACTATATCCGGGCAACCGAAAGTGGCGTCGCGATAGGCGCGAACGCGCGCCAGCGCGCGCTCCAACGAGACGGCCTTATCGGCGAGCGCCTGCCGCTTCTGCGAGAGGCAGCGTCCTACATCGCGCACCCACAGATTCGCAGCCGCGGTACCATCTGCGGTAGCCTCGCGCATGCCGACCCGGCAGCCGAGCTTCCGGCCCTCGCCGTTGCGCTCGACGCGGAACTCGTTGCCGAAGGACCAATCGGAACCAGAACCATCTCAAGCGATTCTTTTTTCGTAAGCTATTTCACGACCAGGCTAGAATTCAATGAAATCCTTACCGAGGCGCGCTTCCCCGCGCCTCCGAAGGACATGGTGTGGTCGATTCTCGAGGTCAGCCGGCGCCACGGTGACTTCGCTCTCGTTGGTATCGTTGCAGGATTGGCTGTGGACCAAGAGCGACAGGTGGTGACTAAAGCTCGTCTGGTGTACTTCGGTGTCGGTCCGACTCCCATTAGAATTAAAGTGGCCGAAGAAGCACTTATGGGGCAGCCTCCGAGAGAGGTGGCGTTTGAAGCTGCAGCGCAAATTGCTAGTAAAGAGATTGATCCCAGCAATGATATTCACGCGACGGCAGAATATCGGCGCGCGCTAGCTGCGACACTGACCCGGCGCGCACTCCGCGCAGCGATGCAAAAACTAGAGGCAAATTAAATGACAATGACTCGAACGATCAAGGTGCGCGTCAACGGCGAGAATTACGAAGGCACAGCGGAAGTGCGCAAAACTCTGGTCGACTTCCTGCGCGAGGACCTCGGTCTTACCGGCACGAACGTCGGATGCGAGCATGGCGTATGCGGTGCCTGCACGATACTGATGAACGGAGAAACCGTGCGTTCCTGCATCATGTTGGCGGCCCAGGCGGACGGTGCCGAGCTGATGACAGTCGAAGGGCTGGCGCAGCCGGGCGGGGAACTCCATCCGATCCAGGAGGCATTCCGGGAGAAGCATGGACTCCAATGCGGCTTTTGTACGCCGGGATTTCTCATGACCACTTACGAGCTGCTTCAAAAGCATCCCGACGCCGGCGAAGCGGAGATGAAGGAATGGCTCTCGGGAAATCTGTGCAGATGCACGGGGTATCAAGACATACTGGAGTCTGTCAAATTGGCCGCATTGCGGTTGCGCAATCGTCAGTGAGGTGATGCGTGCCGAAGGCTGAGCCCAAGCTTCCCAGCGAACTGCCCATCAGCCAACCGCGTCACGTCGGCAAAGACAGCCCGCGGATGGAGGACCCGCTTCTGCTCACAGGGAAGGTGGAGTACGGCAACGACATTCGTACTCCGGGCATGCTTCACGCTGCTATTCTACGTAGCCCGCACGCCCATGCTCGGATTAGGTCCATCGATACTTCGCGCGCCGAAAAGCTCGCCGGCGTGGCGGCGGTACTGACCGGCAAAGAAGTCAAAGATTGGTCGCGGCCCGTGTTCGGCGTCCCCGAAGGCTGGACCGGTCACGCGTTGGCGGTAGAAAAAACTCACTGGGTGGGTGAGCCCGTCGCGGTTGTCGCCGCCAGCGACCGCTACATCGCCGAAGATGCGCTGGAGTTGATCGAAGTCGAATATGAACCGTTGGAGCCGGTGGTCGATGCGCTCAAAGCCGGATCGGCATCGGCACCGAAGGTGCTCGAAGGCAAAGACAGCAACATCGCCTATGATCGGCGCTTCGTCTTCGGCGATGTCGACGGCGCCTTTGCGAGCGCGGATCTGATTGTGCGCGAACAATTCCGCTGGCACCGCAGCAGCGGCAATCCCATCGAAACTTGCGTCTGCATCGCCGACTGGAACCCGTTTAACGGCATGCTGACCTTGCGCGGCGGTCACCGCTCGCCGCATCTGATATTACCGGCGCTGGTGATCTCTTTGGGGATTTCCTCGCAGCAGGTGCGCATCGTCCAGTCGCCGTTGGGCGGCAGCTTTGGCGTCAAGACGTTTGCCCGCTATGTGGTGCTCATCGCTCTCATGGCCAAGAAGCTCGGCGGCCGACCGGTCAAGTGGACCGAGGACCGCATCGAGCATTTAGTCGGCAACAGCAGCCACGCCTGGGACCGTCACTACGACTGCGAGCTGGCGCTCAAGCGCGACGGTACGATCGCAGGCATGAAGATGCAACTTGTCGATGATCTCGGCGCCTTTGCCGAGTGGCTCGCAATCGGCATGCTGCTAAAGCCGCTGCTCTGTCTCGGCAGTTGTTATCACATCGCCAACGTCGATTATTCCTGCAAGGGCATTATTACCAACAAGACGCCGCAAGGGCCGCTGCGGGCCTTCGGTTTGCCACCGCACTTCTGGGTCATCGAGCAGCTCATCGAGATCGCCGCCAAGAAGCTCGGGCTGGAGTCCAACGAAGTTCGCCGGCGCAATTTCATCAAGAAAGATCAATTTCCCTATGTCTCGCCGTCCGGCAACGTTTACGACAGCGGCGATTACGAAGCGAGTTTGAGCTTGCTGCTATCGAAGGCGGGTTACGATGAACTGCGGCGCGAACAGCAAGCGGCGCGCGCCCAAGGACGGTTGCTCGGCATCGGCGTCGTCAGCAGCATCGAGCCCGGTCTCACCGGGCCGCCGATGCTGGCGCTCGCCTCGCCGCGCATTTTCAGCCGGACATCGTCGCCGGAAGGAATTCTGGTGCGCATCGATGCCTTCGGAAAAATCATCGCCGAGGTGGGCTTTCCGCCGGGCGGGCAGAGCCAACACAGCTTCGTGCGGCAGATTCTCGCCGACTATCTCTGTGTCGCGTTGGAAGATGTTCAAGTGATCACGGTGGACAGTTTGAGCATGCAGCCGAGCACCGGCCCGATCTCCAGCTCCATGGCGATTGCGCTCTCCGGCGCCGTGCTTGGGGCGGCCGCGCGCCTGACGGATAAATTAAAGCGCGCCGCCGCCGTGATGCTGGAAGCGAGCGCGGATGACGTCGAGCTATTCGACGGGCAGTTTCGCGTGCGCGGCGTGCCGGGAAAATCACTCGCGGTGGCGCAGGTGGCGCAGTTTATGATGGCGCGCCCCGACTTGCTCCCGGAGGGCGTCGACGGCAACCCGCAGGCGACCTACGTGTGGAACCCGCCGGATCGCACGATTCCAGACGACAAAGGTTTTGGCCGCTATAGCGTCACCGCGGCCGGGGCCCAGCATCTCTGTATGGTTGAAGTGGACCGCGAGACCGGGCAGGTGAAAATTCTCAAGTACGTCATGGTCGACGACTGCGGCGTGCGGCTCAATCCGAGCGTCGTGCGCGGCATGCTGATGGGCGGCATGGCGCACGGCGTGGGCACCGCTTTGCTCGAGGAATATGTCTACGACGACAAGGGGCAGATGCTGACGTCGTCCTACATGGACTACTTGATGCCAACAATCATGGAGGTGCCAGCGGCTGAGGAGCATGAAATGTGCACGCCGTCGCCGATCGCACCCCTTGGGGTTAAGGGAGTCGGCGAAGGCGCTTTACACACGACTCCGGCTGCCGTGCTGTGCGCGCTGAACGACGCGCTGGAGCCTCTCGGCATACGCATTACCGAGGCGCCCATGACTCCGCTGCGGATATGGAAGGCATTGCAGACCAGGGCGAATTAAAAACGCAGAATGCTTCGACAAAGCTCAGCATGAACGGAATTTTCTCAATCATTTAAGTTTCTCCGTTCGTCCTGAGCCTGTCGAATGACTCCGAGGAAGTTTTTCAGCAACCTGTTAGTTAGTTAGATGACTGTATGAATAAGGGTTGATCGCCTTGAGCGAGAAAGTGCCACGAGATCTGAGTGAGCTGCCGCTGTCCCAGCCGCGCTACCTGGGCAAAGACACGACGCGCATTGAGGATGCGATGCTGCTCACCGGCAGAGCGGAGTTCGGCGACAATGTCGCCTTTCCGGGCATGCTGTTCGCGGCGATCTTGCGCAGTCCCCATGCCCACGCGCACATCAAGCGCATCGACACATCCAAAGCAGAGAAACTTACGGGCGTGGTCGCGGTAGTTACCGGTGAAGACGCCAAGGCTTGGTCTGAGCCCATGCACGGCTTTCCGATCGGTTGGGCCGGCCATTGCCTCGCGCATGATAAAGTCAGGTTCGTCGGCGATCCCGTCGCCGCGGTTGCGGCCACGAGCCGTTACATCGCCGAAGACGCTCTCGAGTTAATCGAGGTCGAATATGAAATTCTCGCGCCGGTCATAGATCCGCAGAAAGCGCTCGATCCGGACAGCCCGGTCATTTGGCAACACCAGGGCACCAACCTGATTTACCATCGGCTCTTTACCTTTGGCGCGGTCGACGAGGCTTTCGCCAAAGCGGATGTCGTCGTCAAAGACGATTTCCGTTGGCTCAGGGCGAGCGGCAATCCGATCGAGACCTGCAACTGCATCGTGCAGTGGCGCCCCGATTATTCCCTCAATGCCTGGGGTGGTTTCCAAGGCACCGGCTTTTACGTTGCGTCGGTGGCGCGCGGCCTGCGGGTGCCGGCGCACAAAATCCGCATTACGCCGCTGCCCCACGGCGGCTCCTTCGGCACAAAGATTTTTCCCCACGCGATCATCCGTATGGCATTGCTGTCGCGCAAGGCCGGCGGGCGGCATGTCAAATGGATCGAAGACCGGGTCGAGCACTTGCTGAGCAGCTACACGCACGGGCCGGACCGCATCTACTCGGCGGAAATGGCGCTGAGGCGCGACGGTGAGATTACCGGCTTTCGCGTCAAAGTGCTTGACGACCTCGGCGCCCATGCGGTCTCGGTGGCGATCGGCAAAGCGCTAAAACCTTTGTCGGCATTCACCGGGCCTTACCGCATGCGCAACGCGCAGTATGATCTCACCGTGGTGGCGACCAACAAGTGTCCGCAGGGCTCTTACCGCGGCTGGGGTGTGCCAGCTCATAACCTGGCGATGGAACACTGCGTCGATCTGGCGGCGCGCAAGCTGGGACTCGACCCCGTCGAGATTCGCCGGCGTAATTTACTTCGTCCTGAACAATTTCCCTACGAGGCCCCCAACGGCGCGCGTTACGACAGTGGTGACTATGAGCGCACTCTGGACATGGCGCTGGAGATGGCCGGCTATCGGGCGCTGCGCGAAGAACAAACCCGCGCGCGCGCCGCGGGACGTCTGGTGGGTATCGGCATATATACCGGTGTCGAGCTCAGCGCGGTGGCGATGAGCATGTTTACCTTGCTTGGTCCCGACTCGCCGTTCGGCACCTCGATGCCGGAGAGCGCGCGGGTGCGCATAGACGCCACCGGGAAAATCATCGGCGAGGTGACATTTCCCTGGGAAGGTCAGGGGCAGCACACGTTTGCGACCAATTTTTTGGCCGACTACTTCGGCGTCAAACGGGAAGACGTGGAAGTGATCGCGGTGGACAGCCTCTCCGCCGGTCCAGGTACGGGACCCATCGGCAGCCGCCAGGCTGTCATGCTGTCCGGCGCGCTTTTGGGCGCCGCAGATCGAATCGCGGAGAAACTCCGCAAGGTGGCCGGGGTGATTTTGGAAGCCGATGCGGACGACATCGAAC
>JBOHVN010000177.1:0-5555 GCA_050735675.1 Binatia bacterium | reverse complement strand
TCCGGCTGGCTCGTGGATGCCTGAAGATCGGCCGGCGATGAACTGGAGCGCGGTGACGCTCGCTTTGCTCGGCAGCGGCTGCCTCGGAAGCAATGTTGCCGCCGCAATGGTGCTCGCCTTCGGCGGGGTATCGGCGGGTGCGCTTTATGCGCTCGCAGACTGGTTGGACGACAGTGCCGCCCGCGTGCCGCTCCTAATCGTATCGACTTTGATTGCCTCGATCGTCTTGGTCTCACTCGAGCGTCAACGCCGCATGCGCCGCGACTGCATAGCCCGTCGCTCGTGCCTCGAGCTGACACCCCTGGAACGGCGCCAGGTTCGGCTTGCGGCCGGCCTGGCAGCGGCGTCTTTGACGCTCATCGCCCTAGAACTCTTGATGCACTATGTGATAGGCCATCCGCTGGTTACGCGCCCTTCCTTATGAGATGACAGACAACTGGTTCTAAAAGATGACCGGCAATGATCGGCGAAGCTTTTTGACTTCCCCTAACGTCTTATCTTGAAGCAACCATAGAGCCGCAAACAGGCTGAACAGGAGAAAAAAACGAAGTTATCACACTCTCATCTATTGCCACGAGGGTGACAAATGAACGCGTTGCGCCTGAAGGAATTTAATAGGAGGTAGAAAATGGTCGAAGAGATCAACCACGATCGTCTATAGCCGGCCGTTCCGATCAGGAGAAGATCCTGGAGTTCAAGGGCAACAAAGATGCCGAGATGCTCTTCCGTCTGGGCGAACCACGAACACGAGCACGGCAGTTGACCGCCCACGTCCACTGACTGCGGCCTGGGTAGCCGCGTCCATCCGCAAATCGGCTGGCCAAGCTGTGTGCCCTACGCGGCAATGGCGAACAAGTAGCTGTGGAGTGAATTTAAAAGTGCCTGTGCGGGCTGAACGAACGAAAGTCAAGAAAGTCTAGAAGTAAAAGTCTGACCCCATGATTTGACCATGATTTGACCTGACCCCATGATTTGACTGACCCCATGATTTGACACCATGATTTGACATGATTTGACCCCATGATTTTGTGACATGATTTTGCTAATGTTTCCTTAAATGTTTCTGACCCCCTTAAATGTTTCAGCGGATATCCTGTGAAAGATCTCAGGGCCTACACGGCCTGGCAAGAACGCATGATGAAGCGGCCGACGGTTAAGAAAAGCATCGAGAGCGAGGAGATGGTTTCAAATTAACAGTTCGTTAGCATAGATTCAGCCGCCGTTCCTTAAGTCGATCGCCGCTTCGGCACCGCAGATTCTGCGGCGATCAGCTGTCGGGCTTCATCTTCTGATATTTCCTCTAATCGCTGCAGCATCTCCGACACCTCACTGTCATTCAAGGCGCTAATTTGATTCACCGTGATGATTCCCGCCATCTCTGCAATGCTGGGTGCGTCAAATAGCGCTTTCATTGGAACGTTAACTTTAACCGCCCGGATCACCTGAGCGACGATTCGGGTTGCAGCCAAAGAGTGCCCACCCAAGTCGAAGAAATCGTCGTAGACTCCGATCTGGTCAATGCCCAGCACCTCGCTCCAAATCTTCGCCAGCATCTCCTCGGTTGGGGATCGTGGCGCCACGAAAGTGGTGTTTAACGCGGGGCGCGACGGGACCCGCGGGAGCGCCGCTCTGTCCAGTTTTCCCGCCGCAGTTAGCGGAATCGACTCGAGTGGCACGAAGGCTGACGGAATCATGTATTCAGCTAGCGTCGCTTTCAGAAAGAGCCGCAAATCTGTCGCGCTGGGAACCGAGCTGCCGCCCGTGGTGAAGTACGCGACCAGCCGGACTTCGCCCGCGCTGGATATTTGCGGGATCACGTAGCATTCCCGGATCGTGGGATAACTGACCAACACCCTCTCGACTTCCTCCGTCTCGACGCCATAACCGCGAATTTTGACACGAAAATCCTTCCGACCTTTATGAATGAGGCAACCGTCAGGACGAATAATTCCCATGTCCCCTGTAAAATAGAAACGCGCTTCGCCCCCGGATGGATCGGGCCTAAACTTCGTGGCGTTCAATTCCGGGCGGTTCCAATAACCGGGAGACAGGTAGCGGCTTCGAACAACGATTTCGCCGATGGCATCGAAGCCGAGGTTTCTTCCCTCGTCATCCAGAATTGATATTTCTTTATCGTCAACCGGATAGCCGACCGGCACCTCAGTACCTTCAATTTCGCTTTCATGATCGATCACAAACTTTCTCAGGGGCCCGGTTTCGCTCGTTGCAAGCCCGCTCGAGAAAATGCACTGCTTGGAAAAGTGCTTTTTGTAAAGGGCGACATCCTTGGGATAAACAGCCTCGCTGTTGAGATTGAGTGCCCGGAGATTTGGAAACATCTGCTCGTCAGAAAGAGATTCGCACAACGCACGAAACAAAGGTCCACTGATAAGACAGATAGAAATCCTCTCACCAGCTACCCAGCTCGCCAGTCGACCCACACCGTCTTTCAGGACGTCAAAGGGAAGCAAAGTCGCACCGTTTAGAATTGCCAAAAACATGTTCATCAAGGAATTTGAAGTACCGGACGCGAGCAGGCTAACTCGGTCATGCTCGGATACATGATGTACGCTCATGCGTATCATTAGGTTATGCAGAATATTGCGATGGGTCTGAGTTACGCCCTTGGGTTGTCCCGTCGATCCCGAGGTGTAAAGGATGAATGCTAGATCCTGTGAGCCGCTGGGAAAGTCCAAGTCATGCGATGAGGCATCAGAAGATACGGAAGCCGTGACAAACATCTCGCAAGTATCGCGGGCTAATTCGTTCCCCAAAGCTCTATTCTCTTCATCAACCAGCAAGAGTGCCGCTTCAGAATCGGCCACTATCGTTGCCGTCCGCGCCTTGGGGAATAGAGGGTCCAAGAGCACTACGGGCCTGCCGGTTTTCAAGACTGCCAGTATTGCGGTTGCTGACGTTACGCCCTTGCCGACCAAAACCGCGATGGGAGCTGATAATCGGCTCTGTTTGCTCAGGATCGATCGAGCCAACTTATTTGCGGCTTCATTGAGTTCGGCATAGGTCAACTTTTGGTGATCTGATTGGATCGCGACGCGGTTGGCACACCGACGCGCAATTGTTTCAAACCGGGTCGGAATGGACTGCTCGATCTCTTCACTCGAGAATTCGACAAACGTCCCAGATGGATGAAAACACTTGTCACGTATCACCTGCTGTTCCAGTGGCAAGGAGTGTCTCTGCCTTGAGTTGTTACCCATCGTTTGCTTATTTCGTCCGCGACGGTTCGTCAGCGCTCGTCACGAACGTGTCTGAGTACGAACTTATTCATATGAAACGGGGTCCCCAACCAATCGGACCACAAAGGCTTCGAATTTACTTGCTGTATAATCGCTAAGCCGGCGAGTCGTCAATCGCAAATGCGCTGACTAGTATTTGTCGAAAAAAGGGGATAAGTCCAATTCTTGAAATTCCAATGCGATTGTGAAATATCGTCGCGTCATGCCTCGCGTCGCGCGAATTGCTCCTGCGGGCTTCATCTTCCATGTACTCAATCGAGGAAACGCGCGTGGTCAGATCTTTGAGCATGAGCGGGACTACGAGGCGTTCGAACGAGTGATGACGGAGAGCGCGGACCGGATCGCTATTCGGATCTTGGCCTACTGCATCATGCCGAATCACTGGCACATGGTGTTGTGGCCGACACGAGAGGGGGAACTTGGTCAATTTGTACAACGCCTGACAACCACTCACGTTCGACGCTGGCATTTATATCGCCAGAGCGTCGGAACCGGACATCTCTATCAGGGTACGTTCAAATCTTTTCCCATACAGGACGACGATCACTTCTTAACTGTTTGTCGTTACGTGGAGCAGAATCCTTTACGGGCGGGATTAGTTTCGAGAACAGAGGATTGGCGTTGGTCAAGTATGGGATCTCTACGAACAGGCAAATCCGTGAGGGCAATTCCACCGATTTCTGAATGGCCGGTCCCCCGACCATCGAACTGGTTACAATTCGTAAATCAAACGATGACCTCTAATGAGCTGGACGGATTGAGATCATCCGCTCAACGAGGCCAGCCTTATGGAAATGAAACTTGGAAAACGTTGATAGCCAAACGCTTAGGATTGGACTCAACACTCCGCCCACGCGGACGACCTCGCAAGAACTCTCTCTGAAATTGGACTTATCCCCTTTTCCTCTTCCAAAAAGCGAGCGCTAAGCCCTTAAACGACGACTTTTTTGATGCATAATATCGCCAAATCGAGAAGTTGCGGAGGTCCGACCCGAAAGTTGGGACCCCTGATGGGGCTTCTCCCCGGTCCGCACAAAGTGCTCATTGAACTTCAGGATGCGAACCACCGCACCCTAGACGCAAGTTTGGTCACATTGGTTGTTCCGGAGAGGAATGCGGTCGAAAAGCATCCATGAGCCAACGACCGATGAAAGCATGGATTGGTTAACAGTGATCAACGAATAACTGCCCAACTGTCCCTTATCCCGGCGAAACGAAAATCGGATGCGTTGCCATGAGCGCGCCTTTAGAAATCAAATCTCCGCCGCTCGCCGCCAACTGTCTGGTCTGCGGCCTTCCGCTCGTCGGCTTGGCCGCCGTTTTCTTGAGGTGGCGAGGCATTCGTCGAAGCCCGCGTAACCCTAACTGCTGCACACAGTGCGGCGCCCACCTAGAGGAGGGCCGCCTCGTGGAGATGACGGTGGTTTTCGCCGATCTCTCCTCTTTTACCGAGATGACCGGCCGCCTCGGGGCAACGACCACCTACTCAGTCGTCGATGAGTTCCTGCGCCTGGCTTCGGCCACACTGGTGAGCCACAGAGCCTTTATCGACAAATACACCGGCGATGCGGTAATGGCCTTATTCAACGTTCCGATAAAACGCGCCGACCACGCGGCGGCTGCGGTCGCGGCGGCTGCAAAGCTCCAACAGCTTCTTCCCGAACTTTCCGCACGTCTGGGCATGTCCCTGCAGGCGTCGATCGGCATAGCCTCCGGGTTTGCTCGTGTCGGGCGTCTGGGCTCAGATGACTTCAAGGATTATACGGCCATCGGCGACGTCGTTAACCAGGCCGCGCGCCTGCAGGCGCAAGCCGAGCCCACCGAAATCGTCGTGTCGCAGGACGTCTATCGAGAGGTCGCTTCCGCCTATCCCGGCGTCCCAGCCGAGACGCTCGTCCTGAAGGGCTTCCCGCAACGCACCGTGGCCTATCGCTTGAACGGCAAGCCGCGTTCTGTGCTTCCGGCCGCCTCGTGGATGCCTGAAGATCGGCCGGCGATGAACTGGAGCGCCGTGACGCTCGCCTTCCTCGGCAGCGGCTGCCTCGGGAGCAATGTTGCCGCCGCAATGGTGCTCGCCTTCGGCGGGGTATCGGCGGGTGCGCTTTATGCGCTCGCAGACTGGTTGGACGACAGTGCCGCCCGCGTGCCCCTCCTCATATTATCGACATTGGTTGCTTCCATCGTCCTGGTCTCACTCGAGCGTCAACGCCGCATGCGCCGCGACTGCATAGCCCGTCGCTCGTGCGTTGAGATGACACCCCAGGAACGGCGCCAGGTTCGGCTTGCGGCCGGCTTGGC
>JBOHVN010000176.1:0-12469 GCA_050735675.1 Binatia bacterium | reverse complement strand
CAATTGCCCGACAACGAACGCTAGCCAGTCAGGCAGGGGTTTACCCAAGGGCAAAAAACGACTCACTGATGATCAACGAGTCTCGTCGCATCCAAGCGCGGTGTCTGCCTTCAACGATACACTGCGGAAAACTTCGTTACAAAATCTCCCTTAAACAATTTATGCGACATCTTTCTTGAAATTGTCCGCCCAGTTACGGAGGTAGGGTACTGCGGCTCCTGTCCCGCATATCCCAAGGACCCCGAGAACTATGGATAGCCTGGCCATCTTTCTCGTCATTGTCGGGTGATTTCCAAAAACCCCGGATCCGAAAGAAGTGGTTTGAAATCCTCGTCCTTCCGCGCTTCAGCCGCCAAAGTCGGATTTAGCTCAACAGCTCTCTTTAACTCTTTTAATGCGTTCTCTTTTTCTCCCGAATGAGCATAGGCCGCAGCTAGGTTGTAATAAGCGTCCGCGTTTCGTGGATTGATGTTGATTGCTTCGGTGAGAGAAGTAATGGCTTTGTGGAAATCCCTCATTTTCAACAGAAGCGTGCCAAGATTGTAGTGAGCGCGTGCATTGGAAGGATTTAGTTCTACGGCCTTAGTCAAAGCTGCCAACGATCGCTCGTTTTTTCCGAGTGCTTCATAAGCAACTCCGAGGTTCAAATAGACCGACGGGTCGTTGGGATCGAGCTTGAGAGCATGATCAAATACTTCCAGAGCCGAGGAAAACTTTTTCTGCCTCACATAGACGCTCCCTAATCGGACATACGTAGGTTGATGGTTAGGATCAATTGCAATGGCTTTTTGATAGAGCTTTTCAGCCTCGTCGAAGCGACCTTCGCCCGCTTCCACTAGACCCAGGTTGTAATAAGCTTTAAACAACTGAGAATCTAAACGTAAAGCTTCTAACAACTCCCTCCTGCCTTCTTCTTTGTTTCCCTTTTTGAGCGCTATCACTCCAAGGTTGAGATGTACCTGAGCAACGTCGGCCCTGAGCGATAGTGCCTGCTTAAAATGTTCCTCTGAATCTTTAAGGTTATCGAGCTTTAGATAGAGCACAGCGGTCCGATATTGAATATCAAAGTCGGATGGGGTTAGATGGGCCGCCTTGTGATAAAGGTCAGCAGCGAGCTCGAGCCGCCCTGCTTTCGCGGACTTTTCGGCTGAGGCAATAAGTCCTTGACTCTCTTCTGACTGATTACAAGCCAAGAGAAGGAACAGGAGAAACTGAATCTGCCATTTCCAAAGTGTCCGGGCCATTAAATTCAGTTTTCGTTAGAGCAATCTCATACTCAGGAAACTCCAAAGCCAAGTCTCAGTGCTGCATCTCCTTTTCGTGTCGGCTGGACTTTTCAATTTGAATTGTCGAGTGGTCAATACCAAATTTTTCTTTCAGGAGAACCGCGAGCGCCTCCAGAACTCGGTCGCCATCTGTGGGATCGCAGTTCTCGGCGAGCACTACGTGCGTGCTCAGCGCCTCGATGCCTGAGGTGATGGTCCAGACGTGCAGGTCGTGAAGCTTTTCGACGCCATCGACTTTTAGCATGGCTGCTTCCACAGTCGCGACGTTGATGTGCGCCGGTGTGCCCTCCAGCAAGACATTGACCGCTTGCGTCAACAATTTCCAAGTGCGCGGCAAGATAAAAAGGCCAATGGCGACGCTGAAAATCGTGTCGGCATAATACCAGCCCGTTGCCAGCATGATAATCCCGGCAATTATAACCCCTACCGAACCCAGTGCGTCGCTCACGACTTCGAGAAACGCCCCTTGTACGTTTAAGCTTTCGTTTGCGCCGCTCTGCAAAATCCAGATTCCAGCGAGATTGACGCCGAGGCCGACGACGGCGATCAATATCATCGGCAGGCTTGCCACTTTAGGCGGGGATTGAAACCGGTAGTACGCCTCGTACAAAATGTAAAAGGAGATGAAGAAGAGCACGACCGCATTGGCCAGCGCCGCGAGAATCTCGAATCGGTAGTAGCCATAAGTTTTGTCGGGGGTCGCGGGCTTCTGAGCGATCCAGGTGGCAAACAAGGCGAGTCCCAAGCCAAATACGTCGGTCAACATATGGGCGGCGTCCGCGAGCAATGCCAGACTGTTCGTGAGAACTCCACCCACGACTTCGACGATGAAATAACCGAACGTGAGCGTGAAGGTAATGAGCAGCGCGCGGCGATTCTGTCCGGCAGCAGAAATGTTTTCCATCGAAACCTTTACGACGAGGCCTTTCCAGTACGAATATGAATCGCCTCATCTACCGGAGATACGTAGACGAAGCCGTCTCCTTTTCTTCCCGTGCGGGCTGCTTTCAGAATGATGTTCTTGGCCTGCTCCACCCGGTCATCCTCCAGAACAATTTCCAGCTTGGCCACGCTCATGTAGCGCTCGGCCAGCTCTATGGAATAGTCCAAATCCCTCTCATCGAGCCCCTTACGAATAGCCTTCACATCAATGAGTGTCATGTCAGTGAGTCCATCATCTTCCAGGGCGCGAATGACCTTGTCGATCATGTTTGTGCGAATGTAGGCTTTAATCAGCTTCATGGTTCCTCCCCTCTTCGCCTGTTTCCCGGTCCGCTCTTGCTCTAGCTTCTCTTCGCCCTTCAAGCCAAGCATAGAGCGCTGGAAGGACAATGATGGTGAGCAGAGTAGCGGGAATGAGTCCTCCGATTACCACCGTCGCCAGTGGTCTTTGTATCTCAGCCCCCGGGCTGGTCGAGATAGCCATAGGCACAAATCCCAGGGCAGCAACTAGTGGGGCCATGATCATCGCCCGAAGCTTTTGCTCTGCGCCCCTGAGGGCTGCGTCCATTGGAGAAACTCCCTCTTGACGCAGTTGAGCCATATGCGAGACAAGCACTACGCCATTCATTACTGCCACACCAAACAGTGCAACAAAGCCCACCCCGGCTGATATGGAGAAAGGCATGCCCCGGATAAACAAAGCAATAATTCCCCCGGTAACCGCCAATGGAACGTTCAGGTAGATGAGAAGCGCGGGCCGGATCGAATTGAACATGCTGTAAAGCAGGACGAAGATCAAACCTAGCGCCAACGGGACCACGATCATGAGTCGTGCGCTTGCGCGCTCAAGGTTTTCAAATTGCCCGCCCCATTCAACAATGTAACCTGTCGGCAATTTGAGTCCCGCCTGAATCGCCTGTTGCGCGTCGGCTATGAAAGATCCCAAATCACGGCCGCGGACGTTGAGCTGAACTACGATGCGCCGTTGAATATTTTCGCGGCTTACAAGCACAGGACCTTCTTCAACGCTCACGTGCGCAACTTGACCCAATGGAATCAGCAATCCGTCCTTGGCAGACACCGGTATCGAAGCAAAACCCTGTGGATCGAGCTTGCCGTCTTGCTGCAAACGCACCGCTAGTCCGAAGCGTCTCTGCCCTTCGAAGACCGTGCCGACCACCCGCCCGGCGCCGCCGGCTTCCACCGCCGCCATGATTTCCTCCGCATTAATGCCATAGCGGGCCGCCCGCTCACGATCGACCCTGACATTTAATAGAGGTAGGCCGGCGGTCTGCTCGGCACGCACGTCCGCCGCTCCCGGTATCTTTGAGATGATGCCGGCTGCCCGATCTCCCAGCTCCTTTAGCTGGTTGAGATCATCACCGAAGATTTTCAGGGCTATGTCAGCCCTTACGCCCGCAATCAGCTCATTGAACCGCAGCTCGATGGGCTGGGTAAAGCCGAACACGACCCCCGGCACTTCCGCCGATAAACGCTCATTGAACTTCTGCACCAGCGCTTCATGCGTGGCGGCGGTGCTCCACTCCTCCTTGGGTTTCAAGTTCACAAATATGTGCGAGAGATCCAAGCCGTCGGGATCGGTGGCAACTTCCGGAGCGCCGGTTCTGGACACCACCTGAGTCACTTCGGGAAATTGTCGCAGCGTCCTCTCGATCCAGAGCGTCGTTTTGACCGACTCACTCAGGCTGATACTGGGCGGTCTTGTGGCCTGGACGACGATCGATCCTTCGTCGAGCTTAGGGATAAACTCACTTCCCATGAACGGAACAAAAATAAGGCTGATAGCGAATACGCCGGCGGCGATAGAGACGGTTCTCAACGGATGAGCGGCCGCCCGAGTGAGAATCGGCCGATAGTATCGATTGGCCCTCCGAATGAGCCAGGTCTCGCCGTGCTGAGTTGGTCGCAAGAAAAACGAAGCGAGCACGGGCATCAGGGTAAAGGTGAGAACCAGGGAGCCTACCAGCGCGAAAATAACTGTCAGAGCCATGGGCCTAAACATCTTACCTTCGACCCCTTCGAGTGTGAGAATAGGCAGGTAAACGATGATTATGATTCCGACCGCGAAGAAGATCGGACGCAAGACTTCCCGTCCGGCTTCCAAGATAACGTGAGGAATATCTTCTTTTTTTGCTCTCTTTTCGCTGAGATGCCGGACAATATTCTCAATCATAACCACCGACCCGTCGACGATCAGACCGAAGTCAATGGCCCCGAGACTCATAAGGTTTCCTGAGATCCCTCCATAGAGCATTCCGGTAAATGCGATGAGCATCGAAAGTGGAATTGCCGAGGCGACGATAAGACCGCCGCGCAGGTCGCCGAGCAAGAAAAAAAGCACGGCGATGACCAGGATTGCTCCCTCAACTAAATTTTTGGAAACGGTGTAAATGACCTTATTGACAAGCTCGGAACGGTCATAAAAGGGTTCGATCGTAATACCCTGAGGAAGACTCGGAAGGATCTTTTTGATCTCTTCTTTCACCCGTTCCGCCACAACTTTTCCGTTTTCCCCAGCGAGCATCAGCACGAGCCCTACCACTGCTTCACCCTCGCCGTTCATGGTCGCAAAGCCGATACGAGGGACCGAGCCGACTTTGATCTCACCGATATGATTCACTGTGATCGGAGTGCCGTTTCGAGCTTCGACAATGATCTGTCCAATCTCTTTCGGATTCTGAATCATCCCTTCGCCGCGAATGATATAAGCCTCGCCGCCATGCTCGATATACCCCCCTCCGGCTATCAAGTTATTCTTCTCCAGGGCCTCGAAGACCCCGCCGATGGAAAGTCGGTAGCTAATGAGTTTTTTCGGATCGACAACGACTTGATACTGTTTCGCAAATCCTCCCATGGCATTGACCTCGACAACGCCAGGCACTGATCGCAGCCGATAACCGATCTGCCAGTCGAGAAGCGTTCGCAATTCCATCGGCGATTGGTCCTTGCCGCGCACGACGAATTGGTAGACCTCCCCGAGGCCCGTGCTGACCGGGCCGATGTCAGGGGTACCGAAACCGGGAGGAATATTTTCCTTGGCGAGAGATAGCCTTTCGCCTACTTGTTGGCGGGCAAAGTAGAGATTAATGTTATCTTTGAAAACCACCGTAACCACAGACAGGCCGAAGCGGGAGAGCGAACGAATTTCTTCAACACCCTGAATGCCGTTCATGGCGGTTTCGACGGGAAAAGTAACGTACCTTTCCACTTCCACCGGTCCCATCGGCGCTGTGCGGGTAATAACCTGCACCTGAACGCTGGTAATATCGGGAACGGCATCTATGCCCAGCTCGCGGACCGAATAGATTCCGGCAGCTATAATAAGGCCAGTAAAGATCAAGATGAGGAAGCGAAATTTGAGAGAGAAACTAAGCAATCGTTCCAGCATATTTTACCGATCAGTGTCCGTGCCCTTCGAGGCCTTCTTTGAGAAGTTCGGATTTAAGCGTGAAAGCGCCCGTGACGACCACTTGCTCGCCTTCTTTCAATCCTGCTTTGACCTCAACGCTGTTACCGAACTCCCGGCCGAGATCTAACTCGCGTTTAGCGAAAGATCCGTCCTTCCCCTGTACGAATACCGAGGGTTTTCCTTCGATCTTCTGAATAGCCGAAGAGGGAATCATGATCGCTTCCGTCGACGAGGTGCCGGTAACTACTTCCGCGGTGGCGAACATTCCAGGTTTCAAGCGCGCCCGGGGATTGGGAACTTCCACGCGCAGTGGGACGGTTCGGGTCTGAGGGTCAACGACGTTGCCGATGTAAGCGACCTTTCCGGCAAACACCTCTCCGGGATAGGATTCCGTATGGATTTTGACGGTAGCGCCCTGCTTAACTTTCGCCAGATCTTTTTCATGTATATTCAGCAGGACCCACACCGTCGAAAGATCGGATATTGTGGCGACCTTCTTCCCGGCTTCGATCACCTCGCCTTTACTCATCTCGCGCTCAATCACCACTCCGGGACCAGGAGAGGTGAGCGTATATAGCGAAGGCGAATTATTGAGATTGTTGATAGCTTGATCGGATAAGCCATAAAGACGAAGCCGTTCATGAAAGCTCCGTGCTTCGGCTTCTGCTTTTCGATACTCCGCTTCAGCCGCCAGCACATCCTTTTTTGCGGCTATTTTCTGATCGAACAGGCTTTTTTCTCTCTCATAGTTCGCCTTGGCGAGATCCAGAAGTGTTTGCGCCTTGATGTACTCCGATTTTGCTTGGCCGAGCTCTGTGCTGTCCAATACCGCCAGAATACTCCCTGCTTTGACCCCGCTACCAAGACTTACTCGCACGTCCACCACACGCCCGGTGATCCGGGGAGTGACGTGAAACAGCCGATCCTGGTTGTGTGCGATCGTCGCGGTCACTGCGAGAGTCTCAGCTATAGCTTCCGCTTTCGCGGGCGCGGTCTTTATCCCCGCATTTTTGAGCGCTTCGGGAGAAAGTTTGACCCGTTCTTTCTCCTCTGCATGCTTTTGTTCTCCCTTTGTTTCGCCTTCATGCTTTTCTTCCTTGCCCTTCTCGCTCGTTTTCTTAGCTTCAGTCCTATGGTCAAGGTCTGTCTCTTTCTTTTCGCCGCATCCGAGAAACGCAAAGAAAACAACCGCTGCCACAAAGAGCATCGATCCCGTCTGTCTCATTTCAACGTACCTCCCCGGAGATTTCTTCGAGGCTGATGGTGGCCTCTCGAAGGGATAACAGCGCGTCCAAGTAAGAGCGCCGCGCGGTCACCAGATCAGTTCCCATAATCAATACTCGCGGCAAATCGATTGTTCTCTCGCGATACGCGGCTTCGAGAAGACGAAAATTCTCCTCGGTCCGCTCTAAAATATCGCTCTGGAACAATTCGATATTCTGTTGCGCTGTTTGCCACCGGCTGACCGCCTGATCGACCTCTTTGCGGATTTCCTTTTCTAACGCCGCTAACTCCGAGCGGGCCTGCAGTCTTCTGGCATCGAGGCTCGCGAGTTCACCTTGCCGGCGATTGAAGACAGGGAAGGGGATAGAGATTCCTCCAAGGACGGCTTCTTCTCCGGAGGCTTCGCGATTGAAGGACAGTCCTACAGTAGGATTGGGGAAGTTTTGCCGTCTCACGAGCGCTAATTCGGCCTCGGCCCGCTGCAGCTCGTGGCGCCTGGCCAGCAGATCCGGACGGGTCGCCAGGGCTCTTTCTAACACGGCTGCCGCGGTAGGAGGCGAAACGCCTGAATCGAGCCGGCCTTCGGGAACGAAGCGTTCTTGGAGGCCGATGAGACGCCTTAACTCCAGAAGCGCTTGTGTGACATTCTCTTCGGCATCGAAGGTCTCCTTGCGTGTTTGGCCGTAGCGCACCACAGCGACGTTGACTTCAAGCGCCGAAACATCTCCGGCATCGAACTTCACCTTGGTGACGTCCAGAAGATTTCTGTTTAACTCCTCGATCCTTCTTTGCAGAGCTAAGCGCTCACGAGCAGCTACAGCCTGATAGAATGCTCTGGCGAGCCTGCCCCTAAACGTACGGGCAAAATCCTGGAACCCGGCCTCGGCCCTTTGCAGGTTTCGTTCGGCTTCAGTGACCCTGAGGCCTCTCTGTCCAGCGACTTCGAGCTCCATGGAAACACTCACGCCATAATCCGCGCCGGTTCGTTCGCCCGGCGCCCGCCTTGGGCCGCCCTGTCCTTCAATGACCGGATTAAAGGGACTGAATAAGCGAGCTGTCGTTAATTTGCCCCGAGCGATCTCTAACTCCTGCTCTGCTGTTCTCCAATCAGGATTGTTCTTCCGCGCCAATTCGAGAGCCGCGGCAAAATCCACGGATTGTTGCGCGTACGGCCGCGTGGGCAGCAGCACCACGACGCAAGACGCCAACAACGCGGGTAAAAACGTCGTTGTCTTCATGGAAAATGAACCTCACTGGCGCGACGAGTCGCGACCCTATCTGGAAACGAATGGGATCAGAGATAACGAAACGACGGGACTAGGCCCGTGGAGGATGGAGGATATTTTTTAAAACCGGAGAACGTGGAACTTCCGACGCAGCAGTTACGAGCGCGGTTGAACCCGCTTCGCAGCTAAAACTTGTCTTTACTACGACGAAAGGAGAATGAGAGTGATAGCAACCATGTTGATCTTTATGAGCTCCGGATGGATTGGAAGGTGTCTGGGGCGAATCTTTGTGCTCGTGTGTCAAATCAGAAACATGAAATTCCGACGAAGAATGGAAACTTTTCAAATCGAGTTCCAATCCGCCTTGAATGGTCAGGCAGAAGCCGATCAACAGCAGCAGCCCTATACATTTACGGAATCCCATTAATGACTTCGACTGTACGGTAGCAGCAACGTTAAATCAAGGCGTAAATTATATTTACGGATGTGGCTGAACCCGCTCGCGGCATTTTTTTACTAACGGGACCGGCGGAGTGGGCGTCGGTGGCCCGTATTTGCTGTAAGTTGTCTCAATGTGCGCGCGCATGTCTTTGAGACCTTGCCTTCGTCCAACATCTTCATCACGTCACGCGTGATGTCTATGCAAATGTCTCAGGCAAGGCTCATCCGATCAAAGACGGGATTTGCCGGTGTTGAACTGTCTTTGAAATAACACGAAGCGTTGCTCGTATGCCCGTCGGCGCCGCAGCCGCAGTAGCATGGGATGTAGCGCAGAGTGTCGCGATTGGTAATCGCAAACCGATACGCCTCGCGGACTTCGCGAGGAACCTTCCTGATATCAGCTGGCAAAACAGTTTCTGAAGAAACTCTGTCGCGATCTAAGAACTTTCAAGCCGGCATTTCTGGCAAGCTCCAAGGGTTCGTTGTTCCAGTGACAGCCAAGCGGTTCCGCAAATTTATCCGCATGACGATCCTGCCAGCGGCCAAGCCGTTCGTGATCGCTTCGGCCATGCTCCAGCAGCAAAATCTTCCCGCCGACTCGGCAAACTCGCGCCATCTCTTCAAGCGCAGCCACGGGATTGGGAAACGTACACGTCGAAAGCGACGAGACCACGGTGTCAAAGTTGTTGTTACGGAAAGGCAAGGCCTGGACATCGGCAATCAAGAACCAAACATCGATGGACAACTTCGCGGCACGCCGCCGCGACACATTTAGCATCTCCCTGCTGACATCTATCGCTACGAGCCGAGAACCGTCAGGATAATACGGAAAATTCTTTCCCGTTCCGACGGCGACCCCAGAACTGTACCCTGAGCGCGCCGCAGCAGCCTCCGCCGCAATCGCCTAACTCCCAACAGATCGAGAACGCCCTCAACCCAGTCATACCAAGGAGCGAAACGGTCGTACTTTTCAGAGAGTTCCCGCGACGTAAGATTTACTGCCACTTAACAAGACCTCTCGCTCCGACGCACGCCAAAAGCCCGCGCCTCGGAGCAGCAACCGCACAAACGAGCTCCTATAAACGGGACCTTTTACTTCGCATGCCCCTTTTGCATCATTTTTCCGTGCTTCATCATCACCTCGCCCATCTTCATCATCATTTCGCCGCGCATCTCCATCGTCCGCCCCATCATCTTGGGGTCACCACCCATACCGCCCATCATTCCTCCCATCATCCCCATACCTCCCATGCCCATCATCGGGCACATCATGGCCCCTCCCTGCATACTCCCACCCATCATTCCCTGCCCTTCCTTGGCGGGTGGCGTTTCCCTCTGCTGCGAAAAGGCGACGCTCGCGGGCAGGGCAACTGCGGCGGCAATCGCAAAAACGAGAAAAAGCTTCTTCATAATTTTCCCTCCTCTGAAATCAATCGTTTTTTGGATCTTCGATCTTCTGTCTTGTACATTGCATACGCATCCAGCGCAATGTCTACGCAGACATCTCCGGCTTCCTTTTTTGCACTTTTACTTTAACGAAATCCATAATTTAATCGTCGAACTTAATTGTGAAAAGTCAATACAGGTAAAAGCTGTTTATAGGGCGTGATCGACTCCCGCATTCGTTTTGGCCGATTTAGATGAAGCGTCTGCGCAGGTATGCGCTCAAATAATCGACTAAGGTTACGAGGATGTAAATCGTCAAAATTAGCGTCAGGAGCTGATTCTCGAGGAACAGGCTGATTGCAATATGGATCCTTTGCCCCAGCCCACCGGCTCCCACAAACCCCAGAACCGCTGCCACCCGGATGTTAACTTCCCACCGATAAAGCGTATACGAAATAAATTGCGGTATTACCTGCGGCAGAATGCCGTAAAAAAGAATCTGCAGCTTGTTGGCCCCCGTGGATTGGAGAGACTCAATCGGTTGGGGATCGACATCTTCCAGCACTTCCCCGAAGAGCTTGCCCAAAACACCTCCAGTATGTACGCCCAAGGCAAGAACTCCGGGAAAGGGGCCGAGCCCAACCAGAAACACGAAAATCAGAGCCCATACGATCTCGGGAATAGTGCGCAGAAGGTTCAAAAGGCCCTTGGCGCAGAGATAGGGTACAAGGCGGATCATTTGCCGCCAGTGCTCCTTGGCTTCCATTTCGTAGAGAAGACCGGAGTAGATCAGGGTTCGCGAGGCAAAAAAAACCACGCACAGGCCGATGAAAACAGCCATGAGAGTTCCCATGAAAGATATGGCGAAGGTCTCGGCCGCTCCCTTAAGAGCCTCACCTAGCACTGGTCTCGAGAAGTCCGGCGGGAAGAGCTTCTTCGCGTATATCACAATCTGCTCAATGCTATCGCGGCTGAGAAGCTGGGTGAGGTGGATTTCGGAGCCTCGGTAACTCCAAACAAATAAGACGACGAGCGCCGCTAAAAAGAATGGTGTCCACCGCCCCGGTTTCTCGGAGGTCTCATACGAAGGCCACGGAAGGTCGGCGCCAGAAAACCCGTGGGGGTGTGGCTTCATAGCATCGCTCTAACTTTGGCGCTGATGAAATCCACCGCGGCCACCATCAGAAAAAGAATACCCAATAGAGTCAGAACTTCATGGAAGTTGAACATGCGCATCGAGATTTCGATCTGCTGACCTAGCCCGCCAGCGCCGACCAAACCCAGAATGGCCGACGCCCGCACCGCGCATTCCCACCGGTAGAGAGTGTAGGAGACCAAGTTGGGCAGAACCTGCGGAAGGAAGCCGTAGAAAAAGATCTGTAGCTTGTTGGCTCCGGTTGACTGGAGCGCCTCAAGCGGGCGGTTGTTCACCGCTTCGAAAATCTCCGAATAAATCTTGCCCAGCATGCCTCCGTAAGCGATCCCGATGGCAAGAACGCCGGGGAAGGGTCCGAGGCCGACCGCCCGCACGAACATAAAAGCCCACACGAACTCGGGAATGGATCGGAACAAGCTCAGAATGCTACGGGCTGCCGAGTAGACCAGAAAGCGAGCGGCTAAACGCGATGGCGAGCCCCTGGTTTCGGCTTCGTTAAGCACACCTCCGACGCTGAGCGTTCTGGTGGCGAGGATAGCGAGCGGGAATCCGATTGTAACGGCGATCACAATTCCCATGACCGAAATCTGAACGGTTTCCAAAGCGGGACGAAACATCAGCGAGAGGAATTGCCAGGAAAGCTCCGGCGGGAACATGCCGGAGATGAATTTCCATAGATGCTCTTTTCCTGCCTTTTCGAACAAGGCCAAAGGCTGGATGGCTGCCCTGTTCCAGCTATCGAAAAAAGCGACGCAAAAGAAGATAGCGAAAAGATACGGAAAGAAGGACTTCTGATCTTTAGTAATAGGCGAGAGATCTCGACGCGTCATCGGGCAACTTCTCTTCCTCTGAGTCCGGCACGTGATCGGAATACAAATCGTCCAGCATGCGGTCTGAAACTTTGTCGGGCGACAGATCGAAAAGCATTTTTTCTTTCTTGATCTCGATCACCCGCGGGAAATAGGCTAGGGCCAAATCTACGCTATGAAGGCTCATCACGAGGGTTTTTTCCGTTCCGTTGCTGATATCCAGGAGCAGTCGAATAATCGCCGAAGCCAGAGACGGATCGACCGAAGAGACAGGTTCATCGGCAAGGATAACCTCCGGATCTTGAATCAAGACGCGCGCGATAGCCACTCTCTGCTGCTCGCCTCCGGAGAGATCATCGGTTCGGGCTAAGATTTTGTCTCCGATGCCGACCCGCTTTAGCGCAGTGTAGGCCAGCTCCAGGTCCGAAGGTCGGGCCAAAGACGCGAGGGATTTCAGAGTGGACCACCGGCCGAGCTGACCTGAAAGAACATTGTGGACGACCTTAAGCCTCGGAACCAGGTTGTGCTGCTGATACACCGTTCCTATTTTGCGACGCATATTGCGTAAG
>JBOHVN010000175.1:0-8088 GCA_050735675.1 Binatia bacterium | reverse complement strand
CAATTGCCCGACAACGAACGCTAGCCAGTCAGGCAGGGGTTTACCCAAGGGCAAAAAACGACTCACTGATGATCAACGAGTCTCGTCGCATCCAAGCGCGGTGTCTGCCTTCAACGATACACTGCGGGAAACTTCGTTACAAAATCTCCCTTAAACAATTTATGCGACATCTTTCTTGAAATTTTCCGCGGGATGTAGCGGAGAGTGTCGCGATTGGCGATCGCGAACCGATACGCCTCGCGGACTTCTCCAGGAGCCTTCGCGATGTCCGGCGGCCAAGCCGTTCGCGCTCGCTTCGGCCACGCTCCAGCAGAAGAACTCTTCCGTCGGCTCGGCAAACTCGCGCTATCTCCTCAAGCGCCGCGACCGGATTTGGAAACGTGCAAGTCGAGAGCGACGAGACTACGGAGTCAAAGCTCTCGTCCGGAAATGGAAGAGCCTCCGCGTCCGCCACCAAAAACGAAACATGCATGGATAGTTTCGCTGCTCTGTTTCGGGCGACTTTTAACATCTCGCCACTGAGATCCAAAGCGATGATCGGGCAATCCCGGCGATAATGAGCCAGGTTCTTCCCTGTGCCGACGGCAACTTCGAGCACTGTGCCGGATGCTCGTCGCAAAAGCATCCGGCGCAACCTGCTCAGTCCGAGGATATTCAGAATGCCCTCTAACCAATCGGACCACGGGGCAAAGCGATCGTACTTCGCAGATATCTCTCGTGACGCAAATCCCACGGCCGTTATAAATCATCGCCGCAAAGTCTGAGCCTGAGTTTGGGAGTTATCTTCCTACTTTTTGTCCTTCATCATCATACGCATCATGAAAAACATGCCGACCGGACACGCCAATACCGCCGCAAGGCTCAGAGCCCCGCTTGCGATCGCTCCCAACGACAGGCCGAAAAATGCGATCGTCGCGAAAAGGAGCAGCGGAGCCGCGCAGCAGATCGCCATGCCAAGGGCTCCCTTAAGCCATCCCTTTCCCTGCATCGGACAGGCGGCCGATCCGTTTTCAGCTTTCACCGTAGCAGCAGTTGAATTTTCCGGAAGGACCTTTTGCTCCTGAGTAACGGTTTGATCAGACATAGACTGCTCCTTTGCATGGTCAATTTTCTACTGCTGTTTTTTCCCAATTAACTCCTGCATCTGCGCTCACATAAAATGTACCGTTGATTGTCGAGGCGAACATCGTTTGGTTTCTTTGATAGCGACTGCCGCCAGATTTTTAAGCCCGTTTCGACACTGTTCGAAGACGGTCCGGTTGAGTCCGCCGCAGTGCGTGAACATGCTCAAACGCGGACGCTGTTTTTCGCTGAGCTAGGACACCGAACGGCGCTGCTAGCCAGATTGCCGCGATCACGGACACGAATGGAATCTTCTCTGCATAGTTTATCTTTTCATCGTGTCCTTCATCATGTCGCGCATGTTCCGATCCATCATTCCCCCGTCTCGATCCATCATCCCTCTGCCACCCATCATTCCTGCCATCGCCGCTCTCATATCGATTCTCATTCCTTGCACTTCCTCGCCGACAAGACCCATCATTGCTCGCGGCCGTTCTCTGGTTGCAATTGAGAGAATGTAAAAGACGAGGCTCCAACGTTCCTGCGGCGTGAGAACGCCCGCGTAGGACGGCATCGGAGTGCCGTTGAGACCTGCGCTAAGGGTGCGATAGAGGTCTTCCGGGTTAGGACCGGACTTGAAAAGTTTCAACGTTAAATCGGTCGGAGCGATGGCCTCACCCCAATCGTCTTTCAGTTGTTTCGCTGAAGTGCCGTCTCCTTTGCCATTGGAACCGTGACATCCGTCACAACCTGCGTCCACATACATCCTTTTGCCGAGGGCAATGAGCTCGGCATCAGGAGAAGGCTGAGCCGGAATAGAAACAGGCTTGGGGGTTTTCTCGGCTTGAAACCGCTTCGAGAAGGTCTTCAGATATTCGGTCACAGCCCATCTCTCTTTCGCCGAAAGGTGAAGCTGGGCGAGCATGCTCGTAGTCCGCACACCGCGAGAAATAGTCTTAAATATATCTTCATCCAGAGGAAGAGAACCGGAAGGCGTGGAGCGAAATTTGTAAATGCCTCCGGTAAAGTCTCTCGGCTTGGTTTTCAGTCTGCCGGCCTCCGGTCCTTTGCCGTCTCCTCTTTCACCGTGGCATGCCGCGCAATTTTCCAAATAAACTCTTTCTCCTGGCGCGGGAGCGGCCTGCGCTTCTCCGGCATAACTTCGGTAATAAGATTGATAAGCCGACAAGCCGCCGATCAGGACAACAACTGAACAAATTAGAAATGCCCTCTTCAATTGCGTCCCAGGTTCACTCGATTTCTTTTTTGATCCGTTCAAACTCTTCCCTGCTAATCTCGCCTTTGGCGTAACGCTTCTTCAGTATACCCAACGCGCTATCTTCGCGCCGCTCAGACCCTTGACCCCACATCCGTTTGACGGCGTAAGCAGTAGCTAAAACAAACAGAAACAGAACCAGCAGAACTAAAAGAAAAGTAACAAGGCCCCAAACCATCATTCCCATGCCGTCCATCATTGCGGTGCACTCCGTCATGACTCTTGCGCGAGCAATTGTTGAAAATACTGCAGCGCTTCCTTGCTGTACCAGTCTTTGGAGCCCATCGCCCTTGCAACTATTTCGCCGCGCTTATTGATAATGACGCTCGCAGGAAGAGCCCAGGCCTGATAGCGCTCAGCAACTTTTCCGTCACGGTCGAGCAGTGCCGTAAATGTGAGATTGTGTTTCGTCAGAAACTCTTTTACCCGCTCCGGCCCTTCCTGAAAATTGACGGCAAAGATTACCAGCCCGTCTTTTTGCAGCTCCTGATGCAATTTCTCCAGCGCCGGCATCTCCTCGAGGCAGGGCAGACACCAGGTCGCCCAGAAATTAAGAAACACCACCTTTCCTCTTAGTTCCGGAAGATTTATTTGGTTGCCAGCCGGGTCCTTCAGCACGAACTCAGGCGCCGGCGTTGGTGTTTTCAGGATTTCGAGTCTGAGCTTATTCATGCTGCCCTCAACGACGGCCGCCGGAAGTTGTTCGTTCTGAGAAGGACCGTCCCTCAGGCTATAAAAAGCCAACGCGGCGACGATCATTGCCGCAACCAATAGTGATCCGGCCCAGGTCAACGCAGATAACATGCTGGATACCAGAGCCGGGGCTTGACGGCCCCTGCTCTGCAGGCCATTACTCCTTTTGGCTCCCGTTCGCGCCGCCGGCATCCACTTGGGCCGACTGCATCATCGCCGCGCACTGCTCCATCATCTTCATCATGCCCATCATGCCGCTCATGTTGCCCATGCCATGCATACCACCTTCACCGCTTTGCTTGCCCTTTATCATCTCTTCCATCATAGGTTTCGCCGGCATCGAAGGTTCTTTCTCTTCTCCCGATTGCGCCGCCAGAGCAAAGCCCGAAAGAATAAGAACCGACAGAAGAACAGACATACCCATTGTTTTCATTGGTTTCCTCCGTGAAAAACTAAAAACCTCAGTTGCTCCGTATCAGGAGAACTGAGAGCGAACCAAAACAGTAAGAGAGAAAACAGTGAGAAACTTAGCGGAGGCGAGAAATCACAGGTTCAATATGGAATTGAAAAGACGAAATGAGACTTTGCCTGCTTCGGCAGGAGAAACGGTCCGCCATTGTCGCGCTCCTGGAGGAGAGAGATCAACAGACACGTCTATAGAAGGAGCACCGAGAGCCAACCCCAGTATATTTTTTAGGGAATCGGTTGAGCGAACGGAGCTAAGAGCCCCGCGAGAGAGCGCATTCTTAGCGAAGTCAAAACCGCACAGATAGCTGGGATTATCGCACCCCGCCATTTCCATTGGAGAGTCATTTTGCGAACATCCCGATACTGCCGCGAGAGATTGGCCGGGAGCAGCCATAGTGGCGCACAGCACTGCTGCAGCAAAAAGGAAAGCGAGAGCAACCGCAGTTAGATTTTTCGTTACCCGCTGCATCATGTTAAGTTTGCGCGTTTTTGATCGGAAGTCAATGCTCGTTTTGAATCATGCTCGACCCGAGCGGTCGTAGGTGCTCCTGGTGCGCGACATGGCTTCCCTATGAATTGGCTGGCGCCACCGCGCCGCTAAGCGGCGATAAGTCTCGAATGAGCTGCGCAGATTTCATTGATCGACTGCGTCGCATCTCGGGTAAAGCCTGCCTTCGGATACGCGCAGAAAAGAGAAAATGCCTCCGTTTGGCAGAGTTCATTCCAGAGGTATTCCAGGCGCACAGTAGCGCCCTGATCTCCCCGCGCCCATAGTACGGCAACCATTTCCCCGAAGGCTCGTACCTTGCGGCCGTCTCCTCGCGCGCGCGTGATAAGCTGGGTAACAGCGCTCGTGAAAAGTTTGTCGTCAGGCCAATTTTTCACCATAAAGCTTTCCAGGATCTGTGCGGCTTCGAGAGCGGTGTAGCGACCCTGGGCGCGAGCGGTCTCCAGATCTATACCGCTTACCTCCAGACGTGTTTCAAGAGCGTCGAGATGTGCATCGGTCGCGAGCACAATCACGCCGTCATCTGCCTGAAGCCCGCCTTTTATGAAACCCTCCAAGGCGTCCATGAAGACCGCCTCGTCCTCATAGATTTGGACGAAGTGTTCGGAAGGAAAAATTTCGCCCCAAAAAACATCTTTGCCTTTGCCGGTTCCTTGAAAGACCGCGTTATGGAAACCCACACTTTTCGATATATGCGAAGCGGCGGCGGGGTACGTTCGGGATGCCAGCGCAAAAAGCGTTTGCGCGTCCTCCATTTCGCAAAGAATTCTTACCGTTGCCGCATCACAGCTCTCTTCGGGGTCGTGGCTGACGACGCCATTTCTTAGAATCGCATACTCCCGACTCGTCAAGAGACATCTTCCCAGAAGGGCGTGGTAGCTTTCAGCGGGTATGGAAACCGTTATTTTCATTTGTGGCTCGTTTCTTTTAAAGCGAATGCAAGAAGCAGATCCAAGACTTTTGACTCGTCGTCATTCTGCTCGTAAAATCGGCACGGTTCAAGTACCGTGTGAAATCCTTTCTCGTTGAACTCGAAGCTCATCCTCCCCGCGATCGGTCCCAGCGGGAACGGTCACAGTTTGTGACCCGTTCCTAAAACCGCTCGCGATTGGGTTTCAGAAATTTGCCCTCGCCGGCTGTTGACAAATGTTTTATTTCGATAATACTAGAAATACAGAAATAAATGCCGCTGTAACGGCCCTCGGCGCGCTCGCGCAAGAAACGCGGCTCTCGATCTTTCGTCTGCTGGTCGAGGCCGGACCTGAAGGCGTGGCGGCAGGCCGCATCGGCGAGAGGCTAAAAGTTCCTGGCGCAACCTTGTCGTTCATTTGAAAGAACTTGTTCGCGCAGGCTTGGTGTCGTCGCGGCAAGAAAAGCAGTTTATCTATTATGCCGCCGACTTCGAACGCATGGCGGAACTGATGACTTTTCTCACGCAGAATTGTTGCCATGGCATGCCGCAAGCGTGCCTGTCCGTCGTCGAGACGGCGCTCGGCAGCTGTTGCCCTCCTCAAGCAAAACCCAAAACCAAAAGGAGCCGATCATGAAACGTTTTCACGTGCACGTCTCGGTGGACGATCTCGAAGCCAATGTGCGTTTTACTCAAGCATGTTCGGCACGCCGCCGGCGGTGCTCAAGCCGGACTATGCCAAGTGGATGGTAGAGGACCCGCGGATCAATTTCGCGATCTCCAAGCAGGGCCTCAAACCTGGCGTGGATCATCTCGGTGTGCAGGTTGAGTCGGTGGTGGCGGCGGCGCAGATGACCGCGCTCGACCAGGCCAATGCCGAGTGCTGCTATGCGCGCGCCGACAAGTACTGGATCACCGACCCGCAAGGAATCGCGTGGGAGACGTTCCACACGCTCGACGCCATTCCGATTTATGGCGACGCCGGACGCGCCGAGAGAACTTCCGGTTGCGGCGCCGCGCCTTCCGGGCCCGGCAAATCCAACGCCTGCTGCGCGTGACGGAGGTCTTCCATGGATCGCGGGCCATTCAATGTTCTGTTTTTGTGTACCGGCAACTCGGCGCGCAGCATCATGGCCGAGGCAATCCTGAATTCACTTGGCAAGGACAAATTCAGAGGATTCAGCGCGGGGAGCCATCCGACCGGGAAGGTAAATCCTTTTGCGCTGGAGCTGCTTGAAAAGAACCGGCTCTCGATTCAGAGTCTTCGCAGCAAGGACTGGACGGAGTTTTCCCGGCCCGGCGCGCCGTTCATACACTTCGTTTTCACCGTATGCGACCAGGCCGCAGCGGAAACTTGCCCGGTCTGGCCCGGGCAACCCATGACCGCGCATTGGGGCGTTCACGATCCCGCAATGGCGCAAGCTACGGACGAGTCGAAGCGCAGCGCATTTCTCAAGGCCTATTCGGAACTTCATCGGCGCATATCGCTGTTCACCTGCCTGCCCATCGAGACCCTCAGCAGGCTTGCTCTCAAAGAAAAACTCGACGAGATCGGCCGCATGCAATGACTCTCGGCAGAGCCGCCGCCGCCGAGGCGATTGGGACAGCGATGCTGCTGGCCATCGTAGTCGGCTCCGGCATCATGGGCCATCGGCTCGCTCAGGGAAACGCGGCGGTCGCGTTGCTGGCAAATTCTATCGCGACCGGAGCGGGTCTCTACGCGCTCATCGTCATCCTCGGACCCGTGTCTGACGCGCACTTCAATCCGGTTGTCTCCGGGGTGAGCGTGTGGGACGGATGCATTTCTGCACGCTATGGCTTCATCTACATGATGGCGCAAATTGGCGGAGCTTTCGCAGGAGTGGCGGCGGCGCATGCGATGTTCGGACTGCCGATCGTGCAGGTTTCAGCGCGCAGTCGCCCGACATTAGGCGAGGGACTCGGCGAAGTCATCGCCACATTCGGACTCGTGCTGGTCATTGCGCTGGCGTCCAGATTTCGCGCCTCGGCGATCCCGATGGCCGTTGCAGCTTTCATTACGAGCGCCTACTGGTTTACGTCATCGACGTCCTTTGCCAACCCCGCCGTGACCTTCGCGCGCGCCATGACCGATACCTTCGCCGGAATCTCTCCGCAAAGCGTGCCGCTTTTTATCGCCGGGCAGATGATTGGCGGCGCCATCGCCACACTGTTTGCGCGTTGGCTAATCGCCGCGCCGTCTGAAACGCTATTGAACGCAAAGTGACGCACGGCAAACCTCTGCCAAGTCCATCGACGCTCAATATCGTGGGACTGAAGTCCTTGCGACTTTTTTTTACCGCGGACACGCAGAATCCACTGGATATTAAATGGTTCATGCTCAGCCTTGTGGCTTTTTCAACAATCGGATGACCAGTATGATGAACATTCCGGTCAGCGCCAAATTCAATGCCAAGCTCAGCGCGCCAATCGTCATGCTCTGCTGAACCGCGGGTGCATTCAACATATTTTCCTGGCGAAATATATCGAGCGAAACCAGCAGCACTCCGATGCCGACCTCGCCGCGGGGAAACATGCCGATGCTGAGGGCCAATCGTTCACGCGGAGCCGCTTCGTTCTTGTAAGCCGCCATCGGGAGACATTTTCCGATGTTGCTGACGATCGTAATCAGAACCACGTGGGCGAGTACGGCAACTATTCCCATCCCTCCAAGTTGAATCGGCGGCAGAGCCATTCCCGCAAGCAACATGAAACCGCCTTTGATGGCCCAGTCGAGGACGGCTTCTCCGACGGGTTCCCGCGCGCGTAGTTTCTCACTTGCCGCAGCGAACTCCGCCGAGCCGTGCAGATGATCGGATTTGAGCACGCAACCCAGTGCAAACGCCGGCACCAAAACTTCCAGGTGCAAGTCGGTCGCGTAGTCGAATGCGTAGGTCGTCCCCCAAACCAGCAGAGCGTATACGGCGATCCAGCCGTTGCTCGTCGGCAGCGCCAGCGAGTGAATACGGAAGTAGGCCGCGCCTAAAAATAGCACGACGGCAACCACCAGAATCAGCAATTTGGGGTCAAAGCCGATGAGCATCATCTTGAGCGGAATCATCAGCAGCACCGTGTCGAGATCGTCGAAGATCGCCAGCACGCGGGCCTTTTTGTAAAGCCAGGTCGCCGCCAATCCAGCCGCAGCCAGCATGG
>JBOHVN010000174.1:0-53586 GCA_050735675.1 Binatia bacterium | reverse complement strand
TCCACGAATTGAGCGGCGGCGAGAAGCAACGGGTGATGATCGCGCGCGCCTTGGCGCAGGAACCTGCGATTCTTCTGCTCGACGAGCCCTCCGCCTTTCTCGATCTCAAACATCAGGTTCAGGTCTTCGAGCTCCTTCGCCGGCTCAACCGCCAGCGCGGCCTGACGGTCGTCGCCGCGCTGCACGATCTCAACCTTGCAGCGCTGTTCTTTCCGCGCCTGATTATGCTGCGTGAAGGAAAAATCTATCGCGACGGACCGCCCAGAGACGTGCTGACCGAGAAGACGATCGACGAAGTGTACGGCATCCGCGTCCGCGTTGAGCAAGATCCGTCCGGCGGGAAGCCGCAACTGTTCATTTGTCCGACTTTGTAAACGAGACGGAGTACTGTCGCAATAGTCCGTTTAACCGAGTGTGTTATCCTGAGGAGCCGTGCGACGAAGAATCCGCTTTTATAGTTTTCGCGCGCAACGTGAGCATTCTCCGATCCGAACAAAAACAGATCCTTCGCCGGCGGCTCAGGATGGCAGCCAAGCAACGGAATTCTATCTATTCGCTTTTCTATATCCCAGCGCGTTCTGGGCGATGATCATTTTCTGCACGTTCGATGAGCCTTCGACGATCTGGTAGGACTTGGCGTCGCGGTAGTACCGCTCGACGGGAAATTCCGTTGAATAACCGTAGGCGCCGAGAATTTTCATCGCGGCGTCAGCGGCGAAGTTGGCGGCTTCGGCGGCGGCGTACTTGCCGATGGACGTTTCAAGGTTGTTCGGTTTTTGCTGATCCGCGAGCCACGCGGCGCGATAGACGAGCAGTCGCGCCGCTTCTTCGTGGACGATCATTTGCGCGATCAGATCCTGGTTCATCTGAAACTCGCCGATCTTTTGGCCGAACTGGACGCGTTGATTGCAATAATTCACCGCCGCTTCCTTTGCCGCGCGCGCGACGCCCAACGCGCCGGCGGCGCAGTTGAGCCGCGTTTGGTTGAGTTGCCACATGCAGATTTTGAATCCGTCGCCTTCCTTGCCTAGACAATTTGCCGCGGGAATACGAAATTTGTCGAAGGTCAATTCGCCAAGCGGAGAGCAATGAGCGCCCATTGTTTCCAGAGTCCTGCGGCTTAATCCCGGTTGATTCCAGTCGGCGTAGAAAGCCGACATACCGCGATGTTTCTGCGACCGGTCCGTGTACGCATAAACCAACCCGCCAGTCGTTACCGGCCCGTTGGAGATCCAGAGTTTACTGCCGTTGATCAGATAGTCATCGCCGTCCTTGGTTGCGGTCGTGCGCAACGCGGCGACATCCGATCCGGCGTCGGGTTCGGTGATCGCAAAGCAGCCGATGGTTTCGCCGGACACCAACCCTGGAATAAACTTCTTCCTCTGTTCCTCCGTGCCGAATTGAAAGAGTGTCAAAGCAGGACCGATCTGCATGTTGATGGCCACGCGCATGGCGCTGTGCACCCGGGCAATCTCTTCGGTGATCAGCACCATGGCGAGAAAACCTAGCCCGTTGCCGCCGTAAGTCTCCGGAATCATGGTTCCGTAGAAGCCTAATTCGCCCATCTTTTTCAACAGATCGCCGCGGAAATTCCTCTCCTTATCGTCTTTGGACGCGGTCGGCGCGATTTCTTTTTCAGCAAACTCCCGCGCCAGATCGCGCACCGCAATTAACTCTTCCGATAATTCAAAATCCATCCTTCCTCCCTCGTGAGAGACTGCGTCGCAAAAACGAAATTGCCATAAACGTCATTCTGAACGTCAGTGAAGAATCTCAATCAATAGGTTGCCTAACGCAAGATCCTTCGGCGGAGTTTATCCTGAGTATGTCGAAGGGCTCAGGATGACATTGCGGCACAGTTTCTGATACGAGGCATGAGGCGAGACAAGAGAAAGAATTCCGGCGCACGCCTCACGCCTTTTTCAAAAGTTCTCGCGCAATGATCAATTTCTGTATTTCCGAAGTGCCCTCGTAGATCCGCAACGCGCGCACGTCGCGGTAAAGCCGCTCCATGATGCTGCCCGCGACCAAACCATTGGCGCCGTGAATCTGTAACGCTTGATCGACGATCCGCTGCGCCGCTTCCGTGGCGTAAAATTTTGCCATCGATGATTTCAGTTTGGCATCGCCGGCCGCGCAATCATGCGCCCACGCCGCTTGATAGACGAGCAAGCGGGAGGCTTCGATCTCCGTCGCCATTTCGGCGAGCTTGAACTCGATACCCTGAAATTCAGCGATCGCCCGGCCGAATTGCCTTCGATTTTTGCTGTATTGTATCGCTTCGTCTAACGCCCGCTGCGCCAGGCCGACAGCCGCTGCGCCGACGGTGCATCTCAAAAGATCGAGAGTTGCAAAGGCGATTTGAAGCCCGTCGCCCTCTTTGCCGAGCAGGGCCTCCTCGTCGAGGACACAGTTTGCAAATTCGATCACACCAATCGGGTGGGGCGAAAGCAGCTCGGTCTTGTCGGTGATCATCAACCCCGGCGTGTTGCCGCCGAGCAAAAACGCGCTAACGCCCCTGCCTTTCTTTTCTGGTCCGGTGGACGCGAACACGACGTAACTCTGAGCGATACCCGCATTGGAGATAAATCGTTTCGTCCCTGTCAAACGATATTCTTTGTCACGCCGCACCGCTCGCGTTTGCAGCGACGCCACATCGGAGCCTGCCTCAGGTTCGGTGATAGCGAAAGCTGCGATACATTCACCGGCGGCTATCGCCGGAAGCGTTCGATTCTTCTGCCTCTGACTGCCGGCAAGCGCGACCGGGTAGCTGCCCAACGCCTGCATGGCAAACATCGTGTCCGCCAAGGCATCGCCGCGCGCGAGCTCCTCGCGCAAGATGCACAGATCGCGGGCTTGCACTGGGGTTCGCATCCCGCCGAATTCGTGCGGCACGGTGTATTTCAAAAACCCGGCAGCACCGAGGTCCTTGGCGACTTGAATCGCGCGTTGTTCAATCGCGACGGCTTGATCGTTGGACGAAAGCAGATTTTCGTCGACCCAGGCGCGCACCCGCATGCGCAAATCCTCGTGATCGTGATCAAAGAAAGGCAGCATGGATACAGCAGCTACGATTGATTGAATTTGGGAGGCCGCTTCTCGATGAACGCCCGATAACCCTCTTTGAAATCCTCTGCCTGCATGAGCTGCGCCTGCTCCGCCGCTTCCAATTCCAGCGCCTGATTCAATTGCATGCCTGCTTCGCGTTCGAGCAGATCCTTGGTGACTCCGAGCGCTTCGAGCGGGCCGTTGCGCAGTTTGCGCGCCAGCCCGTACACCTCGTCGACTAATGCCTCGTGCGCCACAACTCGATTCGCAAGCCCGATGCGCAAACATTCCGCAGCGTCGATGACATCGCCGGTCAACAGCAACTCCGCCGCCCGCCCTTGACCGATAACACGCGGCAGTAGGTAACAAGCGCCCATGTCGGCGCCGGACAAACCGACTTTGGTAAACAGGAAGGCAAATTTCGCGCGCTCTGAAAGGATGCGAATATCGCTGGCGAGCGCCAAGACCGCGCCGGCGCCGGCCGCGATCCCGTTAACCGCCGCGATGATCGGTTTTTTGAGAGCACGCATGTTTTTCACCACGTCGCAGGTCAGCCGCGTGAAGCGATGCTGTTCTTCAGCATTCATCTCGATTAGTTTTGCGATGATCCCATGGACACTGCCGCCGGAACAAAAACCCCTTCCCGTGCCGGTCAGCACGACAACCTCGACTGTGGAATCGCGCGTCATGGCACCAAACACGCGCTCCAACTCGGTATAGGTTTCGAACGTCAGGGCGTTCAAACGATCCGGATCATTGAGCCGGATCGTCGCAACGCCTTCACTCACCTCGTGGATGAAACTTTGGTACGCCATCAGGAACTTCTTACCAAACTGAATGGATGCCGGGGTGTTTGACCCAACCACAGGGAATCAAACCATCACTCCAACAGTCCATTAATCCATCACCCCAGTTGCCGTCACACCATCACCGCTCCGCCGTCGACGTTGATCGCTTGCCCGGTCATGGCGCTAAGCTTCTCCGCTGCCATCACAAGCGCAAGCGCCGCCACTTCGCCGGGCGCGATCAAGCGATTCTGCGGCGCGCTGGCGGCAAATAATTTTAAGATATCACTGACGCTCTTGCCGGTCTTTTCCGCCATTATCTTGGCGTTCTCATGCGTGCGCTCATCGTCGACGTAGCCGGGACAAATCGCATTAACGGTAATTCCATGACGGGCCGTCTCCAATGCCAGCGAGCGCGTGAGTCCCAACAGCCCGTGCTTTGAGGCCGTGTACGCGGTGACGTGACTGTAGCCGACTTTCGCCGTCGTCGAAGCGATGTTGATGATCCTTCCCCATTTCGCCTGCAACATGGCCGGCAAAAATATTTTGCAGCAATTGTAAGCGCCGGTTAGATTTGTTTCCAGGGTGTCGTCCCATGATTCGTCCGGCATGTCAGTAAAGTTTACAGCCCGAGCGATACCCGCGTTGTTGATGAGAATCTGCACGGCGCCCCAACGCTTGGTTACTTCTTCACTCAGTCTGCGCGTTTGATCTCTGCGACGGATATCGCATGGCAATGCGAAGACCTGCGCGCCGTTGCGTTCCATCTCTTCGGCCGCTGCATCGAGTCTCTCTTGATTGCGCGCGGTGATGACGACACGGGATTTTTGCGCGGCGAACGCCTCGGCCAGCGCCCGGCCCAAGCCGCCGCTTGCGCCGGTGATGAGAACAATCTTGTGCGACAAATCGGTCATCGTAAAGAAAGATAACACATCCCTCGGCTCAAAGCGTAATTGTTAATTCACCGCGCTTGTTCTCGTGAAAGCTTTTCGATAAAGGGAATGCACCATGATTCTCGGAGGCGCAACCGTGAAGTTTGCAACGGTCCTTACAATAAGTTTTTTTGCTCTCTCACCCGTGCTGTTGCCGGCGCAAGAGCAAGTATCGACATCCTCAATCACATGGCGCGAGGCACCAGCGGTTCCGCAAGATTCAGAGCTCGATCGACTGAATCGCGCTTTTGTCCAGCTTGCCAATCACGCGCGGCCGGCAATCGTGCAGATCCGCGCCATTGGAGAAGAGAACAAGAACAGCTCGGCACAGGCGCATGGCAGCCGCGGTTCCGGCTTCATCGTCGACGCGCAAGGTTACGTTCTCACGGCGCAGCATGTCATCGACAAGGCCAAAAAAATCGAAATCAGATTGGCCGACTCGCGGCGCTTGCCCGCGAGCGTGATCGCCGCGGACAGCCAGATCGACTTGGCGATTCTCAAAATCCAATCGGATAAAGAACTGCCGATCTTGCCGTTGGGAGACTCCGACGCTATCCGTGTCGGCGACCTGGCCGTGGTCTTTGGTTATCCTTTCGGCCGCGAGAGCTCGATGAATCTGGGCATCATCAGCCGTTCAGGAAAAACTTATCCCGACTCGGCCAGTTTTGATTTTGTTCAGACCGACGCCGGCGGCTATCCCGGCGGCAGCGGCGGCCCGCTGCTCAACAACAAGGGTCACGTGATCGGCATGATCACCATGGCATCGGAGCGCGGCAACATGGGCTTTGCGACGCCGATCAATGTCATAAAGCGGATCGCGCCGCGTCTGGCGAGCGGCGAAAAATTCGCGTGGGGCTGGCTCGGTGTGCAAATGTCCGATATCTCGCTCGAGCAGGCGACGAGTCTGGGAATCTTTCCGGCAAATGGCGTCGTCATCAATTCAGTGTTGCCCGGACAGCCGGCCGCGCGCGGCGGCGTGCAGAAACAGGACGTCATTCTTTCCGTCAACGATACCCAAGTCGAGAGCCCGCGTGATGTCGCGCGTTTGATTGGCGGTCTCGAGGCCGGCAGAATCGTGCAACTGACGATCCTGCGCAAAGGCAAAACGGTGCGGCTTTCGGTCCCGCTCGGCGCCAAGCCCGAGTCGACCAATGCGCGCGAAGGTTAGCGGCCAGTTCAATCCTCTGGCGCGCCGAGGTATCGCTGGTTGATTGCCGCCGCGACTTTCTTTTGCTGCTCGGTAAACTGCCGCAGTTTCTGTTCCACGCGATCGTTGACCGACCCTTCAGGATACCGGCCGTCGCGGTCCCGCGCGCCCGCCCCCACGCTGGTCAAGACTTCAATTCCTTCATCGATCGTGCCGACAGCGTAGACGCGAAACTTGCCGGTTTTGACGGCGTCGACGACGTCGGGCCGGAGCATGAGATTGCGCAAGTTGGCGCGGGGAATCATCACGCCTTGCGCGCCGGTCAATCCTTTAAGCCGGCAAACGTCGTAGTGCCCCTCGATTTTTTGATTGACACCGCCGATCGCCTGGATCTCGCCGTTCTGATTGACGGAACCGGTGACGGCGATGCCTTGCTTGATCGGGATCGCGGACAGGCTCGAGAGAATTGCATAAAGCTCGGTCGACGAGGCGCTGTCGCCGTCGACGCCGTCGTAGGACTGCTCGAAGCAAACCGTGCTCGACAACGACAGCGGGCTTTCCTGCGCGTACTTGCCTCCCAGATAGCCGCCGAGAATCAACACACCTTTGTCGTGAGTCTTGCCGCTCAGCTTCGATTCCCGTTCGATGTTGGTGATACCGCCGCGGCCCATGAACGTTTTCGCCGTGATGCGCGACGGCTTGCCGAAGCTGAAATCGCCCATTTGATAAACCGCCAAGCCATTGACCTGGCCGACGACCGCGCCGTCTACATCTACCAGCACGGTTCCCTCGGCGATTAGCTCCTGCAGATGTTTTTCAATGAGATTGAGACGGAAGGTTTTTTCAACCACGGCCCGTTCGACATGCTTCCCGGACACGAGCTCGGCCTGTTCTTTTCCCGCCCAGTAATCCGACTCGATCAATAAATCGACCATGTCGCTGAAGCGGGTCGAAAGTTTGTTTTGGTCTTCGACTTTTCTGGCGCCCTGTTCGATGACCCGCGCGACCGCTTCGCTGTCGAAGTGGCGCAGTCCTTCGCGATTGCAGTAGTCGCTGATAAAGCACGCCAACGCCGTGATATTCTCCTGGCTGCGCTGGATTTCAAAATTGAAGTCGGCTTTGACTTTGAAAGTTTCGCGGAAATCCGGATCAACGGCAGCCAGAGTACGGTACAGATACGGATCGCCGATCATGATGACTTTGGTGTCTGTTGGAATGGGCTCGGGACGCAGCCCCTGGGGTGGAACGAACCCGAAAAAAGTGCCGGGTTCCTCGATCCGCAGCTCATGGTTTTTGATCACGCGTTGCAGCGCTTCCCAGACTCCGGCATTGGAAAGCACGTCCCGGTCGTATAGAACCAGATAGCCGCCGTTGGCCCGGCTGATGGAACCCGCTTTGATCAGCGTGAAGTCGGTGAAGTAACCGCCCGCGATGGGTTTTTTTTCAACGACGCCAATCAAATTGTGATAGGTGGGATTGGTCTCGACGATGATCGGCGGCCCTTGGGTATCGCTGTTGTCGACGAACACGTTGACTCGATACGGCAGAAACGGATCGCCCGGCGGCTCGCCGAAGGACATTGGCCCCATCGGTGTCATCACCGGCGCCGCCTCGGCGGACTTGAAGCGCTGCAAGTTTTTTAAAATGTGATCGCGCACGGCATCGAGGTAAGCGAGCACTTTCGGATAGTCGCGGTACTTTTCTTTTAGATCGGTGAGCGGTATGCGCACCAAATAGTCCGCCGCCCGCGTTTCTGCCGCCTCAAGCTTTTCAGCGATCTCGCGCTCAAGTTTTTTCCCTTCCCGCAGGGCAGCTTCCACTTTCTTCTCTAACTCGCCGCGACTTTCCTCCAGCCGCTTCTTTTCCGCGTCCGATAGCGCCAGGTACTCCGCCTCCTGCATCGGCTTGCCATCCTTTGTCGGCAAAAGCCCAACGCCGGACGGAGTCATGCGCAAGGTAAAACCCTTCTCGGTTGCCTCGCGCATCAAAGCTTCCATCATCCCTTGTTGCTGTTTTTGCAGTTGCTCGACCATTTCCTGGCGCTGCTGTACATAGTCATCGCTCTCGAACATCTTTTTGGCTTCGCGCAGCAGGTTTTGGACAAGCTGTTCCATGTCCGTTCTGAGAAGCTTGCCCCAACCGCGGCGAATCTTGAGCGCCTGCGGCCGGTCCGCGTCGGCAAAGTTGTACACGTAACACCAGTCGTCGGGCGCCGGCGAGGTCGTTTCGGGAGCGGCTTTTTCGCCGGTGACTTTCTTGAGAAACGCCTTGATGATGCTGGTCTTGCCGGTACCGGTGAGACCCGTGACGAAGATATTGAAACCGGGCTTGTTGACGCCGAGACCGAATTCGATGGCTCGAATCGCGCGCTCTTGGCCGATGAAGTCTTCCAGCGGCGTCATCTCCGCCGTGCAGGTAAACGGTAGAAAAGCTAGATCACAGCGCCAAGTGAGTTGATCGTGTGGCACTTCGAATGCGTTGGACATCACTTAACCTCGCGCTATTTGGTTAGCGCAGAGGATAGGGGCTCAAACGCCGCTCGTCAACCGCTGCGGATTAATCCGCTATTGAACGGCCGTAAACCACTCTCTATAATCGGTGAATGATACGAGGCCGTGCTGCTTGCCAACCGTGGCGCATTCTTTGCGCGCTCGTGCTTGTCCCAGCGATTTTTTTTGCGAGCTGCAGCTCATTGTCGTCGAGTCTCCCCTCGATTCCCGCGATGAGCCCGCCGAGCGAGGACGAAGAAAGTAGAATCAGCCGCGAATTTCGCCGCGAGGCAAAGAAGCATTTAAAATTCGTCAATCATCCGGAAGTCGAGCGCTTTATCGATCGCATGGGGCGGCGCATTTTGACAGCCACCGGGCCCCAGCCGTTCGACTATCGATTCTTTGTCGTCGAGGACGATCAGCTCAATGCGTTCGCCGTTCCCGGCGGTTCCATCTACCTGTTTTCGGGATTGATCGAGCGCGCCAAGAGCACGGATGAGTTGGCCGGCGTGCTCGGTCACGAAATCGTTCACATCAAAGCCCGTCACATGGCGCGCTCATCAGGGCCGGACGCGATCTCGGTCTTGAGTCTTCTGGGCATGGTCCTGCTGGCACGCACTGGAAGCGGCGCCCAAGCCGCGGGCATGGTCGGCCAAGCGGTGGCCGCCACTCGGCAGGCGGCCTACAGCCGCCAGCTGGAAATGGAAGCGGACACGCTTGGCGCCCGTTACATGACGGCGGCCGGCTACGACCCAAAAGGCGCGATTGCTTTCCTTAAGACCCTGGATCAGGAGCGCGCGCTCAATCCGATCGATGTTCCCGCTTACATCATGAGTCATCCGATCACCCAAGAGCGCGTCGCCAATGCTGAACTCGTGGTGAAGTCTTTGGGCGCGACGCAACCACGAGTGGAATCCTCCGAGTCTCTCAAAAAAGTTCAGATGATCATCCGCATGGAGCGGCCAGGACGCGAAACTGTCGTAAAAGAATATGAAAAACTGGTGCAGCAAAATCCTGAAAGTGCCGAGCTCCGTTACTTGCTCGGTTTTGCTCAACAGCGCCAAGGCCAGTTGTCCGAAGCACAAAAAAATTATGAAAGAGCGAGCGAGTTAAAACCCGATAATCCCGCCCTGCTGCGTGACTTGGGCCGGCTGTACGGTCAAACAGGCGACTTCGCTTCGTCACGCCAAGCTTTTGACCGCGCTCTGGTATTAGAGCGGAACGAGCCTATGACTTATCTTTACTTGGGCGAGATGTTGGAAAAATCCGGGGATCTCAGGAGTGCGGCCGGTGCCTTTATCAACGCCCACAACCTTGCGCCGTTGTGGGACAAACCGCCTTATCGGCTCGGCATGGTTTACGGGAAACTCGACCGGCCGGGAGACGGCTACTACTACATCGGCCGGTCATTTGCTCTCCAGGATGAGGATGAGAGGGCGATCGCCGACTACGAGCGGGCTATCAAGATCCTTGGCGACAAGTCACCGCGCACGCAACTGATCAAAGATGAGCTGAATATTCTTAAGAATCGGAAAAGATAGACTACTGTTGCCCGCCCATAGCGCTCAGCGAGAGCATTCTCGGGCGCTCCGGCTTGATGTATCTATTTTCCCTTTTGAGCAAAGCTTCGCGCAGATATTCCGGGTCGAAACCCAACAGATCACAAATGTTAGTAAAGGAAAAAAGCCAGTCAGTGCTGGTATCTTCGACCCATTCAAGCGCGCTCAGATACTGGCTCCGACCGACGCTGTTGCGCGACCCCCGATACTTGTCCAGGCATTCGACCGCGTCTTTTAAAACCGCGATCATGAGCCGTTTTTCGCCTTCGAGTTTGCGCGATAAACCAACCGAGCCATAAAACTGGGAGGGCAGAAAGATATCAGGCTCAAGAATCCTTGCTAAAAAATCATCGTACATTTATGCACATGCTCCTCAGTGAGTTGAATCCGATCGTATATCACAGGGTATAGTATGGTGCAACAAAAAAATCTCCTACACGTATGTGCTTGAAATATAAAGATTTCGGGACAGAAGAGCTTCCCGACGTGGATGTATGCAAAATCCTACACAATCGGCCAGGGTCAAAATCTCAGCTTACCGTTCTCGGGATGATTGGAGGATTTGCGCTGACGACGGCGTTGAGGGCTTAAATACCCTTCATGAGGCCTGCAAGCTTGGTCTTGGCCACGTTGTGGTCCCAAACTTTTTGCACGACGGAATCTTTGCGCCGCTGATTCATCACGCGATGTGTTTCGTCCTCGTTGTACACCAGCACGGGACCAAGGAGAGAAGCTTTGTAAAAGCGCGCAGCGGCTTCCTCTAAATCAACGCAGCCGGCAAACACCCATTCGATGGAATGAGCCACAACCATCGAACCATGCCCGCGCAGCATGACCGCATCCGCCTGACCAAGGGCTTTTGCGACCGCATCGCCCTGATCAATCGAGTGGATGAGCGCCGGGTCCATATATTTTGGCAATGGGCCCGGACCAAAAAAAGCCCCAGGATTGGAGGATGCCGGATAGAAGGGCTTATCGACCATCGAGAGAGTCGCCACCATATGATTGTGCAAATGCGCGACGCTTCGAATATCGCTGCGCGCCTTGTACGCCCGCGCGTGCATATTGACCTCTGACGGCGCTTTGTAGTTGCCTTCGATCAACCTGCCTTCGAAATCGGTGATCACCATATCATCCGGTTTAACCGTGGCGCGACTCACCGGATGGGGCAGAATCAAAAGGTGATCCGATCCGGGAATGCGCGCGCTGATATGTCCGCTGTAGTCGACCAAGCCCGCATTAAACAGCATGCGCGACGACATGGCGAGTTTCGTTTTGAGCTCTGATAATTCCGACAAGATCGTGCTCCTCTCTAACCACCAAGTTTTTTTGTGCTATATCTTTCATTGAACCATAGTTCAACCACCCGCCGATAATTCTCATGGCTGGACGGCACAGACGCCCAAGCAAGATAACTCGTTTGTCACCGAGGTGATTTATGGACCGCTACATCACGACCAGTGAGGCCAGGCAGAAATTTCTCAGCCTGGTTGAAGAAGTTGTGGACGGCGATCAAGTCATCGTTACGAAACAGGGAAAACCGAAAGCCGTCATCGTCAACTTTGAACAACTACAAACCTTGAAGACGGTTGCACGGCTTTGGCAAGACCCGGAAGCCTTGCGGGCCATGAGCAAATCTTTGGACGATGTGAAAACAGGGAAGACTCCCTAGGCTTACCGGGACGCCGACCGCTCAAAAGATCCTCAACTCGGCTAGAAAAATGGCTCTTGCGTGGCTGACTTGATGCTCCCGCACCATCGAATGTACAAGAACGAGAGTACGTTCTGCGTCCGTCGCCGCAAACGCTCCGCACTAGGCACATTAAAATATCATCGTCGTAGTATGTCATTTCATCTTGAACGACGGCGGCACGACTTCGTCGATCGGCTTTCCCGTCCAGTGCCATTTCGGCACGCTGTCCCAAACCTGCTCGCCTTTGGCCTGAACTTTTTCAAGCAACTCTTCTTCGTCCAGGCGCAGGTACTTGCCGTTGTCGACCAGTGTTTCGCCGTCGACGATGACCGTGCGAACGTCGCGGCTTACGGCGGCTTCCATCAGCGAGCGGATCGGGTCGCGCACGGCGCCGAAGGCGATATCGCGGAGATTCACGATGGCGATGTCCGCTTTCGCGCCTTTTTGCAGCCGGCCCAAGTCGCTGCGGCCGAGCATCTTCGCGCCGCCAAGAGTGATCGCATTGAATAGATCGCGCGGGTGGCCGGAAAGAAAGCTTTTGTCGGCGACGCGCGACGCCAGCGCGGCGTAGCGCATGTCGGAAAGAATATCCTTGGGAAAAGTATCGGTGCCGATGCCCATGTTGACGCCCGCCTGGCGATACTTATCGAAGGATTCCATGACGATGCCGAGCTTCAAATATTTTAACGGGCTGTAGGCCACCGACGCTCCGGAGTCGGCGATGATTTTCAGATCGTCGCCGTAGGGATAAGCGAGCCAGCTGTGGCCGCTGACGAAGATGCAGTGAGATAGAGAAACTTCCGGATCGAGAAAACCAATTTTTTTCAGTAGCTCGATCGGCGTGCAGCGCTCGCGCTGCATCACCGTGTGAAACTCAAAGAGATTGATCGTTGCGTGAATCTGCACCCGAACGCCGATGTCCGTGGCCGCCTTTCGAGTGTCCGTTAGTAGCGCCGGCGTGCACGAATCGACATGGCCGGGATACAATAGAGCGGTCATGCGGCCATTGCATGCGCCGTTGAATTTCTTCGCGAAGGCGACGGCCGCCTTGAGCCCGCTGCTACCTCGTTCGTCGTCCCAGTCGTACTCCAATCGGCCTTCCCGGTCGTGAAAGAAAGCGACGTTCTTGTAGCTCGGACCGGCTGCGCAACGGATGCCGATTTGATCGATCATGTCGACGTAACGTTCGGGTTCGCCGCCGGCGCCGCCGATATCAAACGTCGTGGTCACGCCGCTCTTCAAAACATGAATGAGCGAAAAACGCTGGCCAACGTCAACGTCTTTCAGATGCGCCGAGTGCGCGCCTTCGCGCGTCGGGCCGCCGTGAGCTAGATAGTTGGACGCGAAGAAATCGGTCTTGGTCGAGTCATTGAGAATGTAATCGCTGGCGTTGATGCCGGAGTGAAAGTGCGTGTCGATAAAGCCGGGTGAAACCAGGCAACCTTTGGCGTCGATCTTTTTGTCGACCGGCTGTGAATACTCCTTGCCGGCATACTCAACGCGATTGCCCTCGATCACGACGACGCCGTCTTTGATAATTTCATGCTCCTTACCGTCGAAACCGACAACGTAGCCGCCTTGAATCAGTGTCTTCATCACTTACGCCTTTCGGATTTATTAATGAGTTTATTAGTAACTGGCCATCTGAAAGTTCTTCCGCCGAGGGACGAGCCGCTCCGGACGCGGTCAATGGGCCTGAGCCTTGTAGGCCACCACCACCCGTTCCTCTCCAGGGCGCCGATTCCCACGGTGTGGGCCAAAACCCGACCTTCACGTTCGTGCGCCCGCGCTCCACGCGACTCGCCCCTCGGCTACTTATGAACTCCTTAATAGTTGGACCGTCGAAACAGAGGCAGGACTAACAAAACACGACAACCAAGACAAGCGCTCTGGCGCTCCGGCAGTGGTTCAGTGCTCTCATGCGGGCGACCACGGGAGTCGCCCCTACAAGCAATTAATTAATACATTGGCCGTCGCAGCTACACGGCAAAACGGTAATGAACGATGTCCCCGTCTTTGACGACATATTCCTTGCCTTCAAGTCGCAGCTTGCCCGCCTCTTTGCACTTGGCCTCGCTGCCGTGCACGATGAAGTCGTCGTAAGCGATCACCTCGGCGCGGATAAAGCCGCGCTCGATGTCGCTATGGATTTTCCCCGCGGCTTTTCTGGCGACCGTGCCCTGGGCAATTGTCCAAGCCCGCACTTCGTCTTCTCCGGTCGTAAAAAAACTGATGAGATCCAACAGAGCGTAAGACGCGCGAATGAACCGTTCTCTCGCCGGCTCTTTAATCCCGATCTCTTGCAAGAAGGCGGCGCGATCCTTTTCATCGAGTTGGGCGATCTCCATCTCGACTTTGCCGGAGAGAGCCAAGCCCTGCAGGCGGCGACGCTTGACCTCCTCTTGATAGGAAGCCTTCAACGGCAAACCGGCTTTTTCCTCGGACTGGTTGAAAATCACCAGCAGGGGCTTGCGGCTGAGAAAGCCGAAGCCCGATGCCAAATTTTCTTCGTCCACGGTGAAAGCGAGATTGCTCAGACTCTCTTCGTTCTCCAGCGCCTGCGCGCAACGTTCAAGCAGCGCCTCTTCTTGCGGACGGGCCTTTTCTTTTTTGAGGCGGCTGCGCCGGTTTTCGACTACGGTAAGATCGGCCAGAATCATTTCGGTGAGCAGGGCATCTAATTCCTTTAAAGGTTGGGCGTCGGCCTCGAAATCCCTTAGAACCAACGTGATTGCGTCGACTTCGCGCATTTGCGTGATCAACGCGTTATTCGATTTGAGATCTTCCTCGCCTTGACTGGGCGGAAAATCAGTAAAACGAATCTCCGCGTAGGTGGTCTTTTTCGGTTTATGAATCTCCGACAGTTTGTCGATGCGCGCGTCGGGAACTTTGATCACGCCGAGGTGCACTTCTTCCTTGCCGCCAAAGCCGCCGACTTGCGCTTGGAGACCCGTCAGCATGTTGAAAATCGTGGTTTTCCCCGCGCCGCGATGGCCGATCAAGCCAACTTTCATTGAAACTACTCCTAACTTCCTGACCTCAAGGAAAGCAATCTAGCAGGAAAAATCGGCCGATTGAATTGCCCACGCAGATTCCTTCGAACTGATGAAAGCGGCACGAAAAAAGCCGCTCAGCTTTCGGCGCCGGCTTACGCGGCAATCCGAAAGCTGAGCGGCTAGCTTAGCGACCAAGACTAGCACTGGAACCGAATCAGGGCTTCAAGGCTAAGAACAGGCTCGATTGTCCGCGGCGCACGAGAAAGAGCACCGGTTTACCTTTTTCGTTTTGTGCGATCTCACGATTGTATTCCGCCAGGTTCTTCACCGCGCGTCGATTCACTTGCGTTATCACGTCGCCGGATCGCAATCCTGCGTCCGCGGCGGCGCTCCCTGGCTTGACGGACGAAACGACCAGCCCCTCGGCGCGTTCTAAACCCAGGCTCTGAGCGATGTCAGGAGTTAGCGGTTGTACGGTCAAACCCAGGTCACTCTCCTGGCTGGAAGCAACAATTTCATTGTCCTTTAACTCGCCCACCGTGATCGGCAGCGAGACCTGCTTGCCTTCGCGCAGGACCTTGAGCTGCACGGTCGTGCCCGGCGTGATGCGCGCAACCACCGGTGGGAGATCGGATGAATCTTTAATTTCCTTGCGGTCGAACTCGACGATAATGTCGCCGGTCTTGATCCCGGCTTTTTCCGCCGGGCTGCCTTGCACTACATCAGCCACCAACGCCCCGCCGCTTTCCTTCATGCCGAGCGAGTTAGCGATTTCCGGCGTAATTTTCTGAACCGTCGTGCCCAGGTAACCGCGCACGACTCTGCCCTTGTCTTTTAGTTGCGGCAGTAGATCCTTCACCGAGTTGGTCGGGATCGCGAAGCCGATACCGATATTGCCGCCGGTCTGACTGAAGATGGCCGTGTTGATGCCGACTACTTCACCGCGCAGGTTAAGCAGCGGCCCTCCGGAGTTTCCCGGATTGATCGAAGCATCGGTTTGAAGGAAGTTATCGTACGGCCCGGCGCCGATCTGGCGGCCCTTGGCGCTTACGATACCGGAAGTGACCGTGTGATCGAGGCCGAAAGGATTACCGATCGCGACTACCCACTCACCGACTTCGAGACGGTCGGAGTCGCCGAGAGTCACGGCCGGAAGTTCGCGCCCGGCATCGATCTTGATGACGGCGATATCGGTCGTTTGATCTTTACCGATCACTTTGGCGTCATAGCTCTTTCCGTCCGACAGGGTCACGGAAATTTTCTGCGCTTCACCGACGACGTGATAGTTGGTGAGAATCGTGCCGTTACTGTCGATGATAAATCCCGAGCCGACCCCTTGCCGCTGCTGCGGGCCGCGCGGGATACGTCCGCCGAAAAATCGCTCCAGGAGATCGTTGCGCGGATCGCCCGGCCCGAAGGGTGACGGCATGTCCTGGGCCATCCTGCGAACCTGTGTTGTCGAAACGTTTACGACCGAAGGTCCCACTCTTTTTGCCAGTTCGGCGAAATTCGGCAAGCTGCGAGAAGTCTCCGCTGACGCGGCCACGGCCACCGTGCTGCCGGCCGCCTGATTATTCTCGATTGTGCCGCCGATCCCGGCTCCCGCCAGCACGCAGAGCGCGCTGCCGATCACCAGCGATGAGACGCTGAAACTCCTCTTAGACTGCATCAAATCCCTTGACATCTACTTTTCTCCTACATTTCTAGCCGCGCGCGCCACTCGGCGGGCAGCGTATCTTTAAACGACGATTTGTGAGTCAGCGCCAGCTAGGTTCCGACCCGGCCGATGATTTGTCGGGTGCTCTTTTCGCCTCCGGCCAGCCGCGCCGCGCGCTTCCAACGCAGCAGCCCCTCGCGCATGTAATCAGCGTCAAATCCCAGTGCTTCACAGACGTTTTCAAACGCAAACAGATAGGATCGATCCGGGTTCGAGATCCATTCCTCAGCTTCGCGATGCATCGACTGCTTGCGCTTGCACTTAGCCGCGACATGCTCCTGAAAACAGACCACGGCGTCCTGCAGTACCGCGAGCATCAGCACTCTCTCGGGATCAAGATGAAACCGCCTCCGCTGGCTCGACTGAAATTGAGCGTCGATCAGGATGTCGGGCTGAAAGATCATCATCGCTTTTTCCTCGACCATCGGGCTGCGCGGCGGCGCACCCTGCGTCCAAAAAGGCGCGCGGCTTCGAAGAGTCGACGACTTCGCTTTGGATCGTTTTTTCACGCTCATGAATTACCTCCGTGACGGTTAGACAATCCATTTATCCAGATTGTTCCAGATTTCTTTCTTGGCGGCTTGAAATGCCAGGCTCGGCCCATCGACAGGGCCACGCCAACGATCGCTCGAGCGGTTAACCTGCCAGAGTCTTAATGTCCGTGTCCGTCAACTCGCCGGTTGAAAGCTTAGGTCAAGATGGTAAAGTACAGCCCCATGCCGCTAGCCACGATTGAAGAAGCGATCGACGAGATTCGACGCGGCCGTATGGTCATCCTGATGGATGACAAGGACCGCGAAAACGAGGGTGACCTGTGCATGGCCGCGGAAAAGATCACTCCGGACGCGATCAATTTCATGGCCACCTACGGCCGCGGCCTAATCTGCCTGCCGCTGACCGAAGAAAGAGTTCGGCACTTGGGCCTGACGATGATGGTATCGGAGAACACCTCGCCGTTCGGCACCGCCTTTACCGTATCCGTGGACGCCTCGAACGGCATCACCACTGGGATTTCAGCCGCGGACCGCGCAAAGACGATCCTTGACGCGATTGACGACGATGCCAAGCCCCAGGATCTGGTCATCCCCGGCCATATCTTTCCCTTGCGCGCGCGCAACGGCGGCGTCTTAGTGCGCGCCGGCCAAACGGAAGGGTCCGTCGACCTGGCCCGGCTCGCCGGCCTCAAGCCGGCCGGCGTCATCTGCGAGATCATGAAGGATGACGGCACTATGGCGCGCCAACCCGACCTGATGCGTTTCGCCAAGAAGCATAAACTCAAAGTGGTGACGACAGCCGACCTCATCCAACACCGCTTAAATTACGATTCCTTGGTTTATCGAGCCGCGGCCGCGCCGCTACCGACCCGTGTCGGCGGTATGTTTCAGGCCGTGGTCTACCACACCCACGTCGACCAGAGCGAACATCTCGCGCTGATCAAGGGCACCATTTCACCCAAAGAAGAGACGTTGGTGCGCGTGCATACCAAGTATGTCCCCGGCGATGTATTCGGTTTCGAGCTGCTCAATACCAACGCGGTGATTCAACGTTCGATGGAAGTCATCGCCAAAGCCGGCAAGGGTGTGATTCTATATTTGCGGCCGGAGCTCAGGGGACTGCGCCCCGCCATAGTCGCGTACCCCAGGCTCGAAGGGAAACAGCAGCGGGAGATGAACCGCTCCTTCATCTATCAGGCGGACTTCAAGGAATACGGTATCGGCGCGCAAATCCTGCGCGACATCGGCGTCGGCAAGATGCGCCTATTGACGAATAACAAAAAGCATCTGGTAGGACTGCGCGGCTACGGCCTGGAGGTCACCGCGCTGGAGCCGATTCCGCGCGATAACCCGTTGCGCGAAGCGGTCAAACAAAAGAGATCCAAGCGCGCGTGACGAACTTTTTTGATTTGAGATCGACACCCTAACCAGAGCGAAAAGCCATGCCGATTTTCGAATACAATTGCCGCAAGTGTAACCACCGCTTCGAAACCATTGTTTTCTCGGCACGCGAAAAGATCCCCTGCCCAAAATGCCAGAGCAGCGCGCTGGAAAAACAGCTCTCGGTTTTCCGCTCGCCCGCTGCCGGCCGGGAAGCCTGTGCCGCAGCCGGCGGCTGCGCATGTACACCGCACACCTGCGGCTGCCATTAAGATTCTTGGGAGGAGAGTAGATAACGAGGCAGCTCGGGGCGAATGCGCTTGAGCGCTTCGCCGACGTTTGAATAGACACGCTCTTCCACCAATTGACCCTTCACCCAGTAATCCAACGAAGGCGCGTCGGTGAAGTTAATATCGACGTAACGCTCGCCCGCCGGCTCGGCGGTGATAATCGCCCGGACGGAATAACCGGCGTCAATGACGATGCCGCGAGCACCGGGGGGCAAGGGCAGACCGTTTTTGATTTTAGCTAACTTGTCAGTCGGATAGTTGCCCACTTCCAACGAGTAATAGCCCCATTCGCCGGGCGCCACCGACAGACCATTGAGAAGTTTGGCATTGATGTCGACCAGATTCTTCGCCGCCTGGTCTTGATTGTAGTTCTTGAGCAGCTCATAGGCCCACTTCTCGATGATCCCTTTAACCGGCTCGGCGGTGTTTTCCCGCTCCTTGACCGGGCCGCGATCAATCCACCATTTGGTTTCTTCAAATGCCGGGGTTTTTTCTTCTGCCATAAAGATTTGCCGACGAAGAGCGCTCTGTTAAATTTAAATCTTAAATTCCTCCAGCGTACTCTTGGCGAAGAGCGAATCAATGTCAATACGCTTGCCGATCAAACCCTGCTCGTGGGTGTACTGCACCAGAGTTTCCAATATGTGGCGATTGGCCTCCAATCCGTAGGCCCAGGCATCCGGTCCCAAGATTTCCCGCTCTTTTTCCATCTCATCGATCGACCAGGCGAGCATATACTTGAGCGCCGAGAACTCATACATCGCCTCCTGACAAAGCCGCTTCGATTCTTCGAACGCCTTAAAAAGGCTCTGAGCGATCCAGGGGTGCTTTTCGTAAACCTCTTCACGCATAACGATCGTATGCATGATCGGGAAGATCTTCGTGCGCTTGAAATAGTCCTGCTCCACATCACGAAAGTTTGGGATCAAGCGCTGCACCTTCGGGTGGCGGCGCACGAACGGCGACGGCATATGCGCCGAGATCATGGCGTCGATTTCGCCGCGCTCGAGCATGCCTGAAAGCGTCTTGTCCGCCGGGATCGGCTGGATATCGATGTTCGGCGGCAGACTATGCCTGACCTTGTCCTGGCGCCCCGGATGTTCTTCGCCGCCGGTGAACCATTTCATCTTTTCCGGCGCCACGCCGTACTCGTGCTGCAGGATGCCGCGCGCCCAGGTCGCCATGGTGATCTGATACTCGGGAACTCCGACCCGCTTGCCCGCCATATCGGCGGGCTTTTTGATCCCTGAATCAGTGTTGATGTAGATGCACGAGTGGCGAAAAGTTTTCGATGGAAAAACCGGAATGCCGATCAAACGCGGTGCGCCCTTGTCGCGCGACATGAGAAAAGAACCGGTGGACATTTCAGCGGCGTCGAACTCGCCGTAGCGCAGCATGCGCCAAAACGTCTCTTCGACCCGCAGCGGTAAATAAGTGAGATCGACTCCCTCCACCTCGACTCGGCCGTCCTGCAGCGCGCGCGTGCGGTCGTAGTCCCAGCAGGCCAATGTCAAACGGATCTTCCCCATGATGTGCTCCTTACTCAACTCGTTTGGTTTTCAAGCTTGAACGCCGGCGAGAAACTGCTTGGCGCTGATCACGAACTGTTCCCTCTCGCCTTGCAGCACCACGGCCGCTTCGCCGGATGCGAGCGTGGTGCGACGTTGAATGATATAGGGCTTGCCTTTAAACGTCACCCGCTCACCGGGACAAAACTCGCTCAGACGCTCGTGATCTTCTTGCGGATCGATCTTTTCCATCGGTGGGTTTCATATCATATCGCTAGAAAAAGCTTAAGCCGCCGCCAAATTGACATCATCGACACCCGAGAATAAAGTCACGACCATGCGAATCGCGGTAATGGGCAGCGGCGCCGTGGGCGGTTATTTCGGAGCAAGGCTCGCGGCCGCCGGGCACGAGCTTATTTTTATCGCTCGCGGCCATCACCTTCAGGCCATGCGCCGGAGCGGATTACGAATCGACAGCCCGAACGAAAATCTCCAGGTCGAGCGGGCTGTTTTCACCGATCGCCCCGATGAGCTCACGGGGGCCGATCTTGTGCTCTTCTGCGTCAAGTCTTACGACACGGAGACGGCGGCAAAGGCTCTCGCACCGCTGATCGGCGACGGCACGATGATTCTCTCTTTGCAAAACGGCGTCGATAACGCGGAGAATCTCGCAAGCCTATGGGGCGAGCAGCGAACTCTTGCCGGGGTCGTTTACATCGGCGCGCAGCTCGATTCGCCTGGCGTGATTCGCCACTCCAACGGCGGCAAAATCATTTTTGGCCGGCTCGATGGCGCTGTCGGCGCGGCCGCCGATCTCATTGAACAAACACTGTCCGCCGCCGGCATTACCTGCGCGATCAGCGCGAACATTCAGACCGTTCAATGGGCCAAGTTATTATGGAATGCGCCGTTCTGTGCGATCAGCTGTTTGACCGGCGCCAACGTGAAACAAATCGTCGAGTCTGAAACATTGACTCAGCTTGCCGTCGACTGCATGGTCGAAGTGCAGGCCGCGGCGCGCGCGCGCGCTGTCGAGCTGGCGCGTTCTCTGGTTGATGAGACGATCGCATTTTCACGCGGCTTGGGCGCTTTCAAACCGTCCATGCTGCAGGACTTGGAAGCACGAAAACCACTCGAGTACGAGGCTTTTAACGGCATCGTGGTGAAATTATTGCGGCAAGCCGGTGAAACGGCGCCGATCAATCAATCCTTTTATGCGCTACTTCAGCAGCTCGACAAACAAAATCGCGAGGAGGCCGTCCGCAAGCCATGACATTTTCGCATCAACTTCGCGCGCTGACGTTTTGGCTGGTAGCTGGCTTGGCCACTCCCGTGTTTTTTCCTGACTCCGCCGACGCCCAGACCCAAAATAAAGAACTGGTTGCCAAGGGCCAGTATATATTCGCCGGCGCCGGCGGGTGCGCCTGCCACACGGTGCCAAAAGAGACGCCGCACGCCGGCGCGCGTCCCTTTCCGATTCCATTTGGAACGGTCTACAGCACCAACATCACTCAGGACAAAGAAACCGGCTTAGGCGCCTGGTCCGATCAACAAATTCTCGACGCCATGATCAAAGGTATCCGCCGCGACGGCAGCCGGATCTTGCCGGTCATGCCCTACGAAAAATATTCCGGCATGGCTCAAGAGGACTTAAGGGCGCTTATCGCGTTTCTCCGAACGCTCAAGCCGGTGAAAAAGCCTACGCCGGAACTCAAAACCTGGGTGCCATTCATGCGCAGTGTGGGAACTTTTGCTTATCTCAAACTATTCGGCCGCTTCAGCACTTCACCGCCGCAGGCGCCCAAAGCCGGCGTTGAACGCGGGCGCTACTTGGTCGATCATGTTTCACTATGCGGCGACTGCCACACGCCGCGAAATTCCCTCGGCGTGCCGAAGCAATCGCTTTACCTGGCGGGCGCGGGCCAAGATATCGGCCCGCTGGGCGAAGCCGTGCCGAATATCACACCGGATGAGGAAACCGGCATCGGCAGTTGGAAGCGCGAGGAAATCGCCGAGATCCTCCGCACCGGCACGAAACCGGATTTCGACAACGTGCAAGGCCTCATGTACGAAGTCATCCAAGGCACCACGCACGGCTACAAAGACATGACAAAAGAAGACGCGCTGGCGATCGCGGATTATTTAAAATCAATCCCGCTGATCAAGAACAAGATCCCGTGACTTCGCGAAAAATGCTAGGCGAGAAAACATCTAATTGCGCGGCACCTGCTTGACGATTTCACCAATCACTTGATCCGTCGTGATATTTTCGGCCTCGGCTTGGAAGTTCAGAATGATGCGGTGGCGCAGCGCGGGAAAAATAATTCGCTCGACGTCTTCATAGCTCACGTGCACTCTGTTTTCGGCCAGGGCATTGCCCTTAGCGCCGAGAATGACCGCCTGCGCGCCGCGCGGACTTGAGCCGAAGCGGATGTACTGCTTCACCGAGTTCTTCAATGGGCCGCCGTTGGCCGTGTCGGGCTGCGTTGCGTGCACCAAGCGGACGACGTAGTCCTCGATGGGCGGCGCGATCATGACCTGGCGCAGCAGCCGTTGCATGTCGTTGACCCGCTGGCCGCCGTTCTCGGGGAGAACCGCCGAGACTTCGGCGCTCACGGCTCCGGTCGTGCGTCTTAGAATTTCTTTGAGCTCGGCCGGCGCGGGTGACGTCACTAGCAGCTTAAAAAAGAATCGGTCGAGTTGCGCTTCCGGCAGCGGGTAGGTGCCTTCGAGTTCGATCGGATTTTGCGTTGCTAGGACGATGAAGGGTGACTCGAGAATATGGGAGTCGCCGAAAACCGTGACTTGCTTTTCTTCCATCGCTTCGAGCACCGCCGATTGTGTCTTTGGCGTCGCGCGATTGATCTCGTCGGCCAGTACGACGTGCGCGAAGATCGGTCCGCGCTTGAATTGGAATTCGCGCCGCCCGCTGTTCTCGGTGAGCACTTCGGTGCCGACGATGTCCGACGGCATCAAGTCCGGCGTGAACTGAATTCGCTTGAACGACAGTCCCAGCGTCTGGCTCAAAGATTTGACAAGCAGAGTCTTGCCCAGTCCGGGAACCCCTTCGAGCAGCACATGCCCGCCGGCAAAAAAAGCAATCAAAACTTTTCGAATGAGGTCATCGTGGCCGACGATGACCTTTTGCACTTCCGCCTCGAGATGTCGAAACGTTTGCTGAAATTGTTCCGGATCCATTAAACTCCTTCTCTTGGTCAACGAATAATGCTGCGGTATTCGATGGGTACCGGTTGCTTCTCGGTCGGAGCGTTCGGTACGTGGACGGGCAGCGGCACATTACTCACCGGAACCTGCGTTCGAGTCCGATTGTTCCTTGAGTCTTTTGTGGCGCGACTTTCGCCTTTGGCGTCGGCCGCGACTTCCTCCGGCAATTGCACGGTTACATAGCCCGCGCCTTTGAGACCCTCTTTGCCCTCGCCCGCCTTGTAAAAACGTTCGGCAGGAGGCCCGCCTTGGGGCGGGGGTTCGGTAGACGCTTGTTGTTTGCCGGCACCCTCTTTCGATCCGCCTTGAGTTTTACCGGGCTTTTCTTTGTCGGGATCATTGCCGGGCTGATTCGGTTCCGGTTGGCTTTGATTATTTTTAACGTCACCCGACTGGTGCTTATCTTGCCCCGGTTGTTTTGGATTTGGTTGCGAGGACTTTCCTTGGTCCATTCCTTGACTCAACTGCGCGCTCGACTCGCCTTTGCCATCCCCGCTGCCGCCCTGGCTTTGCTTGTTCTCGCCCCGACCGTCCTGCGGCGCGTTGGTTTGAATTCCGCCGGCACCCTTCTGTTGTTCCTTCTGCTGTTGTCCGCTCGACGCTTGTTGCTGTTCCTGGCCGCTGAGCGCGCTCGCCGCTTGGGCGAGCAGATCACGATTGTCCTTTTGCTCCTCTTTTTTTTGCTGCTTCTCGATCTTCTGTTTCATCTGTTGCGCCAGCGCTTGTTTTTCTTCGGCAGAAATTTTTGGATCATCGAACGTCGCGGCAATCGCCTCAAGTTCATTGGCCAGTGCCCGAAGCTCTGGTTCTACCGCCATCTGTTTCGCCAGCTCACGCAAGCGCTGGGGCACGGCCGCGGCATCGCGCCCAGGCAGACCCAGCGGCAGCAACAAATGGATCAAAATAGCGGCGACGAGCGAACCGCCGAAAGACCAGTAGGCCGAGCGTTTGAGCCGATAGGGAAAATCGCGCTTGAGTTCCACTCGATCGAGAAACCATTCGGTTTGCCGGCGTAGCCGCGCTACAAACGAAGCCGGCTGGTTTGCCGGGTCGACGGTCGCCAACGTGAGAAAATGATCCTTCGCGCCCGACTGCTGATCCATTAAGCGCGCGGCGGAACGCACGCTTGGGACACGCGGCCGGCGCCGCAGCAACACGGCCAGTGCGCCGATCGCAACAATGAGAGTCACCGCCAGGACCGCGGCGTTTCGGCTCAACCACGCCGCTTGAAAAAAGAGCGCGATGACGTAAATCAACGCGGCCGCCGGCGGCACAAAAAGCAGCAGCGAATCCCACAACACGTGGTGGCTTAGACGGGCGACTAAACGATGGACCCGACTCTCAGGTCGTTCGCGATCGGTTGAGCGGGAAGACAACACCTGCATTGCGCCAACTATAACACGTTGCCGTTGGCGGCTGAAGCTTGCGAATCACTAGCGCCGCGCCGGCGACTTGCCGCGGCGTGGCGACAGCTCGCGGACAGGTTGATAGGTTTTTACCGCTTGATTATGTTCCTCGATCGTCTCGGAGAACAAGTGCGTGCCGTCATTCTTGGACACGAAGTAAAGGTAAGAAACTGGCGCAGGTTGAAGCGCGGCCCGGATCGATGCAAGGCTCGGGTTACAGATCGGTCCCGGCGGCAGCGCCGTGATCCGATAGGTATTGTAGGGAGTCGGATCGTTTAAATGTTTCCGCGTCAGATTGCCGTTGAAATCCTTTATCCCGTAAATCACCGTGGGATCGCTTTGCAGGGGCATTTGGCGCTTCAACCGATTGTGAAACACCGCTGAAACCAGCGATCGCTCGGCGTCGATCCCGGTTTCCTTTTCGATGATCGAGGCGAGCGTGATAATTTCGTGCGAGGTCAAGGAATTGGCGCCGTCCCTGTGATTCAATAACGGCAGCGATATTTTGCGAAAGTGCTCGGCCATCGTCAAAATAATGTCCTTCTCCGGCGTGGACGGCGTAAAGTGATAGGTGCTCGGAAACAAGTAGCCCTCGAGCCCCTTCTCGTGCAAGCCGAGCGTTGTTAGGAGCGATGGATTGGCAGCTTCGGCGAGAAAATTTTCCTTGTCGGCGATCTGCATCTTGTCGAGCAGCGTTGCAATCTCGTTCACGGTCAGACCTTCCGGGATGGTGACGGTTTGGAAGATTCCTCTACCGCTAACCAGCCGGTCCAAAACCTCGCGCGGCGGCGCGCTGGACTCGAAGCGATAAAGCCCTTGATGGATTTTTTTTTCGGCGCCGCTCAATCGCGCCCAAAGCGAGAACAAAAAGCCATTGGAAATGAGTTTTTGATCGCGCAGCTTGCGCACCACGGCAGCCAATGAATCACCCTGCTCCACACGGATTTGCGCCGGATAGACGCCATCGACCGGCATCGCAAAAACAACATGGTAGAGCAGGATACCGGCTGACACAGCGGCGCAAAGAAGCGTGGCGAGAAGCAACATGCGTAGATTTTTCACGATCGGGGAGTTCGAATGAGCAGGCGAGCGCGACGGGCTTTGAAAAACTAGCGACAAGTTAGTTTTCCGTAATATTCACTTTCATCCAACCTTCGATCTGCCGCACAAAACCGGCGAACGGATCTTCGCCCGGAGCCGGCGCAAAGTAGGCTTTCCGCGTGTAATCGAGCGCGCCGGAATAGTATTCGAACTTCTTGGAAAGCTCCTGGTAAAGGAAATAGCCGGTGCGATAGAGCGAGAGATCGAGCTCGGAAACCGTCCAGTACGAGCGGCTGCCTTCCTGAATATAATATTCGAGCGAGCCGCTTCCTTCCACATGCTTACGAAAAATTCCGCTCATAAACAAAGCGTAATCGCCCGTGTACTTGCGCAAAGAGCGCTCGCGCAAAACATCGGTTTCGTCCGCGGCGCCCGCCGGTCGCGGCGCCAATACTTCCGTCACGTTATCTACGCGGCGCCCGCCGCGGCTGCGAAATCGATACAGACTATCGGCCCGGGCAAAGTCTGCCAGCACGTCGGCGACATAGTCGGCCACGGTAGCATCGTAAATTCCCAGTTGCCAAAAGCTCTGGCGTACCACTTTCAGGAAAAACTTTTGTAAGCGGTTGTCCGATGCGCTATTTTCCATCGTCTTGGATAAATGATACCAGAGTTACAAAGGCGTGAAAAGATTTAAGCTAACCTGGTTGCGTCTCGCGGGCGACTTGATGCCCCTGGCGCCTACTCATATCAGGGCTATAATACCGTCGGACCTAGATTTTCTCGATTCGAGCGCTCGAAAACGTGGGAAGAAATGACAAGGGATCTTAAGGAAATCTTTGTTCGGCTCGAAGGCGCATGGGCGTCCTTAGAGTTGATATCGATTCGTAACCGCGACGATTATCTGAAGCCATTCCGTGTGTTGCGTTGTAAAATCGACGATCAAGTCGACTTTCAAGCCCAGTCATCCGACCTGACGGCGACGGAAGCGACCGTGTTGATTGAAGTCTTCGGAGCACAGCATCTCGTTGCCGCCAGCGGACGCGGGCCGGTTCATGCGGTCGACAACGCCATGCGAAAGATTCTCGAACGACATTACCCGCAGCTCTCGGAGGTTTGCCTCGAAGAATTCGACGTACGCTTGCTGCCCGGCGCGCCGCCAGATGACGACGAAAAAGGGCGCGGCGGCTTTGGTCCGGGTCTTGGCTATCTTTGGCGACGGCAGAAAACGATGGATACTGTGGGCGTGGCCGCCGGCATTCTCCAGGCCAGCGTCGAATGTAACATCGATGGACTCGAGTGGAAGCTTCGCGGTGAACAGAAACACTGACCGGATCGGATTAGAATTGCGTCGGACGTTGTGCTTTCGACAAAACATCCTGCGGCACAGTTTCTTGCTTGAATGTTAGCCTGCGAGCCGCACTTTTTACGGGCGCTCTTTTTTGTGGCTTTGTTCGCTCTTCCCACTGCCTGCCGTATCGAAGAGGGCATGATTTTTCATCCAAGCCCGACGGTCGCGCGTACGCCTCGGCAGGTTGGCCTCCAATTCGAAGATATCTTCTTTACAACGCGCGACGGCGTTCGGCTCAATGGTTGGTTCATTCCTCATCGACAGGCCCGCTCCACCCTAGTTTGGTTTCATGGCAATGCCGGCAACATCAGCCACCGCGTCGACAATATCAAACTGTTGCACGACAAGGTAAAAGTGAATGTCTTTATCTTCGACTACCGAGGCTATGGGCTGAGCGAAGGGCGCGCCTCGGAAGCAGGGACTTATCTGGACGGTGAAGCAGCGGTCGACCTCCTGCGTAAGAAACTCGGCGCCAACGGCGGCAAGACAATTCTATTCGGTCGTTCCTTGGGCGCCGCCGTCGCCGCGGAGATGGCAACTCGCTTCGACAGTCAGGGATTGATTTTGGAGAGTCCGTTCATCTCGATTGCCGAAATGGCCCGTATCGTGTTGCCATTCTTGCCAATCGGGTCTTTGCTGCAAACGCGCTACGATGTTGTGGCGAAGATCAAACAAATCACAGTGCCGTTGCTCGTTCTGCACGGTGATCGCGACGAAATCGTGCCGTTCAGCCACGGCAAAGCCGTCTTTGATGCGGCGCCGGAGCCGAAGAGATTTTTCGCCATCGCCGGTGCCAGTCACAACGATACTTATATCGTCGGCGGCGACAATTATTTTCAGCAGCTAAAAGAATTTATTGACTGGGCGGAGGCGAAAGCGAGTCGGCCCAAACGTTGACCGAGCCGAATGCGGGAAATTTTCAGACGCTAGTCCAACGCTCGCATCGGTTTGGCGCCGGCGCGTGCGTATGCATTTCGCACATACTGCCAAATCATGCGTTGCGTGTTGAAGAACGATCCATTGAGCGCAATCGCCGAACGCATGACTTGCGCGTACTTGTCGGATTCCTTGTAATAGAGCGGCAGAATCAGGCGCTCGAGCTTTTCATAGAGCGAGGCCGCTTCCGCGCTCGAATCGTTTTCCGTGTCTCTGAGGTCGCCGATCGCCCATCCCGTCACTCCTTCGACGTGACCTTCGATCCACCAGCCGTCGAGAACGCTAAAGCTGGGCACGCCGTTGAGCGCCGCCTTCATCCCGCTGGTGCCGGACGCTTCCTGGGGTCGTAGCGGCGTATTGAGCCAAACATCGACGCCGGAACAAAGCAATTTGCCTAACGCCATGTCGTAATTTTCCAGGTAAACAACTCGCACGTCTTTGGCAAGCGCCGCCGCCGCTTCGAAAATCCGCCGAATGATTTCTTTGCCGCCTTCGTCCCGCGGATGCGCCTTGCCGGCGTAAATGAGCTGGATCGGCCCCGCTTGTTGAGCGATGTGTTTAAGCCGGTCTATGTTTGTAAACAGTAAATCGCCGCGTTTATAACCAGTGGCGCGGCGGGCGAAGCCAAGGGTAAAAACCTTTTCGTCGAGTTGGCTGCCGGTCAGCCACCTGACTTGATGGAGGAGCTCTTTTTTTGCTCGGCCGTGCGCCTGTTGGATTTCCGAGTGAGGAATGCCGACGGCATAGCGCAGATAACAATTATCGTTTCGCCAGTGGGGAAAATAGCGGTCGTACAGCGCAGCAAAAGGAGCGGCCGTCCACGTCCCGGCGTGCACGCCGTTGGTAATCGCGCCGATACCGTGATTGGGAAACATGCTGCGCGACACTTCGCCGTGACGCATCGATACGCCGTTAACGAAGCCGGAGAGGCGCAACGCCAGTTCGGTCATGTTAAGAGAACCGTTTAGTAACTGCAATCGTGCGAGCACGCTGGCGCGCTGCTCGCCGAGGACTTGATAGACGAGATCGGCAGGGAAGCGGTCGTGTCCTGCAGGCACCGGAGTATGAGTCGTAAATACGCAACGTCGACCGACGGCCTCGACTTCGGTCTCCGAAAAACGTCTATGGAGAAGCGACCCTCCCAGATCTTCCAAAAGCGCCAGCGTGACGAAAGCCGAGTGGCCCTCGTTCATGTGGAAAATTTGAATATCGGCATAGCCGAGCGCGCGCAGCATGGCGACGCCGCCCAATCCCAGAATTGCTTCTTGACACAGCCGGTAACGCTGATCGCCGCCATAAAGAAAGTCGGTAAGGCCGCGGTCCGCGGGGTTATTCTCCTCGAGGTCGGTGTCGAGGAAAACCAGCGTCACCGTATGGCCGGTGGTACCCGTAAACAGGTATCGCCAAGCGCCGACGTACACATCTCGCCCCTCAATGGGGATGGTGACTTTTGGCGCCAGCCGTTCTAGATGAATTTCGGGCGACCACTCGGCCGGGCTTTCGAGCTGGTTACCTTGAGAGTCAAGCCGCTGGTCGAAATAGCCCTTGCGGTGCACCAACGACACCGCGACCATCGGAAGCTCCAAATCGGCCGCCGACCGCAGCATATCGCCCGCCAAGACACCTAAACCGCCACTATAGGTGGGAATCTGCGAATCTACCGCCACATCCATGGAAAAATAGGCGACGGACCCGATAGAGGGCGATGCATTACTCATAGACGCTTGTGATTAGACGAATTTAAGGGTCTATGGATACCTGGCAGGCTTCGTGAGCAGCTCGGCTTGTTAACATCCCTGAATACATAACATATTGCCGTCCCACGGGCAATTAATGGTGACCCGTCAAACCACCTAACGGCAAGGGGAATGCCAAGCAGCTGGGGCGCTGTAACTAATCAAAAAATCACGAAGGCAGCGGGACAACTTGACAGGTTAAGCTGAACTCGTGCCCGGCAATTACGCCTGATTATGTTGCCAGTTATATTTTTTATGGCAAGTTAGCCCAGCGTGAACGCCTTGCTCAGATTCTCCCAGGAAACGTAACTGCTTAGGCTGCGCAACACGGCCAACGTCGGTGGCATCATGCGAAAAACACCTGCTTCGGCCCGTTCGAGAGCGGCGGCGGGAGCGATCCATAGACTTTCAGAGACCTCTTCGGAGGCGTGCAGCGGATGCTGATCCGGCGGCAATGCCGCCAGATAGAAGCGCGTATCGAACCGTACGGTATAATGCTCCGGCGTGATGCGATGGAAAAAATAATTGAGCCGCGCCACGTCGCAATATAGCCCTTCGGACGTTAAGAGATTCGGTAAATCGATTTCACCGCGCTGAAGAGCCGCTCGTTTGCCGGCTAAGCGCTCGGCAAGACCTTCCGGCGCCAGATCCATGGCGGTGTTGTTAAGAAAAAAGTGGATACCCGCTTCCTCGAAAAGTTCCCTGACGGCCGCGACCCAGTGAGCTAGACAAATTTCGGCCTGCAAGTCTGAACCGAGTTTCTGCTGAGCTTCCCGCGGAGTCAGACCGCGGGTCAAACCGATCATCGCCGTCGAGTAGTCGCTCTTCTCGACTCTGCCACCCGGAAAAACGTACACCCCGGCGTAACTGTCCATCTGATCCGGTCTGCGGTTAAGGTAGATTTCAAAACCACCGTCGCGCTCAGGCCGGATGAGCACCACGGTCGATGCCGGTAGCGGAACTGAAGCTTGCGCCATTACTCCAAAATCCCTTAGGGCAATGAAAGCCTCTGTTGCCGGCTCCTCTGACCTCGGCCGACGGAATCAAAGCCGCGGCGAGGGCTTACCGATATGTATATGCGCACCGGTCGACGAGCCTGGGACGGCATTCCTGAAGGCGACAAATGGAATCCCCGCCTGACGAAGAAAATTCAACACGGATTGTCCCTCCTCACTATCCGGATGAAGCGCGACATCCATCGCGTCCCGATGATCGAAGCGCAAGCGGTCATGCGTCGGTGTTTGTCCCAGTGCGCTGATCGGCAATGAGCGACTGAATGTCTCCTTGAAGAACCTTTCGATTTTGGCGACCTGGCCAAGCGACCACAGCGCGCCGCCGTTGAAGCGCAGGAGCGTATGGGTTTCTCTGTAGCCTCCGACGGGAAGTCCCGGTAAGCGCAACAGCTCATCGCGCATGGTAGCTTCGGTAATCGCCATGCCAGTTTCTGCGAGCCAGCGCTTGTCTTGGTCGACTCGCAGCCTAGCCTCCGCCAAAGCGTGTTCAGCTCGGAGCACATCGTCGCGCGCAATCAAGCCCTGGCGATAGAAGTCGCGCCGGCGCTGGTATTCTTCGCCGAGGCGCTGGCGCTCAGCTTCGCGCAGGGCTAACAGCTTCTCGGCGCCGGCCCTGGTCTTTTTTATTTTTTGAATAACGTCGCTGCGAGAGAGCGCGAGTTCAGTTTCACTCGCGCCACTGCGTCGGTCCACTGCCGACCGAATCTGCGCGTGCCTTTCGTATTTCTGTGCGCTGCCGGAGTCCGACCAAAACAGCAGGATTGCAGCAAATCTCGCCAAACTCGCCAGCGTCAAAAAGCGCATCGAGCAAATTCCACCTGATCTCTAATAAATAAATGCCCGAGTTTAAAACTATAATTCTCCGGGTCAAGCACTGCGCGTCAACCGGCCGGTACGTTTGCCGCAGTTGTGACATGGCCACGCGATGATTTGGAACTCACCGTCTTTCGGGGCCGTGGAGCAGAAGCTGCAAATAATCAATGCGCAAGTCGGCCGGACGGCCTGCCGATGTGAATATGCGGCCCCGTGGAAGTGCCGGCGACCGCGCTGCGAAACGCCGTGAACGGTATGCCCGCTTTGCGCAGGTGAGCGATGAGCGCTTTGCCTTCGACACTGTCGGGATGAAGCGCGACGTCCATGGCATCGCGGTGATCGAAGCGCAATCGGTTGTGGGTCTGCGACTGGCCCATCGCAGTCACGGGCAAGCGCCGGCGGAAGGTTTGAGAAAAGTATCGCTCGATCCGTGGCGCTTCCTTTAGTGACCATTTGAAACCGCCATTAAAGCGCGCCAGATCACTGGTCTCACTGTAGCCGTTCACGGGCAGCACTGGCAGGCGCGCAACCTTTTCACCCAAAACGGCCTCGGTGATGGCAATATCGGCCTCCAACACGGTGTGACGCATCTCATACACGCGCTTTAACGCTGAGATAAACGACATTTCGGCCTCATGAACTTGATCCTTCGAGATCCGGCCGTCCTGATAGAGCTTTCGCCGATTGATGACTTCAAGCCTCAACTGCGATTGTTCCTGCTCGTAACCGGCGAGCAGCTTGCGGTCCTTGGCGAGGGATTCATTCATTCGACCAATCGCGTCTGAGCGCGCTGAGCGATCGCTTTCGGCACCCGGGCCAAATTGTTGGTTCGATGAGCTTAGCGATTTTAAAGCGATAAACCCCGCCGCTATCAAAGGCAGAATTACGGCGGCTAGAAGAATGTTGCGGGATTTTGCCAGGTCGGAAAACATGAGCCCCCAAGTCTAAGCGCTTGCGTTTGACCGGTCAAGTCAAAATAGTCGCCCACATGCCTCTCTGAAAATCAGGGTCGATAACTACATTTCGTCCCTTGCAGTCATCGACGGCATTCAGCGTAAAACCAACCGTGAGGAGGCTCTGTGAAAAAAACTTCAACTGGTAGTTTGCCACCGATAGCGTTGAATCGGCATTGCCTCGCCTTCGACAACCAGCGCTCCCTCATAGGCATCGCCGGGATTGAGTTCCGTCAACGACCAACCGTCCACTGAGGCGTCAATTGCGACGCGGTGGGCGGTCGTTAATGAAATTTCGACTTCGTCGAGCGCGCCCGATAAGCCCGTGCCTTTGGCTTTTAAGAACGCCTCTTTGCTCGTCCAACATTTATAAAAAGCCTGGCGCTGCAGCGGCGGCGGGAGCGCGTGCAAGGCTGACACTTCACGCTGCGTAAAGAAGTGCTCCGCGATGTCGTGAAATCCAAATTCGTTTTTGACAAACTCGACGTCAATGCCCACGACAAGCCCCTGAGTCACCGCAATCAGCGCTCGTTCGTGAGAGTGAGAAAGGTTGAACTCGACGCCGCTGCTTGCGAGCCCTGCCGCCAACTGTGGCTTGCCGTTCTGACCGTCAACAATCTGCAGATCTTCCGTCGCCACTTTTAAATAACCGGCCAGAATTTCTCGCAGCGCGACATGAGCGACCCTATAGCGCCTTCGGTCTTTGGCGAATTTGAATCGTTCAGCGCGCGCTTGTTCTTCGGGCGAAAGCCGGCTCGGCCGCGATCGTGCATCAAATTGCGCGTCGTTCAGCGCCACGGCCCAGACATGGATGGAACCTTCGAGCGACGGAAGCGGATCAGGCGGAGTTGGCCAAAGATTCATGAAACCGTGATTTTGTGGGAAATCTCTTCTAGGTGAATGTTAAAAGATCTGGCGCCCAGCAGGGCGACCCGCGGAGAAAGTTTAATCCGCTACGCTGCTCGATCACGGCCAAGACGACCGTGCGGGCTGCGTCTTCTGTCATGGGGGCGACCCTTCTAATTCGCCAGCAAGGTTTTCGCATCGCGCATGGTCTTACCGGACGAAGTGCGCGGCAAGAATTCGCGAACGACTATTTTGTCCGGCACCTTGAAGTTTGCCAGATTGGCGCGCAAAAACCCCAGCAGTTCTCTTTCGTTCACGCTTGCGCCGGGGCGCGGCACAATCGCCGCGCCGATCACCGCGCCGCGCCTGGCGTCGGGAATGGCGAAGACGATGGTCTCTTGCACGCCCAAATGGGTGTAGATCAGGTTCTCGACTTCGGCAGGATAGACGTTCATCCCGCCGGTGATGATCATGTCGTCGCGCCGGCCGAGATGATAATAATAGCCGTCGGCGCCGCGCTTGCCCACATCGCCGGTATAGAGCCAGCCGTCGCGGATGCGCTCGGCGGTCGCATCGGGCCGGCGGAAGTAGCCTTTCATCACATGCGGGCCGCGGGTGATGATCTCGCCGGGTTCGTCGGCGCCAAGTTCCTGGCCGTTTTCATCGACGATTCTCACTTCGACGCCCGGCACGGCGCGGCCGATGCTGCCCATTTTCGCTTCGGCTTTGTCCGGCTCGACGAGCGTGATCATCGGCGAAGTTTCCGTCAAGCCGTAACCTTGAATGACTTTGATATGGGGTTGCGCGGCTTGAAACGCGCGCAACAACGGCAACGGAATGCTCGTGCCCATCATCGCCGCAATCTTCATGCTGCTGGTGTCGTAGCTGGCGAGATTCTTCACGCCGAGCATGAGCTGAAACACGATCGGCACACTCTCGAAAACATTCACCCGATATTTTTGAATCCCCTCCAAAAGCGTGATCGGATTGATCTGGTCGAAGATCACCAGCGTGTAGCCCCGTTCGGCCAACTCGTTGCAGAGCACCGGACCGACGATATGCGACATGGGCAAAATACAGCCGCGCATGGTCGACGAATCGGTGACGGCGTTTTCGCGCATGACCATGGGGTATTGCACCAGATTACGATAACTCAATACGACGCCCTTAGGCTCGCCGGTGGTTCCCGACGTGTAGAGAATCAATGCGTCATCGTCAGCATTCAAACTTGGCCGCGAAACCGTCCGTGCCGGCGCTGAAAATCGTTTCTCGAAGCTGCGATCGCCTTCGCCGTTGACAATCCACAACGGGATGGCGGTCATTTCTTTGAACACTTCTTCCGGATACAATTGACTGTGGACAACGAGCAGCTTCAGATCGGCGTCTTGCAAAACGCCCTGCAACTCTTTTCCCTTGAGCCGCGCGTCCAGGATGACGCTGACGGCGCCGATCTTCTGCGTGGCGTAATAGCTGAGCGGTATCGCCGTCGAGTTGGGCAGCAAAACCCCCACGCGATCGCCCTGGCGAATCCCTTCTTGCTGCAGATGCGCGGCCAAGGCTAGCACTCGCTGATTGAGCGCGGCAAAGCTGATTTTCTCTTCCTTGGCAATGAGTGCAGTTTTTTGCGGCTGGCGCTCCGCCGTTTTCGCCAAAATCTCCGCCGCAAAAAATCCTACTGAACCGGTATCGTTTGCCATATCGCAAATGCCCTCTGAAATGGTTTGTACCAGCGCGACAACTGCGCCAGGTCGCCGCGTTTGAGCTTTAGTTTTCCCTGCTGCGTCGCTAGAAATGCATCGATGCGATTGCTGAATACCGCGTTCCACCACTCCGCCGTGCCGCTGATCATGAATTCGCCGCCGTCACCATGTTTCAGGTCCGAGATGGCGCCCTGGACGAATTTCACCGTCCAGGCGTCTTCAGCGTCGTCTAGCAGAAGCGTCAACGATGTCGTTAGACTCGTGTCGGCGCCATCGGAACGGAACTGCGAATCCTGGTTCGCGCTGTCCACCAGCGCTTGCATATGTTCCTTGGAGAATAGCGCGTAGCGCTCGCCGCGTTGCGCGGGGCTAGCCGACTGTTCCCGTCGCGCACCCGCCGCCACGGTAGCGCCTACTCTCTCTTTGAAGAACTGGCAATGCACCGCCTCTTCGAGCAGATCGGTGAGCAAGAAAGCTTCTCGGAAATTTTCGCCGATGGCCACCGTGCCATGTCCCTTGATGATTACGATGGGATGATATTTCAGTTCTTCGACCATTTTCTCGGGCTTCGTCACCGTCGGCGTGTCTTGCGGTATGATCGGCACTTCGCCGAGGGTGTATTTCTCTTCAAAGCTCAGCGGTACAAAATTATCGTGTGTCAGGGAAAATGCCAAAACCATCGGCGGGTGAACGTGGACGATCGTCTGGGCGTCCGTACCGGCGTATACCGCCAAATGCATCGGTGTTTCGCTCGAAGCCCACTGGGCTTTCTTAATGGGCTTGCCGCCTGCATCAATCCGTACCAAATCCTCCGCATTGAGAAATCCCAGAGGCGCATGCTGCCCGGTGATCAGAAACTGATTGTTCCCGGTGCGGCAACTAAGATTACCGCCCCAACCGCTGATCAAGCGCCGCTCAAAGAGCAACTTGCCCCACTGAATTATTTCACGCTCACGCTTAGTCATGACGTTGTCAGTTTTTTAGCAATGACCAGGGAATCATTTCAGCGCCAACCGCTCGGACGCTAACTCCCGCCGGACAAATATTTTTGCCGAGAAAAGTCGACACGTCATGGTCTTTCGTTGCGCCGCGTTGCTCCGCGCCGCTGAACAATTCGACGGGCACGTTGTGTAATCGGGCCAAGCGCACGGCAAGGAGCGAACCGCAAATACCGCTCGGGCCTGCTTCCGTGAGCGTGTCGTAAAACAGGCACAGTTTGCGGATCTCGCCATGGGCGAATAGTGTTCCCATCATGTTGTCCGAGATCAGCGTGGACGGGACATTTCGCTCAATGAGCGCCGGCGCCACTGTTTGTGCGCCCCACAGCTGCGGTCTCATCTCGGGAACTAAGACACATTCGGCTTGCTCGGCTTTGAGCGCGCTAGCCAGAAAAGCGCATTGATTCCTAGGCGGCACGCCATAGACTAAAACATATTTGCCGCGCTGCTCTCGGCGGCGATTTTGCGCAGGTGGCTGCTTTTGATACTTCCGCCGGAAAGTTTCCGGCGTGCAAATATCGTCGAATCCAATCAGATGAGTAATCAGCCCCGCTGGCGTGATGTCGAACGCCGGGTAGCGCGCGCCTAGATCTGGAGTGCTCGAAGCGATTAGAAATTGTCCTTGAAAAGTCAGCAACTCAGCGGCCGGCCGTTCCTCAATCTGCACGTCATCACACGTTGCCAACGAGCGCGGATCCTGCACCAGAGCGTGAAATGGAACGCCATATTCCTTGGCCATCAGCGCTATAGGATAAGTGCCGACCTTGTTAATGACATCGCCGTTCTGCGCCGAACGATCGGAGCCGACGATCACGGCGTTAACCTCGCCTTGATCCATGACCTGCGCGACTGCGCAATCCGGAATCACCGATACCGGAACTCCCGCTTGAGCGAGTTCCCATGCAGTCAAGCGCACCCCTTGGAGATAAGGCCGCGTCTCTGTTGCGATTACCCGGATTTCTTTCCCTAATCCCTTACAATACTGCGCCACAGCGACCAATTCACCACTGACGTTGCAATGCGTCAACACGCGCGCCGGATTGGGCAAGATTGAAGCGGCTAGTTTAGCGCGCGCTACCCTTCCGCGCACGATCCGCTTGCCAAACTCTCGTGCGCTGTTTGCAATTGATTCTCTGGGATCGCGGCCCGGAGGTAAGGCGTCGAACCACTCTTCAAAGAAGGAGCCCAGTCCGCGAAAGTCAAAGGTTGGTCGAGCAATGCAATACTGCTGCGTCATCTCCGCCAAGCGCTGGCGCAATTCCGCGGCGTCCGTATTAGGGTGACTTTGAGCCAGCAAAGCGCTGCTGTAAAGAAACGTCAGCACCTGACCGAACGCGCGCGTTTTCATCTCGCGTACTGCGTCAAGCGCCTGTCCGACGTCGCTTACTTCCAGGTACTCGATCTTCTCTGGGACCTGGATTTCGTCGAGAATTTTGAAACCGGCACCCTGCCAGAGAACTGGCTCAAATAGCGGGCTTTGAACGGCGCTCATAAATGATCCGGCCAAATGAAGAGCGTCAAAGATATTGCAGCGCCTTGCGCGCGACGTCGATGGTTTTCTTCTCCGCCTCAAAAAACTGCGGGTCTCGAAAGCCGAACTTGCCGTGTAAACACTCATCGGAGACGGCGAGAACCGCGCCGGCCTTCTTGCCGCGGATTTGCGCAATCGTCAGAAAAGTCGACGTCACCATGTCGATGCTTGAGATGTTCTGCTCGTTCAATTGCTGAATCAGCTCGGGCGTCTCTTGGAACAACGCGTCGGTCGTGAAGATCCAACCGAGATGATAGCGAACATTCAAACTATCGGAGGCTTTTTTGAGCGCAGTCACGATTTCACCGTGAGCGACGGTGGAGAAATTCTCCGTCACGTAGTAGCGCGACGTGCCGTCACCGCGCACTGCTCCGGTGACAATCACGAGGTCACCGATCTTGACGTTTTCCTGGAGTGAGCCGCAACTGCCGACGCGGATCAGCGATTCAGCTCCGGCGCCGCAGAGAATCTCCGTCATGATCGCCGTATCAGGCGCATAGCGCCCGCCGTTGCCGACGGTGACGCGCTTGCCGTCCAAATTTCCCGTGTGCATCTCGTAGTCGAGGAACGTGAAGTTCTTTTTGGGACTTTCCAGAGTTTTCAAGATCAACTCGCTGCGCTCTTTGGGCCCGGGAATCAGCGCGTACGGACCGAGGGAATCCGGCTTGAGGCCGAGCATTGCCAGCATTCGCTGCGGCGTGAAGTGAGCTTCTTTGAGCATGATCAGAGCGCCTGATAGACAAATTCGAGCAGGTCCTGCGCGGGCAGCGCAGGTTTCTTAAGATCGGCGAACGAACGCTGGCAGAGTGCGCTGGAAGTAAGCATTAACTCCGCGCCGGTTCTCGCTGCTTCGTTCAGCCGGTCGGCCGCGCTCCATTGCGCCAGCTGCGGATCCGCTTCGGGAACACCGCCGCCGCCGCCGCAGCACCATGCCCAGCGCCGGTTTCGCTCCATCTCGACGAGCTGAACCCCGGGAATAGCGCGTAGAATCCGACGCGGCTCATCGTACACGCCGGCACCGCGGCCCAGATGGCAGGAATCGTGATAGGTGATTTTTGTATTGACGCGCTCGGAAAATTTCAGCCGCCCGGACTGGATGAGTTGATTGACGTATTCGACGCCGTGCAGCGATTGGAACTCAAGGCCGCTCGTCTTGGCGTACTCGCGCCATATTCGCTGACAGCTGCCGCAGGCGACCACGACTTTCTTAATACCGGCTTTAGCAATCATTTCCAGGTTTGCTGCTTTTAAGCGCTCATACTCGCCCCGAAAGCCGAGATCGAAAGCGTAAAGACCGCAGCATTTTTCCTCGCTGCCGAGAATCACGAAATCCTCTCCGGCCTGTTGCATGATGCCGGCCAGCGCACGCGCGCTGCTCCGGCCGCTCGATTGGTCGGCGGAGCAACCGGCGAAAAGCAAAGTGGTCGTGCCGGACCCGCCTAAGTGCTTAAGCCCAAGCCCTTCGGCCCACGCGCCGCGTTGTGCTTTCGGCTGCGACCACGGATTGTCATACCGCTGCAAACTTTCGTAGATCAGCCCGTGCGCGTCGCTCGGACCTTCCTTCTCGGTAATTTCTTCGCGCATCGCGACGGTGATGTCCCAAGGCCCGTAGCCGTCGCTGCGTACGCCGCAAAGCTCCTGGCACATGAGACAACTGGTGCAGGCGTAGATGACTTCTTTGAGTTCGGGGGTAATTGGATCGAGACCGTGAAAAACTCGCTGCGCCATCAGCCAGCGCGACTTCGGTGTGTGGCGCTGAAAGCGATAAAATTCGTAGGGCGGGCATTTCTCTTTAGGCCCCGGAGAATCTTCCATCGGATTGGCAGGACCGTGTCCGTAACAAGAGCCGCAGAGAACGCAGCCGCTACTGCGCTCTTCGAGCCCCTTGGCGTAAAGCCATTTTTTGACTCGTTCGAGTCCGACAGAGTTTTTCGGATCGTGTTTCAAGAGAATGCGACTCGATTCGAAATTAGTTAACGTTTAAACCTTTTATAGCTTGCTATGCGCGGGTGTCAACTGACTAACACAGCCTGCCCGCAGCGTCCGTAACAGCAGGAATCGCGATCAATGATCAACGTTGTCCGCCTAGGCGCATTCCGCGCCTGCAACGTAGTGCTGGATTTCGTTCGGTCTCAGCCCGCTGACCGTATGGGCTGCGTGAAGCGGCAATGATAGCGGGCCGGCCGGTTACCTCGATACGGTTTCGTGGTTGAGCCTGCGCAAAAGGGCGGAGAGTTCCTTCTGTTCCGCGGCGTCGAGTGTAGCGAAGACTTCGGCGACACTTTTTTCGAATACGGGGATCGTCGAGTTGTAGAGTTTGGCTCCCTTGTCGGTGAGCACCACATGCACGACACGGCGGTCATTCTCATCGCGTTTGCGTGACACCAGTTTTTTAACTTCGAGACGGTCGACGATTCCGGTCAGGTTGCTGACCGTGACCATCATCTTCGCGCCGATTTCACCGAAGGGTAAACTGCCCGCGTAGCCGATGGTTGCCAACACATAAAACTGCGGCGGCGTAAGTCCCACTTTCTCCAAATCGTCTTCCACTTTCTTGTGCGATTGCAGGCCGAAGCGGAGAAAGCGAACCCATAGACTGGTGGTGTACGCTGTAAAGAATGGATGGTTGTAGGCTCGCACGCCGCTCAATGTATTCGCACAAGCGCGGAAAAGCAACTTCATGTTCGCGCGCTTAACCCGTTGCAAAAAAAGGATGAACGCTTCCGTTGCAAGGATGCGGACATAATGTTAGGGCGGCGTTAAGAGAAGATTGCTTGTTTGAAGGAGTAGAAGCGGCGATGAGACTTCATATTCTCGGTTGCGGCGATGCCTTTGGCAGCGGTGGCCGCAACCAAAGCGGTTATCTGGTCGAAGCCAGTGACCGGCTGTTTCTCCTGGATTGCGGCCCGACTACGCTGCTCGCCATGAAACGCGCCGGATTCGACCCGCGGCGTTTGGATGCGATCGTCCTCAGCCATCTTCACGGCGACCATTTTGGCGGTATGCCTTTTTTTATTATCGAGTATCTCTATCAGAAACCGCGTGATTACCCGCTAAACGTCGCCGGACCGCCGGGCACTGAAGAGCGCGTGCGCGAACTCTACGGCGCCATGTACGGCGGCAAAATTCCCGCAGAAATTCTGCCGCTGAAATTTCAAATCCTAAATCCCGAACAGTCACAAAGCGTCATGGGCATCGATGTCTTTCCCTTTCCCGTGCCGCATCAGGCCCATGACATTTCCTTCGGCCTCAAAGTCGCGCGCCAGGGTAAGCAAATTCTTTTTTCCGGTGATTCGGGCTGGACCGATGTTTTTATCGAGCACGCCCGCGGCGTCGACCTGTTTCTGTGCGAGTGCTCTTACTATGACGAGCAGCCGGGCACGCATATGAATTACCGCGCCTTGGCAGCGAACCTCCCGCGTTTGGAATGTAAGAAGCTCGTTCTAACCCATCTGGGCGAAGATATGCTCGCGCGCCGGCATCAGTTGTCGGCGATCGTGGCTGAAGACGGAATGGTGATCGAGATCTAATCTCGAAGTGAGCTAGGTGACTTTAGCTCTGATCGCCTTGGTCCCGGCGCGCCGGCTGAATCGGCAGGATCAAAACCTTATGCCCGCTCTTGGTTAAAATGTCGTGCGCTGTCTCTTGAGCCGTGAGGAGCTCTGAGTAGGGACCGACGCGTACTCGGTAGGCGGTCTCACCGCGCTGCAGCAGAGTTGGTTCGATAAAAGCATCAAAACCGTTATCGCTCATCATCCGATAGACGGACTCGGCGCGGTCGCGCTCGCGAAATGTGGCGACCTGCAAGACGTAACCGCCCGACAGCTCGGGTTGATCCTTCCGCTGCGCCGGGTCGCCGACGCTCACGGGTCGGTCCGAGCGAACACCGGCCTGTTGTTCGCTCGATGGGCCTTTTCCGGTGGACTGGACCGCTCTTAAACTCTCGTAGTGCTCGAAGCCGTATTCCAAGAGCCGTTTGGTGTCACCCCATAGATCGCGCGCGCCAAGAATGGCGACGATAATAGTCGCGCCGTTGCGTTGCACCGCGCCGACGAAACACTTCTGCGCCGCGTGCGTGTAACCGGTCTTGCCGCCAAGCGCCCCGTCAAAATTCCACAGCAGGCGGTTATGATTGCGCACCGAAATGCGCCGCGGCACGACCTTCTTCCGAACCACGACAGCGGTCTTCACCGAGCTGAACTTGGTCTGGACGATATCGCGAAAGATCGAGTTCTTCATCGCGTAGCGAAAAAACACGGCAAGGTCCTTGGCCGTGGAGTAATGATCCGGCGCCGTTAGACCGTGGGGGTTGGTAAAATTCGAATTGGTAGCGCCGATCTGATGAGCCTTCTTGGTCATCAGCTCGGTGAAGCGCTCGATCGAGCCGGCAATGCCTTCGGCGAGCACCATGCTGGCATCGTTGGCCGACGCCAGCATTATGCCGTAAAGCAGCTCCTCGATACTGACGGACTGACCCGGACGCAAGTAGAGCTTCGACGCGGGAACCCGGGTCGCTTCTTTGGAGACCACCAAGGTTTGTTTGAGACTTCGGCCGCTCTCCAACCCCAGGATTGTGGTGACTACTTTTGTCGTGCTCGCCGGCGGCAAACGCAGGTCAGCATCCTTTTGATAGAGAATTTTGCCGGTCTCTGCATCGATCAGCACGGCTGCGCGCGCCGTTAAATCCTCGTCAGGGGCGAAAGCCCAAGCCGAATGCAAAGGTGTGGCGATGAACAGAAAAGCCAGCGTCAAACCAACCGAAATCGAATCCCGAAAGCGCAGTGTTGTAACCTCCCGCAGTTAGTTTGAATGCTCGGCCCGATGGCTCTAGTCAGTGCGCCATTGGGAATTTTTAAAACCCAATTCTACCACGGTTCTAACGTGAATGGTAGTTTTTCGCAAGGCACTTTTTGGCTGATTCAGGACCGTGGTTTCAGCTGCAAACGAGCCAAATTATAGTCGCGCCCGCGGTAGCGGGTTTTTCCCCCTGGAGGAGCGCCGTGGCGGGTGAGATCGTGCCGGCACTGGCGCTCGTGCGGGACTGCTCGCCTATCGCTTCGCGGCGAATTTTATCTTTGCAGGTCGGGCAGATACCGCCGTTTAGTATCGCCACGGGTTGGGCGCACACCAGGGATTTTTTGCCGTCTCGGTCATGGGCTATTCTCCCGGTCGTTGTTGCCGCCAGTCAGTTCACGATTTTAATCTGTTTGGGATTCTCCAGAATCACTTCCAGGCCGTATTGCGGATGATCTTTGATGAAACCCACGATCTCCACCTCGCGATTCTCAAACTGTTTTGGCGGTTGCTGGTTCTTTTCGAAAAGCTCCGCTGCCGAATTGAAGATCACCGCGGTGAGCGCCTCACGTGATGGCCCGAAGTTGAGAAAATAAGTGTTGCTCTTGGCGGAATGGCCGACGCGAAAAACCCGTCCGCGGATGCGCGCTTGCCGGCCGGTCAAAGAGCGGATCTTTTCGATATCACGGGCAATCACCGTGGCAAGCTCCGTGGCTTTGTGATCGGTCGCGGGCGTGACCGGCAAGGGCGCGAAACTCACCCGAAAACTCTGCGCTTCGGTGCCTTCCAAGGTGGCGCTTTGATCAACGGCATCTGGTTTTTGCCGGTCTGGTTCTGCCGCATTCCAACGCTGGTAAAGCAAGTGGCTGGAAAAGCCAACCAGAAATGCTACCAAGATCGCAAAAATCGTCCCGGCTGGAGATCGCACTACGATTTGCGCTCCCACAACTGCAAGAAAGCCTTACGATATTCCTCTGCCAAGGGACCGGCATTACGAAACATGAGGAGATTTTCGTCGTTTCGACTGTCCGCCGAATGGGTCCAGTTATAAGAGCCAGTGAGAACCAGCCGGCGGTCGATAACGGCAAACTTTTGGTGCATCAGCCCCGGTTCTTTGTCCTGCATCGTCACCAGGGCTCCGGAGATGCGCCGCACGGGAACTCTTTGCGCATCGAGAAACCGAGCCTTGGAATTTTCGTTTGTCCGGTCGAATTCCCGATCGACGACGACCTGGACGGTGACACCGCGCTTTTTGGCTTGGACCAAAGCACCAGCCAAGTCAGCGCTGGTAAAAGCGTAGACGGCGACGAGCAATTCGTGCTTGGACGATTCGATTTCGCGGAGAATGTAAGCCGCGCATTTCCCCCGTGGACTGAAGCAGGTTTGGACGATCATCTCCGCGCCCTCAATGGGGGCAAAGGGGATAACGCTCAGCAAAAATAATCCAGCAATCGCCGGCCACTTCATGCGCTTACGCCCTCCGAATCCGGACCGCGCCTGCGCGCGCCAAGGCACATTTCGAGAAATAATTTCTCCAGCACGATGCGCGGCTGGCTGCCGCTCGACTTAAGGCGCAAGTCGGCGTCCAAGAGGCGCTCCATAAAGGATCGCAGCTCAGCCATCGAAAAACGCTCGGCGCGCTGCAAGCACACATAATCCCCGTAGGGGTTGCGCCCGAGTAGCGATGTGCCTTGCTTCAACACGCTTTGTTGAAACTGCTGATAAGTCATGCCGCGGCGCCACAGTTTGGCCAAGTCGCCGGTCAGGATCTGCCGCGCCAAAAGCAAGCGCCGCGCTTCGGCGGCAATGGTGCCTAGGATTTTCAGTGGGTGCTCTCCCTGGGCGATCAGCCGCGCCAATTGCGCGAGCGCGGTGGCGGCATCGCGGTCGCCGAGCGCCCGCGTGAGATCGAAAATCCACCCTTCGCCCCGGTCGGCAACCATGAGTTCCACATCCTCGACGCGAATCGTCGACCGGTCGCCGATGAACAGCAGCAATTTCTCCAACTCCTGCTGAAGGCCGCGCAGGTCGTCACCGGCCCTAGCCAGGATCATTTCCCGCGCCTGCGGTTCCACATTCTTTCCCGCCTCGCGCAGCCGCTGGCTGACGAACTCCAACAAACTTTCCCGGCTGATTTTACCGCTGCGATCGCGCTCCAAACCAAGATAGAGCACCGCTCCAAGCTCTTCGAACCGTTTAAAAAGCCGGGTTCGGCGATCGACTTGGACCGCCGTCAACAAGAGAAAACTCCATTCGGGAAGTCCCTGATCCAACAGGGTGGCGAGTCGATGCGCCTCGGCGCCTTTGCGCTTGCCGAGATCTAAAGGCCGGCTCTTGCAAAAAGCTAGCAGCGCCTCGGCACCCTCTGGGTCTTCGACGCTACCGGCGCCGAGCAGATCTAAGAACGGTCGTATCGACGCGCCGTCGAGACCATTCCACTGCTCTTGAGTCCAGGCCTCGAGCACCAACAAGTCGAGCAGCAGCTTGGCGGCGTCTTCTCTCTTGCCGTCGCGCCAAAGCTCGAGAATCCTCTCGCCAAACTCGCCTTTTTGCTCGCGCGCATAAAAATATGGCGCGCCGTCGACCCATAGAAGCTTTTTTCCGAGGAAAAACGGCGGCGTCATCAGGGAAGATTCGATTTGCTCCCAGCTCGCGGCGCGCCCATCAAAGCGCTCGAAGTTAAATCCGCGCTGTTCTTCCGGCACCATCTGATTGAGTATGGCTCGACAGCTCTCCACCACCCGCAAATCGTCGCCAAAAACGAGCAAGAGCTGCGGGCCTCGACCGGCCTTTAGATCTGCCAGAACGGTTTTCAAATCGCGTTTCACGGGCGGAAAATCAGCTGAGCGTCAAGATTAAAAGAGCCAGGTGCTATTTGGGCGTTCATTGAGGAGATACGCCTTGTATGTAAGACAATCCCGTCAGTGCTTGGGCACCCACATCTGGCTCTTTTCGTTCCAGGTGTAATCCGATCTCCATACTTTGAGACCGATGGTGTATTTGCCGCCGGACTTGGTAACGAAAATCTTTTCTGTCGAATGCGGGATCTCAGTCCGGGCAATGATCATTACTTTTTTTGAGATTCCCTTGTTTATCAGAATGCGATCTCCTTCGCGCATGGTGACGCGGTTGTCTTTTCTTCGCCGGGCGTTCATGGGCCAAAACTAGCACCGCTGAATTCGCCTGGCAAATCACTTTTTGCGGCCTACGAGATCAATGCGACTTTGCGCAGCACCCAAAGAGATCACGGCTCATTGGTCAGGGGTCGATTACAGCTTGACATTCCGCCGCTCCTCCGATAGCTGTCGCTGAAAAAAATAGATTGCACGAGCCGACCATGGATATCGGCTTCACGGGCTTTGCTGCGCGCGACCCCGCATTGGGGCCGAGCAGAGAAATCAAGTCGCCACCGCCAATGCTTGTAAACTTTTGGGAATCGGCATTTAGATATCAATGAACTGTTCTTGGAGGCATCCATGCGATTTGTCACCTTCTCACGGAAAAACCAACAACGGCTCGGTTTGATGGGGCCGCAGGAGCACATCATCGATCTCGCCGAGGTCAACCGGCGTTATCTGAAAGGAGGCAACGCGCCGTTTCTAGCCAGCCTGCAGGCTTTCATCGACGGCGGCGGCAAGGCGTTGCAGGTTGCCCGCAAAACGGAAAAGTACGTGGCCGCTAAAAATGCCGACGAGCAAAAGAAGCTCATCAGCGCAGGCGCGCTCGTGAAACCCAACCAGGCGAAAATTATCTCGCCAATCCCCCAACCGAGAAAAAATTGCGTCATGCTCGGAATCAACTACCGCGAGCATGTCGATGAAGGAGCGCGCGCCCGCGAATTGGAAATCAAATACCCCGAATGGCCGGTGTTTTTTACCAAGCCAGCCACATCGGTGATCGGCCATCTCGGCAAGGTGATCAACCACAAATGCACGACCAAGCTCGATTGGGAGGTCGAGCTGGCCGTGGTCATCGGTAAAAAAGGCCGCGATATTCCGAAGGACAAAGCTTACGATTACGTATTCGGGTATACCGTATGTCTCGACATGACCGCGCGCGAGCTGCAGCGCCAGCACGGCCAGTGGTACAAAGGAAAATCCCTCGATACTTTTTGTCCGCTCGGCCCGTGGATTGTGCACAAGAGCGCGCTGCCCGATCCGCAGCAGGTTCGGCTGATCTGCCGGGTGAATGGCGAAGTGATGCAGGACGGCAACACTCGCGACATGATCTTCGATATTCCGACGACCATCGAAAGCCTGTCCGCCGGCCTGACCGTGGAGCCTGGCGACATCATCAGCACGGGCACGCCATCAGGCGTCGGCTTTGCGCGCGTGCCGCCGGTGTTTCTCAAGCCCGGCGATAAGGTGGAGGGCGAGATCGAAGGCATCGGCACGCTCGAAGTGGCAATCGTCGCGCCGTAGCCGGAGCATTGGGGAGGTCTCATAACCTCGATCAGACCTGCTGCGGTGGCTGGATCGTTCTATCCGGCCGCCGCCGCCGAACTTAGCGCGCTGCTCGACGACTGCTTGGAAAATAGCGCGCTGGGGCCCAAGGGGAAAAACGAGCCCAATCCGGCGATCGTTGCGGGATTGCTACCGCACGCCGGACTGCTGTATTCCGGCCCGTGCGCCGCGCATCTGTTCGCACAATTGCAACCCTCGGTTCGACACGTCATCGTGCTCGGAGTCAACCATCGCGCCCGCGGCTATCGAGCTTCGCTCAGTCCGTGGCGGTCTTGGCGTACTCCCTTCGGCGACGTCACCGTTGACGAGTCGCGAAGCGACTTTCTCGAAGGGCGAGTTGAATTTCTTAGACGCGATGCAGCGGCGCACGCTGAAGAGCATAGCATCGAGATTCAGTTGCCGTTTCTCCAGCGAACGCTCGGTAAGTTTACGCTCACGCCGATTGTGCTGGCTGACCTCTCAATCGATGAATGCGCCGAGCTCGGCGCCGCCATCGCCGCGGCTTATAGAGCCGAGACCGAGGCAAACAATAGAATTATCATTTTGGCCAGCAGCGACTTGAGCCACTATCTTTCGCCGAAAAGAACCGACGAGCTGGATCGTCTGGCACTGGATCAAGTCTTGTCGCTCAGCCCTGAAGGTCTGCTGCGTGTAGTAGAAGAACAGGGCATTACGATGTGCGGCGTTTTACCAACGGTGGTGATGCTTTTCGCCGCGTGCGAGCTAGGATTAAGGCGTGCGCACCTACTCAAACACTGTCATTCCGGCGACGTGACGCCCATGCGCAAGGTAGTCGGCTACGCCAGCTTGGCGCTCGAGCTGTGACTCATGTGATGCATCAAGCAGCGTCGGCGCGAATTTGACTTGGCAATTTTGCTCTGCTAAGGGTGCTCTCTATGCTAGGGGTGTCTGCCAAACGCGGACTGAGAGCCTGACCAGCCGCAGGTAACCCTTCGAACCTGATCCGGGTCGCGCCGGCGTAGGGAAGCGTGAGAGTCAAAGTCCCGTGTGCGAAAAATTAGCGGGACACACTTGAAACCGTATTCCCTGGCTATTCTCTCGAGTGGCCGCTGTGGATACGGTTTTTTATTTTTTGTGAAAATCAAAATTAACGGCGAAGACAAAGAAATAACCGCCGGGCTGAGTGTCGGCGAGCTGCTTGAGCAGTTGCAGATACGCCCGGCGCGCGTGGTCGTGGAACGCAATCGCGACATCGTCCCGCGTGATGCTTACGGCGCCACGATGTTGCTTGAAGGCGACACCGTGGAAATTGTTCATTTCGTCGGCGGAGGATAGCAATGGAAGATTTTTTTGAGATCGCGGGAACGAAATATCGCTCCCGCCTCATTGTCGGAACCGGGAAGTATAAGGATTTCGAAGAGACCAAACGGGCGATCGAAGTTTCCGGCGCCGAAATCGTCACCGTGGCGGTTCGCCGGGTCAACATCACCGATCCAAACAAGGAAAATCTCCTCGATTACCTCGACCCAAAAAAGTTTACTATCTTGCCGAACACGGCGGGCTGCTACAACGCCGAGGATGCCGTGCGCACCTGTCGTCTGGCGCGCGAGGCGGGAGTTGGAAAATTGGTCAAGCTGGAAGTCATCGGCGACGACAGGACGCTCTTTCCCGACGTTCCCGCGACACTCGAAGCCGCCAAGACTCTGGTCAAAGAAGGGTTCACGGTTCTCCCCTATATCACCGACGACCCGATCACGGCAAAAAAATTGGAGGACATCGGCTGCGCCGCGGTCATGCCACTGGCGGCCCCCATCGGTTCGGGCTTGGGAATTCGCAATCCGTACAATCTCCGCATCATTCTAGAGCACGCGAAAGTTCCGGTGATCGTCGATGCCGGCGTCGGCACCGCGTCGGATGCGGCGATCGCCATGGAGATGGGTTGTCACGGCGTGTTGATGAATACCGCTATCGCCAGCGCCAAGGATCCGATTTTAATGGCCGAAGCGATGCGCCTCGGCGTTGAAGCCGGCCGAAAGGCATATCTCGCCGGCAGAATTCCTAAAAAACTTTATGCGACGGCATCCAGCCCGCTCGATGGGACTCTCAACTAACAGCGACAAGTGGCGACTCCCGCTTTTGATCTTTATCTCGTAACCGACAGAACCCAGACCCGCGGCCACGACCTGCTTTGGGTTTTGGAACAGGCGCTAGCAGGCGGTGTCAAAGCGGTTCAGCTGCGCGAAAAAGATCTCGGCGGTAAAGAGCTGTTCCAGCTAGCCGAGAATGCACGCCGCCTCTGCGAGCGCTACGATGCAGCGCTTTTTATCAACGACCGTGTCGACGTTGCACTGGCGGTGGACGCCGCCGGCGTCCAGCTAGGAAAAGCTTCGTTGCCGATCGAAACCGTACGCTCACTTCTCGGCCCACAAAAATTGATTGGGGCTTCGATCCACTCTATTATAGAAGGACAGCAGGCCGAACGGGGCGGCGCTGATTTCGTTTTGTTCGGACCGGTTTACTTCACGCCTTCCAAAGCCAGTTTTGGCGCGCCTCAAGGACTCACAGCTCTCGCCAATATAGTGGAAATGCTTTCCCTGCCTGTCTATGCTATAGGCGGGATCACGGCCGACAACACCGGCGCGGTGCGACGCCTTGGCGTCCGCGGCGTCGCCCTTATTGCAGCCATCATCAGCGCGGAAAATCCGCACGCCGCGGCGCAAGCGATGATACGGCTGCTGAGGAGTTAACCGCTTGCAAGAGATCACTCACGAAGGGTTTGCCTACCTCAAGAACAGCCCGTATGTCGTTGGTCATCGCTTTCGTTACCGGAATGGCCGCTGACAAAACGGTGGCTTACGATCGGCGGTCCAGCCTGGTCTTTTTTCTGATCGTCGGCTTGCTCGGTTTATTCCTCGATGAGTTCGTGATATTTTACTTTCGGATCGGCAAATATTTAGAGAATGTCGCGGAATTCCGTATCGTTTTCGACCTCATTGCCGCTTATATCGGCGCGCGCGTTGTTGCGGCGATTACCCACTTCGTTAAACCCCACCTGAGCCACCCTAGCTCAGTCGGTAGAGCAACTGATTCGTAATCAGTAGGTCGGCGGTTCGAATCCGCCGGGTGGCTCCAGTCTTTTCAATCAGTCGCGTCCAGCTTCATCATTACAATTTCGTGACGCGGGTTTCGCCATTAACAGCATGCGTATCAATTATGAACATCTTGAGTACATTATTGCACTCGTCGTCGTTTTGCTGTAAAGGCGGGCTAAGGGATTGTTCTATGCTGTATCTGCCTCATTATGCCGGCGCCCTTCGCTGCGTCGGTCAAGCACTGCAAGACCGAAACATCGAAGTGTTCGACTTAAAAAACCACACTAATGATTTTCGCGTGCAAGGCGGAGACCCGAATCCACCGTATATAGGGCTCATCGAAGTAAGCTTTTCGACTGAGGATATCAAAATTCTTGACCGTGAAGGTCAAACAAAGCGTGGTCAGTCAAGCGGTGAGGTTCGATTCGACAGCCTTGCCGAAGTGCTTCGCGCAGTGGGGGAATACATCGATAATAAGCGTGTACACTTGCGGCGGGTCCACAACAGCGGCTCGCCAATCTCTGATCATCCCGCGGTAGAGATTGAATATGAAACGAGGGCTGGAGATGTGCAGTTGGAAAACCTGTCAATGAGTTTTATCCGTGAAGCCAGCGTGCACATGTACAAAAAGCGAACTCGACTATCAAGTCCTGTTAGCATTTTTGCGCGCCGGCGCTAGTCTCTACCGTTTGCGACATAAGAATTTCGCGCTGACGCCAGCGTGGATGAAGACGGTCGTAAATTGGCGTTACTGTGCGGAATGGGCCATCGTATGGAATGGAATGATTTAGAGGAAGGCAGCATGCCCTAGCGCATTATGCCAGTGAGCGACTCACGAAGGCCAAAACAAAGGCTCTTGAGTCCAATGGATCGGCAAAAGCGCGACCTTTCGGCGCTGTCCGTAAGCTAAAAAACACCGGCTCGATCATCAGACACTAAAAGTGGCTAAACAACTTTAAGGGAGGATTCCGATCATGATTAGCGCCAGCGAACTTCATGGAGTTTTAGGGATGATGCCGGCCTTTGCGACGCCGGATGCGACCGACGTGCGTGCGACCCAAACTATTGCCGTCGATAATCTCAAAGAGGGTGTCGACACGATCATCAAAGACGGCATCAACAACATCGCCACCACCGGAACCTACGGCGAATGCTACAATTTGCTCTTCGATGAATTCAAGACGCTAGCTGTGGCGACGGTCGAAGCGGTCAAGAAACGCGTCCCGCTTTTTATCGGCTGCACCAGCCCCAACCCGCGCGAGGTGATTCAGAAGATGGATTTCGTCAAGGACCTCGGCGCCGACGGCGTTCTACTCGGTGTGCCCTATTATGAGACGCTGCACGTCCAAGATGCCATAAAGTTTTATCATGACATCGCGGATCTCTATCCGAGCTTGAATATCGTCGTTTACCACAATCCGGACAATCACAAGTTCACGATTCCGGTTGCAGCTTTCAAAGAGCTGGTCAAAAAATCGAATATCATCGGCATGAAGGACAGCCACCGCACGACTCAAGCGTTCATGAACCTGCAGAAAATCGTGCGCGGTAAGATCAGTGTCTTCGTCAACCAAACCCAGCTGTATCCTTATTACGAGATGGGCGCGGCGGGTTGCTGGTCGACCGAAGTCTGGATGGGCCCGTGGCCAATACTCCACTTGGTCGACCTTATGAAACGCGGCGAGAATCAGAAAGCGATCGAAGTGATTGACGATATCATCGGTGACGGTAGCGGCGGCAAGCCGGTGCCTGGCGCCGGCAACAAACGGCCGGCGGAGTTTGCCGACTATTGTAAAGTAGGACCGACTCGCGTGCCGTTCGTCACTTTTCCCGAAGCCGAGCTTGCAAAAGCACAACGACGCGCAGCGCACTGGATGAAGCTCAACGAGAAGTACCGTCCGTTGGTCGAGGCCGCGCGTTCCCGTTCGGCGGCTTGACCTAACTTGGTGAAGATCTGGCTCGATCGAAGGCCCCCGGCGTCATCCGGGGGCCTTTTTCTTCTAGCGATACGTGATGACGTCGGTTTCCGTAATTTGCATCCTGATTGGTGATCTGGTCGAGTTCTTGCCGTCAGTCCTTTCGTTATTCAGCCCTGGCTTCGCTTGCGAAAAAAGAACTCCGACTTTATCATATCGATTATCCTGAATATCACGACCTTGGAGGTATGGATGGGTTTTTACGCGGAACCGTGGTTACGCGAGGCGCGCGACAAAATTGAATCTTTTCCGAACGAGAACGTTGGCGCGAACTTTCACCAGGCGGATTTTGACAAGCTAGCCGAAGCCGTCGATAAGGCCATCAAAGCAGCGCTGATCGAAAGTCACGGCAGCCTGCCGCAGCAGCATGATCACACCAAGTTAGTTTCGATCTGCGAGTCCACGGGAGTATGGGATATTCTTCCGCCCGCTCTGAGAGGACTTGTTCAGGAAGTGGAGTCCTACCGATCCACGAAAGCGAATCCGCCCGAGCCGCCGTCTAGTGAGTCGTCTGCCGAGCAATTGCGGCGATATTTTTTTGTTGCTCGCCGCCTAATAGACTACATGGAGTTTCACGTGATCGGTAACGATTCCGTGCTTAAGCGACTCAAAGTTGCTTAAGCGACATTTCTGCGCCGTTTCCCCAGGAGCGTAAGCCTGCAAAGTCAGCGACTGATCCCGAAGGGCACCGGCGGTCAGCCGCGAAGGCAGTAAAAACGCGTTCACTACGGACCTGAGGGGTTTAGTTAGGCTATTGACTTAAACAACAAAGAATGGCGAACGAAAACGCTCCGTTGATCCGTTTCATACGGCCAAACATGGTCGCTTGATTGATCGCGCCAGCTCAACTTTAGACGCCGAGGAAAACCAGCACAATGGCCGCGATAACGACGGAAGCGCAGAAAACCCCGATGCCCGCAATCACGAGACCTTGGCGGGCTGAGGATTTTACCGGTGGCGGAACGTCCGGGATTAGGATCTTTCGGGATCTTGCGCGGAGCGCCATGACATTGTCTGCAGAGCAGCTTCGATGCCATGTCGACGAACCTGCGGCACGCAGAAGGAATTGTGATCTGACGAAACTTTTGGAGAAGAATGGGACGGCGAACTCGCGTAACTCACGGGGCCAAAGGGCCTGCTTCTCTGCGCTCATGATGAACGTGACACTTCTGCCTGGTAAATTCGCTGACCCGGCCTTTGCCCCCGGCGACGAGTGATGGCCGCGCCTGTCGAAAGCAATTCGTCTTCAATGCAGATCCTTCACTGTGTTCAGGATGACAACTTGATGTCATTCTGAGCAAAGCGAAGAATCTGTTTTGCTCTTTTGTGGGATTGTCCACCGGAGACGCGATTTTAAATAGGTTACTTTTTGATTTCTGGCCGAACGTCACTGGATTTGATCCATCCGACAAGACCCTTCGGAGTCTTGACCATATACCAGTCGCTGCCCCCCTCGCTCTGAACCATAGGTACGAGCGTTACTCCCTGGGCCACTTGCACGATCTTTTCCGACTCTTCATCCTGGCGCGGGAACAGGCCGGCACTTTTCGCGGTGACAACTAGACGCGCGGGCAGCTTACGCCCGCCTATATCACCGACACCACCGCTGCCAACGTTTCCCTGAGTTACCCCTCCGCGAGCCCCCGAACCGGTGGTTCCCCGGCCGTGGGGAATGCTGCCGAGCGCCCGGCCATATTCGCCAAACGCTTGGGC
>JBOHVN010000173.1:0-34317 GCA_050735675.1 Binatia bacterium | reverse complement strand
TCGTCAACCTTATCGTTGAAACTTTTGACGTTTTGAGAATTCCCGAAACGTCGAAATGATAAACGAATCGAGCAACGGGCGCAAAACGATCACGGTTACATTCAACGACTTCGTTTAGTCTTCGGCCGCCGGCAAAAACAAAAACGCCGCTAACGGTTTCCCGTTAGCGGCGTTTTGCGCAATTTTATTGCAATTGAAAATTACGAAGTAATCTCCCACCAGTTCTTGCTGACGTCGCTGAGCAAAAAGTGCGCGCGGCCGTTAGTCTCTAGCTCGCGCAGCTCCGTGACGCCGAGTTCCTTGCCCTTGGTGGAAAACTCTTTGTGCGCGTCTTCGACTTCTCCAGGCGTGGCGACTTGCAGAGTGAAACGGTTCGCCTCCGACAAATAGTCGCGGTGCGTCGTCGGCAACACGACGACATACCAGGGTCCCATATTCGGCACGCTGATGTACGTCGAAGTCCGGCCGCCGCCGATGATATCGAGGCCGAGCACATTGGCGAGAAACTGGTCGCTCACTTCCTTGTCGTCGCAGTTGAGCGTGCCGTGGGTCATCGCCTGCGGCACGTAGCCTTTGCCCGGAAACTTCTCCTCCGGTATCGGCGTGGTCCAGTGCGGCGCGGCGATTTTGCGCCCCTGTTTGATCGCCGCCGGATTGTAGTACTCGATTTCGAGATCGTTACCGCCGGGCTCTTTGAAGTAGATCGAGTAGGCGAAGTGCGCTTCGTGGGGCGGCGTTACGCTTTTGATTTTGTATTGGGCTTTGTGCTCGGAAATGTATTCGTGCGCCTTGGGAATTTCCTTCGAGGTGGCGACACGGAAACCATAGTGGTTGGTGTGCGGCTTATTTTTGGCATCCGGACCGCCCTCGTGAATGACCAACCGCCAAGCGGTGTTCGGATGTTTGACCACGGCTTGCTTGCCGGTCCGTTCGACGATCTCGGCCGCGAGTAAGTCGGTGAAAATCGGCAGCGTTTCATCGAGCGACCGGCACTCATAGTGCCCTTCAGTCATTCCAATCGGTTTCAGCATCGTATTGCTCTCCTCGGCAAATGAAGTCCAGCAGCGAACCTATCGATATTATTAGAAAAGACGGTCGCGCTTGTCAATTGGCCGGTTTAGCGGCCGGCGGCATTCTCACCTCGGCGCCGGACTTGGCGCACTCTTCCTCGAAGATCTTGCGAATGATCGGGTCTTCGTCCTCATATTCGATTTGCCAGCCGCCGTAGGCCAGAGGCACGTCGGACTGAATTTTTCCCGGCTGCAGTTTATATTTGCGGCTGAGAATCTTTAACGCCAGATAGCGGGCGGGTTCGGCGCTCGAGTTGAAGTGCTGGTGGAACCAGCCCTCGGGCGGCACGACGATCGAGCCGGGTTGCCAATCGACGCGCGTCATCTCCTTCCCCTCGGGCCAGAGCAGCGAATAACCCTTGCCGGTGAGAATGAATACATGGGCGCCCGGGCCGTGACGGTGCGCTTTTTTATAAATGCCGACCGGAAAACGCGACACATGCGAGCCCATCATGCTCTCCGACATCTCGAAAAAGATCGTCGCGTTGCCCTTACCTCTCTCGGTCCAAGCCAGCGGTTCGATGTTGATCGCGTCGGCGACGAAATTGGTCTCCACGACACGGTCGCTGTAGAGCTTGCCCTTGCCCGCGAAATACCCTTCTTCGCCTTTGAATCGGTCGGTGAACGAATAGGAATTGTTGATGACGAAGTCTTCGCAGTGAAACAGGTTGAAAACCAGCGGCGCGGTCGTGACCGCCAACAGGCGCGCTTCGCGGTCGCCCTGGCCGTTGAAGTGCTGGTAACGGGCGTTGAGCGGAATCGCGAACAGGCTGCCGGTTTGCCACTCGAAGCTCTGCTTGGGTCCGTCGTTTTGCCACACCGAAGTCGCGCCGCGGCCATCGAGAACGTAGTAAAGCGCCTCGTAGATATGGCGCTGGGGATTGAGGCTCTTGCGCGGCGGGATGCCGACGACGTAAGCATCGTCGAGATAGCCGGTGCCGTCGAGCATGATATAGACGCCATAGCCGCCGATGCGGTCCCACCATTTGAGCGGAACCGTATAGAGATCCTCGACATAAAACCCGCGGATGACCTCGATGCCCTGGGATGAAATCCATTTGTCGTAGGGCGTGTCCATGACTTCGACCTTGCTCTCGACCTGCACATAAGCCGGCCTCGTACCGTTTTCCGCCATCTAGAACCTCCTCTGAAGCGCTGATGTTTCTTTATCTCAGAACCGCGCATAGCAGCAAGGCAGGAAGCGATTCCTCGGAACAATTCTTCTACCACCACAAAAGTCCCGAAGAGCACGAAGTTTCGGAATTGAGTGATCTAAACGCTCTTCGTATGACCATGCCCTAAAGTGTTCGCGGCCTGCGGAAAACTTTTCCAGCCGAAGAAACGCGGATTCCGCTGCGCCCATCCGGGCTACCAACTAACTGGTGCGCGAAGCGCACCCTGCGAAAACCTTTTCGTGGTGCATCCTCTTTGCGTCCTTTGCGTTCTCTGCGGTCAAATCATCCGGATGACATGGGGACGGCTATAGCCGTCTCCTGGTTTGTGACCTTTGTGCCCTTTGTGGCTAATTTTCTGCTTTCTTTTCGGCTGCGCTCTGTGTCGTGCTGCATTAAGTGCCGCGATGTTGACATCGCTTCACGCTCACCGCATATGCTGTACCGGCGAGCCAAAACAATCAGGAGAAAGCGATGAGCCAAGAGGCGATGAAGGCGCTGAAACAAGGTATCGGGCTGAAGGACGATTTCATCTACTACATGTCCTTCGATGACTACAAGAATTTTCCCGATCCGTTCCCGCGCACGACATTCATGGTCGAGGAAGTCTCGGAACGCATCAACCGCTACCCGAATCCGGAGAAGCCCGGCCAATTGTTCGGGTGGGATATTCACGGCCGGCTGTTCACGCCCGCGAAAACATCGATCCGCGATACGGCGGTCGTGATGATTCACGGCGGCGCGGCTAACGAATACGAATTCATCTTTACGCCCGACGGGCCGGAAGAATACCCCGACTTGACAAAAGCTGATCCGGCCAAGGCGCGCGTGGGCGTCGCCCAACACATGGCATCGCTGGGCATTCCCGTTCTAACGATCTCGCTACCGGGCCACTACAGCGGCAAACCGTGGCCGCCGATCGCCGAACGGCGGCCCCAATTCATTCTCGGCGAAACTCCCGGCGATGCGGAGCTCCAAAACCGCCTGGCGGTTTACACGTTTCGCCTGTGCGCGGAAGCGATCAAAACCCTGATCGAAAAGAGTCTAAAAGAATCGATCTTCATGTGGGGCCACTCGACCGGCGGTGAATATTTTTACCTGATGGAGCAGTATGGACTGAAGAATCGGCTCATCGGCGGACTCGGCTTCGGCACCGGCATGCCGGCGTGGGTGCGCAAAGAATGGGATCTCGCCTGCGCGGAGAAGTCGCCCGAGGAGCGCGCCGCGCCGTTCCGGAATCTCACGGACTTGAGCCGCCGCTCGCCCAAGGGCTATGTCAAAAGCGGCTACGTCGGACCGAACCAGCCCTGGGGCGACGCCGAACGCTGGTTCCAGTTGGAAAACTCCCGGCGCCCGCAGTTCAAACCCTTTCTGCAAGACATCGAGCATAGCGCGCACGACGTGCTGCTGCCCGACATAAAGAAAATTTCCGGCCTGCCCGACGAAGAGCTGTTCATCACCTACAAGTCCGATCTAAACCGCTTGCGCGGCAAAAAATTGCTGCACATCGTCGGCGAGTACGATAACGGCCACTGGATCGAAGGCGGAGAAAAGGGTCTCGAATTCCGCCGCGAAGTTTATGCGTTCAAACGCTTTAAGCCGTTTGCGCAAGACCTACGCCTGATCGTCGTGCCGAAGCTCACGCACTACGGCCACGTCGAGAGTCATAATGAACGATTGGCGAACCTGATGGTGACGGGATTCAAGGAATATTTCAGCAGCTGAGCTATGCAGATCCCATTCAATTCCGGGTTTCCGTTGCAACAGGCGTAGGGGCGACCAGCCGGTCGCCCCTACTGCGGATCAGAAAAGTCCCAAACGGATGAGTCGCGTCATTTGCGATGAGAAAAATGCCGGCCCCGGCGATCTAGCCGATGATCGATGCGGTCACCGCGCTGATCGTGGCGCCGTTCGAAGCGATTGCCGCGTTTATCCAGCCGATTGTCGATCCGGTCGCCGCGCCGGTCCAAGCGCGCTTCGATGCGATCGCCTTTGCGATCAAAGCGGTCGGCCAGTTTGGTTTTGCCTTCCGCCCGCGCCTTTTCGGCTAGCACGTCAAACCGGTCATTGATCCGATCGCCCCTGGCATCGAGCCTGTCATTGATTCGATCGCCTTTGGCGTCCAGCCGATCATCAATTCTATCGCCGCGCGCATCAAGACGATCGTGGTAACGATCGCCTCTGCGGTCAAGCCTGCGATCAATTCGATCACCGAGCCGGTCGAAATAACCGTCGTTGGCAAATACCGGCGCCGCGCTGCCTACAGTCAATACGACCAGTCCAATCATTACGGGTTTCTTCATCTCAGCCATTCTCCTTTGTGTTTTGTAGTCACCAGGGCGCCTTGTAGCCATTGGACGCGCGGCGGCGCCAACGGTTTACTTGCAGGCTGCTGAAAAAACCTCTGATTGGCGGCTGCTCAAAAAGATCTCAGAGGCGAGGCGCGCGAAAAAATCGACTATAGGGGACGGTCGCGGCCGTCCCCTATAGTCCATCCAGTACGTTGTAGCGAGGCACATGAGTCTCTTTCACGAGCCCGCTGATGTCCTGTCCCCGTAGTTCGTTAGACAAATCGTTCACTTCTTAGCCGTCAAGACCGGCGGAGGCCGGTATCCAGATGGCTATGAAATTCCTGGATTCCGGGTCGCCCCCGGCCTTTGCCGGGGTTGCCCGGAATGACGTTCGAATTATGTTGCGAACTTCTGAGACACCACACTGGCGCCAAATTGCTTGACAGGGTAAGTAATCTAACTTACAGATTGCTCACGAGAAAAACGCCTATGAGAAAATTTTCTATGGCGCGCTGTCGCGGCCGCCGCGTTGCTGGCGCCGGGCTGGTTTCTGTCCTGTTTTTTTTCTGCGCGGCGCCGACCAGAGCCGAAACACTTCGCATCGCGTACACTGCGATCGCCGTGGTTTACGGTCCGCTCTGGCTGACAAAAGAGGCCGGCTTGTTCAAGAAATACAGAATCGATCCCGAATTCATCTACATCGCCGGCGGCCCGCCATCGCTGCAAGCGCTGATTGCCGGCGATGTGTCGATTGCTTTCACCGCGGGAGGCGCAACGGTAGCGGCAAATTTACAAGGCTCGGATGTCGTCTTACTCGGCGCCAGCATTGACTCGCTGCCGTTTGAGCTTTGGTCGATTCCGAGCATCAAAGAGCCGAGTCAACTCAAGGGCACCAAACTCGGCGTTAGCCGCATCGGCGCCACCACCGATTTCGTCGCGCGCTATTTGTTAAAAAAGTGGAATCTCCAGCCCGATAAGGAAGTCGCGATCTTTCAAACCGGCTCGGGACCCCAGGTGTTTGCCGCGCTGAAAGGCGGCTCGGTGCAGAGCGGCGTGCTTTCCACCGGGCCCGAAACACTCAATGCCGAAGCCGCCGGATACGTTCGGCTCGCCGATGTTTCCGCCTCGGGACTGGTCTATCCCTTCGGCCCATTCGCCGCGCGCCAGTCATTTCTGAAAAGCCAGCCGGATCTCGTCATGCGCTTCATGAAAGCTTACGTTGAAGGCATTCACCGGTTCAAAACCGACAAGACGGCGGCGCTCGCGGTCTTGGAAAAATACACGAAACAAAAGAACTCGCCGGCCACGGAAAAAATTTACGAAATCTACGCGACCCGATATTTCAAGCGCGTGCCTGAAGCGACGCCTGCTGCGATTCAAACCATCCTCGAAGAGATTTCCGCCAGCCGGCCCCTGCCCGCGGGCGTCGCGCCGCAACGGTTTGCCGAATCGAGATTCATCCGCGAGCTCGTAAGCGGCGGTTTTGTCGATTCGCTCTACAAGAACCGTTAAGAATCGGTGTCCTGACGAAGGAGGGATGATCGCGATGAAAACCATCAGCCAATCTCATGTGCCCCATAACACCGGCTGGTCGGCCGAAATGAAGCAAGGCCAAGTGATCCGCATTACCGCCACGACGACGGTTGATTTCGTGTTCTTCAAGCTGCAGAACCTGAGCGAACGCTTCGACCAGGCGCGCACGAAAGTTTACAACATGACGCTCTTCGTCACCGCCGGCCATAATCTCATGGGACGCAATAACCAGCATATGATGACTATTGTCTACGACGGCAATAAGACCGGCACGCACGATCTGCAAAAGGGCATGTGCAGCGGCTACCGCTTTCGCCTGGCGCAACAGGAAAACCGCCTGGCGGAATATTATCCGCGCGCGATCGCGGAGATTCCGGATCATGGCTGTTACGAAAATTTATCCAAGGCAGTGGAATCCTACGGCATCATTCCCGAAGACATTCCGAGCCCGTTCAATTTAAACCAGCACATGACCATCGACGGTGTGACCGGCAAAATGGAACATACCCAGGTCCGCCCCCCTGAAGGCAACTACATGGACATTCGCGCCGAAATGGATTTGCTCGTGGCGCTGAGCGCATGTCCGGACTTGGCGGTCGGCGGCAAACCCGTCGACGTGATGATTTACCAGCCCTGATCGCTCCGCTTTCGCGCAAAGGAGTACCTCGCCATTTCCATCGTCATCGTCGCAATGCCCTACGGCGTCCTGGATCCGCAGCGGCTTTCCCAGGCATCGCGCACGAGCTTGGAACGGGCTTTGGACTGGTGGCAAAAGTCGATGCAGACCTCGAAGCACAAGACCTATTTCGTGCTGACGGGTTACGACATCGATCAGGGGCAGGAAATCAAATTGCGCCGCGACATCGTCGCCCAATCACTGCAAGACCCGGAGCTGTTGAGCAACATCGTCGAAGCCAGCGCCAGAAACGAAGACGGCTTGGCGCAAAAAATCGCCCGCATCCGCGCGCTCCTGCCGGTCGAGACCATCACCGTCTTTGTCGAAACTCGCAACGCCGTGAGCGTCAAGGCGATCTTTCGACGAAAATTCGGCAAGACGCTGCAAATCCGCAAATTCAAAGCGGACTTCGAATTCAATCACCAGTGGATCACCACGTCATCGTCCTTCGCGTGGTTTTCGCGCAATTGGTTTTTACGGATCTGGTTTGAGATGAAAAGGCGGCTGGGACGGGGGATGAGAAAACGGATTCGCTACTGGTTCAGGTCCTGATACGTAGGGGCGCAGCATGCTGCGCCCCTACACAACTCCATTAGCTTCACGCTACTTTCGACACGCGTTCGCGCGCCGGCTCGACTGAGAATTCTTTTTCCAACCACCAGTGCGCGACCTCGCTGCCGGTCGCGAACCACACACCCTTGTGCGACTTCATGTAGCCGATGAGCTCCGACAACGTTTTCGCCCGGCCTGGCCGGCTGGAAATGTATGGATGAAATTGGAACGGGCAGAATGTCGGCGCCAGGCTCGATTCATCGTAGAACTGATCGAACATCGCCTTCCAGATCGCTAAAGTATCGTTGGGATTTCCCGAGTCGCGATGGCCGTAGGTGCGGCCGTCGCCGAACGGCTGGCGCGGCAACTCGACGAGTTTTTTCTTGCCGTTCTGCCAAACAAACGGCAGATCGTAGGAAAACGAGTTGCTGTTCCACAGATAGGCCTGATCGAGCAGCAACTCTAAACTGTTCGGACTCTGGGTGCAGGAGCGCCAACCGAAAGGCCGCTTCTGCGCGCGACTCAGAATCATTTCGGTCGTGCGCTTGATGACATCGCGTTCTTCATCCTTGCTGAGATCGCGCGCCACCTCGTGATGGTATCCATGGCCGGCGATCTCATGTCCCCCTGCCGTGATCGCCGTCACCGCCTCGGGATAGCGCTCGGCGATACCCCCGCAGGTCAGAAACGTCGCCTTCACTTGGTTGGCGGCGAGAATCCGCAAGATTCTGTAAATACCGGTCTTGGGCCCGTATTCCGCTTGGGTATATTCTTCGTGATTCATTTTGCCGTTTTTATCGGGCCGAAGGTCTTCGCCGCCTTGAAAATCAAAGCTCAAAAATACCGCCACGCGAGCGTCGCCAGGCCAATAAACCTTACGATTGGAATGAAGTTCTTGCAGCGCCATAGGACCTCCCTGGTTTATCGCCGAAAAAAGTCGAAACCGCCTCCGCCACCCATCTGCCAGATTATTGATAGACCAGTAACTGGGCACTTGCAAGTTAAAAGTCAAAATCACGTTGTGACCGCGGGAAAAAGATTGTATAGAGGGGCCGAACCTAGTCGGAGGTCCTCGATGCCGGGAGCGCGTGGAAAATTCAACGTCGGCGGCGTTCTTTTAAACCAGCCCTTCAAAATTCGCCGGCTCGGTCATTTCGGTTTTAATCTAACTAACATGGAAGCCGGAGTTCGTTTCTATGTTGACCTGCTCGGCTTTCGCGTCTCCGACGTGATGGATTATTCGCGCCGCGCCAAAGACCCGGCTCAGATGGCGGGTCTCGGCGATCCCAACGGTTACTTCACCCGATACGGAACCGATCATCACGCCATGGTGCTGTTTCCCAAGCGCGTGCGCGACGCTTTGGGCCGCCACGAGCAACCCGGAATAACCGTCAATCAGATCACCTGGCAGGCCGGCAGCCTGAGCGAAGTCGGCAATGCGATTAAGTGGTTCAGCGAGCGCGGCATCAAGCGGCAGCGCTCCGGCCGCGACATGCCGGGATCGAACTGGCACACGTATTTGTATGATCCCGACGGGCAGAGCAACGAGCTTTACTACGGCATCGAGCAAATCGGCTGGGACGGCCACAGTAAACCAAAGGCCATGTATAATCGCGGTTTCGACCAGCCGCCCGAGCTGCCGCAGATTTCGGAATTTGACGAAGTCGAGCAGGCGCGCGCCATGGGCGTCGACCTTTTTTCCGGCTATCGCCACCTCGATAAGCTGCCGGCGATCTACGATGTCGACGGTGTGCTGCTGTCCCGCCCCTTCAAGATCGTGCGTCTTGGACCGGTTTATCTTTTCTCGGAAAATCTCGACAAGGCGGCGGAGTTTTATCGCGATACGCTCGGCTTCACTCTCACCGAAGAAGTTTCTCACCACGGCGAGCGCTGTTTATTTTTCCGCGCCAATACCGAGCACCATTCGGTGGCGCTGTTTCCGCTCAAATTGCGTGACACGCTCGGATTAAGCCCGCATTCAAAATGCGCCGCCTTCGGACTGCAGCTCGCCAACTATCGCCAGCTCAGGGATGCGCTAAAATTCTTCCGCGATAACGGCGTCGAAGTAACCGAATCGCTGCCCCACGAACTGCGCCCCGGCATCGAATACTCCGCAACCGTACGCGACCCTGACGGACACACGCTGCAACTTTACTACGCCATGGAACAAATCGGCTGGGAAGGAAAGCCGAGACCGAAAGAACTCAGGCAAACGCGCAAGCTCGACGAGTGGCCTGAGACGTTGGATCAAGACGCCAACGCCTATCTCGGCGAAACGTTTTCCGGCCCGTGGGCATAATCCCGCGCATGACTCGGGGAAAGATGATGCGTCAACAATGATGTTCTCCGTCTCCCTTTTCCGATTCTCTCCCCCTCGACGGGGGACAGCTAGAGAGGGGGTGCAGCGGTGTCCGCCTCTGCGGCGATCCATCACCCCTATCCTAACCTTTCCCCATCGAGGGGAAAGGAACATAAGGATCGTTGCGCATGCGATGCTACATCTTGTTGCAGCCGTGATTTTGATTTTTGCAATTAGTGCTAACGTCCGCGCCAACCCCTTCCTGCCCAAGTCAAGTGAATCGCCCATCTCCGCGCGGGTCGGCACCTGCTCGATCACCGGCGGCTTCATTCACTTGTACAGCGCGCTGTGGGGCCGCCGCCCCTAGCGGCGCGTCAACAAACGCGGGCTAAGGAGACTCTAGACATGGAAGAAAAGATCACGTTCCAATCGGATGGCCTCAAGCTGGCGGGTATCGTCGAAACTCCGCCTGACTTGAAGCAGGGCGAGCGCCGGCCGGCGTTTATCGTGCTGCATGGTTTTGGCGGCAATAAGGACGGCCATGGCCAGATCGTGGTCGCGAAGCAATTCACCGAATGGGGCTACATCACGCTACGCATCGACTTTCGCGGCTGCGGCGACAGCGAAGGCGAGCGCGGCAGAATTATCTGTCTCGATCAGGTTGCCGACACGCGCAACGCGGTGTCTTACCTGGCTAGCCGCGCCGAAGTCGATCCGCAACGGATCGCCTTGGTCGGCAGCAGCTTCGGCGCGGCTGTGGCGGTTTTCACCGGCGGAGCCGACCGCCGCGTCGCCGCGGTGATTTCCTGCGGCGGCTGGGGCGACGGCGAGCGCAAATTTCGCGGCCAGCACCCCACGCCGGAGGCGTGGGCCAAGTTCACCAGTATGCTGGAAGAAGGAAAGCGTCATCGCGAGCGCACCGGCAGATCGCTGATGGTGCCGCGCTACGACATCGTGCCGATCCCGGAAAAACTGCGCAATCGCATGAGCCACGGCTCGATCATGGAATTTCCCGCCGAGACGGCGCAGAGCATGAACGACTTTCGCGCCGACGATCAGGTCGGCAACATCGCGCCGCGGCCGCTGCTCCTGCTCCACAGCGCCAATGACTCGGTCACGCCGACCTACGAATCCATCGAGATGTTCAAGCGCGCCAAACAGCCGGCGGAGCTTCATTTGCTATCTGACATCGACCATTTTACCTTCAGCGAAGAGAACCCGCGCCTGACGCGGATCGTCGCCGACTGGCTGGAGCGCTATTTTACCGCGCCCAAGAGATGATCGGAGTGCAGCCGAAATACTCGCGCAAGGCCGAGTGCGCCGGAGGCGCAACCAAAACATCGGAATATCTCGCGCAACGGCGCGAAGATGCGAAGGAGAGCATTGTCATTTCGAACGGAGAGAGAAATCTTACTTAGATCCCTCGCATTCGCTCGGGATGACAGGCCCGGCCGTCACTTTGCGTCTTGGCGACTTGGCGCGGGCAAATCTCTTTTCTTGAAGGGCTGACATCGTGCCGAAAATCGAGCACAACCAACTCATAAAATTCTGCACTCACTTACTCAGCGCCGGCGGTATGCCGCAAGGCGATGCCGGTCTTGTCGCCGCGCTGCTGGTTAAAGCGGAGCTGCGCGGCTACGCCGGCCACGGCGTCACGCGCGTGCCGCAGTATTTGGCGTTTATCGAGGACAAAACCTACGATCTCAGCGCGACGCCGGAAGTCGAACACGAAGGCAAGGTCACGGCCGCGATCGACGGCAAGCACTACATCGGCCAGGTCGCGGCCTGCATGGCGATGAAACTTGCCATCGACAAAGCCACGCAGCATGGCGCCGGCATCGTCTGCCTGCGCCGTGCCGGGCACACCGGACGGCTCGCCGATTATATGGAGATGGCAACCGAACAGGGCATGATCGGCATGGGCGCGGTGAGCGTCGGTTCCGCGACCACGACGCTTTACGGCGGTATGAAAGCGATCACCGGCACCAACCCCATGGCCTTCGGCATTCCGGCGCGCGGCGGCAAGCACATCATTCTCGACTTCGCCACCGCATCGATGAGCATGGGCGAGATTCAAAAACGCGTGGCAAAAAAACAGCCGATCCCCGACGGCGTGATCCTCGACGGCAACGGCAAACCGACCAATGATTTCAAAGCCTTTTGCGGTCCGCCGCGCGGCGTGTTTTTGCCCTTCGGCGGCTATAAGGGTTCGGGCGTCGCGCTGGTGACGGAAATACTCGGCGGTCTGCTCTCCGGCAATGGCCCGGGAAAACACTGGTGGGGAAAAGGCGGCCACGGCGTCAACGGTGTTTTTCTCCAAGCCTTCGCGGTCGAGGAGTTCCAAGAGTTGAATGATTTCTACGATAAAGTCGACGAGTTGATCGCTTTTATCAAGTCGTCGCAATGCGCGCCGGGATTCAGCGAAATCCTTTTACCAGGAGAGTCAGGCCGGCGCAGAGAAGCGCAGCAGACGAAAGACGGCGTGAAAATCGACGACTCTACATGGTCGGAGCTAACCGAGCTGGCGGCCGAGCTCGGCGTGACCGAAGTACCGGCAGCGAAAACGATGTAACCACAAAGAACCTAGCGCGACAGAGCCGCAACCAAAGACACTTAACCGCGAAGGTCACGAAGAGCGCGAAGTTTAAGAGTATAAATCATCCGAGCCTTCGTGACCTTCGGGTTCTTCGTGGTGATGCCGTTTTGACTTATAAACGATCTAAAGCCAAAGGAGGCTAAGATGGTCATACGAGAACTCAAAGACGGACGATGCTACGTAAGTCTCCAGGAAGATCATGCCGAACTGTCCGCCCAATTCGCCGCCCATTGGGGCAACGAACGCTTTTCCAGACTACGGCCATATCAAACCATGGTTTTCGCCACCACGTATCACGACAGCGGATATCGCGAGTGGGAGGGCACGCCGCCCATGAACGTTGAAAAAGGCCGCCCCTACGCTCATCGCGAAGACATCCCGTCCTTCGAGTCGGTTGAGCTAAACGCCTACGCGAAGAACGTCGACTGGCTGACTTCGCAAGATCCCTACGCCGGCTTGCTCGTCTCCATGCACCGCACCGGCCTCTGGCACAATCGCTACAATATTTTTACCGAACCGGCGGGCAGGCTGCGCGAGCGCAGTCAAGCCGTGCAAAATGCCAAGAAAGCGCTGGAAGCGAAACAGGAAGAAGCAAAGAAAGTGCTCGCCGCCAAGAACCCCGGCTTTGAGAGCGAGTTGACTTATAACTACATGGCGCTGCAGATTTTCGACTTATTGTCGCTATACTTTTGCTGCGACGGTTATGCCGCCGACAATCACTTTAAGGAATACGCCATCGCGCCCGTGCGCGTGTCGTACGATGGCGATGAAACAGTAAGGTTAGCGGTAACCCCCAATGGCGCCGGATCGGTGGTTATCGATCCGTATCCCTTCGACGTAAGCCCGGTGAGATTTTCAGCGCGCGCCCGGATCATCGCGCCCCCGAAGGATAAGTCCGAGGCCGCCTGTGTCGACGCCTATCACAAGGCCGCGCGGCAAATGATTACATTCGAAGTGTCGGCTTGATTGAGACTTTTTATTACAGATGGCTTACAACGCCTCGTGCCGGCGTCATCCTGAACGAAGTGAAGGATCGGCTTTTCATCCGGAGACGGTACATCGATAATACAAAAACAGATCCTTCGTCGCGGAGTTTATCCTGAGCGCAGCCCCGAAGGACTCCTCAGGATGACACTCTCCGAACAATCGCGATTTCAAGCCGCCTAACCACAAAGAGAGAGGCAGTTGCTGCCGTTCGAAGTACAGCGTGAGACGTAGGCACGGGTTGAGATCCGCGCCTTCAACTTTTGCGTCCTTTGCGTTGCTATACTTCGAAATTTGCGCGGTTCGCGCAAATTTTACAGCATACCCGCGCTAGCATGCCGGATCTGCGGGATATTTCGATCTAACCAGGAAGGTCACGAAGATCACGAAGTTTAAGTTCAGTTTTTTAAAACCCTTCGTGTCCTTCGTGCGCTTCGTGGTGAAGGCTTTATTTTACTTTGGTTGCGGCTTTGCCGCGCTAGGTTCTTTGCGGTTCAATTCCGGATCTTAATTCTCATTCGTCGTAAATCTCCACTCGAATCGCCTGGCCGCGGCCCGACTCCGGGCAGGCGCTCGCCGCGACGAGCAGATCCATTTCCGCTCTGAAGTCGACGTGCGCCTCATCCTTCGGCCGTATCATCGTGTCGTACATGATGCCGGTGTCGGGGTCGATGCGCATGCACTGAAAAATGTTGAACGGGCTCGGCACGTCATCGGCGCCGATGTTCCACGGCTTCACGGCATCGCTGAGATTCTCCCAGCAGCCATGATCGGGAATCTCTTCCGCCTTCTTCGGGTTGATGTCGACGCCTTCGGCGAACACCCGCTTCGATTGCCCCTGCGCGACCATTTCGAAGCGCTTGCGGCTGCACATTCCCTTCTGCAGATCGTGCCGCCCTTCCTTGAAAGTATCTTCGACAATCGTCAGCATCGGATTGTTTCTCTTCGAATAGAGAACGTCGCCGGTGCTGACAAAAATCTTCACTTGATTGGTTTTCGTCCGCGCCTGATCGAAGCGTTCGGTCAAGTCATCGAGATTGAACGCCACGAAGTCGACGATGCTCTTCCCGGCGATTCGTAACCACTGTCCTTTTTTCAATTCGAACGCCGCGCCAGAATTCTTGGGCACGACATGACTCTGCAAAACAGCCATCCAACCTCCGGAACAATGAATTGCGCCAGCACTGTCAAACCAAGCCACTCTTCATAACCGCCACCGCTTTGAAGGATCGAGAAGGATTTCTCGCCGAGCTCGAAATGACAATCGTAGGCAATTTGTCATCTCGACACGTGAGAGATCTTGACTAGGCGTAATTTTCTGGGCAAGCGCACTGCTCAGCTGTCGATTTTTTCATTTCGCTATCCGTATGCGGCCATGACGGACCGGGTCGCGGCCGCCAACGGCTTGAACGGTTCTAAATTCCGAACAGCTTTTTCGCGTTGAGCGAGTAAATCTTCTCTTTATCACCCCCGGGTATATCCAGCTCTTCCATCTCTTTTAAAGCCATCGGATAAAACTGATCGTCGCGCCCGCCTCGCCCGTGCGGATAATCGGCGCCGAAGACAATCTGGTCGGCGCCCACCGTATCGTAAACGAGCTTGATAAATGCGGCGCGAATCGGCCCGGCGGTGTCATAATAAATTTTCTTGAAGTAGGTTTCAGGCTCCTCTTTGCAGACCGGATTGCCTTCACGCCAGTTGAGCCGGTCGAGATAGAGCAGAATCATGCCGCCGAGGTGCGGCGCGATCATCTGGAGCTTCGGATAACGGTCGAAGATTCCGGCGTAGACGATGCGCGAGATCGCCAGCGTGCTGTCGGTCGGCCAGAGGATTTTCTGGTGCAGTGAATATTTATCCCAGTTCGACTGGCACGGAGCGTTGCACGGATGGAGAAAGAGCGGTTTATCATGTGCCGCGAGCGCATCCCAAAAGGGTTTAAATTCCGCTTCGTCGATATACTTTCCAGCGACGTTGGTCGGCATCATGACGCCGTGCATCTTTAAATCCTTGTAGCAGCGCTCCAGCTCGCGCACGCAATCGTCCATATCGACCATCGGCAGGCGGGCAAACGCCATAAAGCGCTTCGCGTGCTTGGCGTGAGCGTCGGCGAAGGAATCGTTCAGAATCCGGCAGAGCTCCAGCGCGCGCGCGCGGTTGCCGGCTTTCTCGATGCGCCCGCCGGTGTTGGACAGCACGCCGATGTCGATGCCGTATTTGTCCATGGTATCGAGGTACTCGCCATGCTCGAAAGCGTGGAAGCCGACGCCGCGCACGTCGTTCTGCGCCTCAGGAACCAAATCGAGAAACTTGCCGGGAAATGCGTGGAAGTGAGTGTCGATGATCATCGCTGGCCCTTTCGATTTGAATAAGCCTCTACTTGTAACGGCAGCAGCGCGCAAAGCGCAGCCAATTTGGTGATTTTCATGGCGTCGTACGCCTTCCATATGTCAACGCTGCGCCCCCGTCAAGCCGTCCAGGATGTCCGAGATCCCTGGTTTCTTCGGGATGACAAAGGGCTGTCATTTCGAGCGGAGCGAGAAATCTTTCTCCAGTCAGGAAGTGAGTTTGGTTCCAAGTGAGCCACAAGCTCTCTCCATATATTGACAGCTATCCTGACCGCGTGTTTACTTGCCAGGGAGGCTCGACCATGAGACTTAAGTTCTGCTTCTTATTGGCAGTGATTTTTTCATTGACAGCCGTATCGTCCGTCACGGCGCAGCTTAAAAAAGTGCGCTTCTCCGTCAGCGCCGCTTCGATCGCCGAAGTTCCGTTCCGGATCGCCAACATCAAAGGCTTTTACCGCGACGAGGGTCTCGACGTCGAAGTGATCCTTATTCGCGGCGCCGTAGGCATGCAGGCGCTGCTCGGCGGATCCGTTGACTACACTTCCGCCTCCGGCTCCACCATCGCCGCCGCGGTGCGCGGCATCCCGGTGAAGCTGGTCTTTATCGCGTCGGCCAAGCCGCAGTTCGACTTGATCGCCCAACCGCAAATCCGCTCGGTCGCCGATCTCAAAGGTAAACACGTCGGAATTTCCTCGCGCGGCGGCGCCGTCGATCTCCTCACCCAATTGGTCTTGCAAAAGAATGGATTGGTTCCGAATAAAGACGTGGTCAGCCTGGTGATCGGCGGCCAGGAAGATACCGTGCTGGCCTTGCGCGCCGGACGCATCGCCGCGGCGCTGCTCACGCCGCCGCGGCCGCTGATCCTGCAACGCGAGGGTTTCAATCGCATCGCCTATTCCGGCGACTACATGCCGACCTACCCGAGCGGCGGCATCGGCGTCACCGACGACAAGATCAAGACCAGCCCCAACGACGTGCTCGCGTTTGTCAAAGGCAGCGTGCGCGGCTTGCAGTTCGCGCGGCAAAATCGGGCGGAGGCGATGAAGATTCTCTCGGACTATTTCAACATCAAAGACCAGGCGCTGAGCGAGCAGTTCTTCGAACTTTACTTAAGCCGGCTCCCGGCCAATGGCTCCGCCGACGATGCGTGGATGAAAGGCGCCATCGAATTCACCCAGAAAAGTCTCGGCAGCACAGGTAAAGGGATACCCACGAGCCAGGTTTTCGACTTCAGTTTCGTGAACAAGGCTGTGCGCTGATAAAAATTGATTGTTCCACGAAGAAATCAGAAAACAGTTCCTCACCCTCCCGGGAGGGAGAGAACTAAGGTAAGGGTAGGGTCGACCCTCACCCCGGCCCTCTCCCAGTGAAATGGGCGAGGGAGTTAAAAGATCGGACCAAGTCAAGAAAATATCCAAGGTGAATTCAAATCATTATCCCGTTCTCATCGCCGGCGCGGGACCGGTTGGTTTGTCGTTGGCGATCGAGCTGGCTTACCACGGTATCCGCTGCCTCGTTGTCGAGCAGACCGATGGCAGCGTCGAGTTTCCCACAACGAATCTTGCCAATACCCGCACGTGCGAGCATCTGCGCCGCTGGGGCATCGCCGACCGCATGCGCTTCGGATCGGGTTATCCCACCGACTACCCACGCAACTATTTGTTCGTCACGCGCATGAACGGCCACTTGATTGCGCGCTTCGACCATCCGGCCAACGGCGCGCCGAATTCACGCTCGCCCTACAGCCCGGAAGGCAGACTCTGGATCTCGAAACCCTACTTCGATCCGGTCCTGCACACACATGCCGCCACGCTCCCCACGGTCAAGATTCGGTACGACACCGCCTTCGAATCGTTTGAGCAAGATGGGCAAAAAGTGGCCGCCACAATCGTCGATACGAATAACGGACGCGCTGAAATGATCCAAGCCGATTATCTTGTCGGCTGCGACGGCGGCAGGAGCAATATCCGGCGCGCGCTGGAGATCCAATACGAAGGCGTATTTTCCCAGGGCATGAACGTCGCCGTGCTGTTCCGCTCGCCGCTGCTCGAACTCATCGACCATGGCCCGGCCGTGCAGTACCAGATCATCAATTCACAAATTAACGGCGCCATCGCCGCCGTCGACGGCAAAGAGCTATGGCGTCTGAACGTGCGCAACGTCAAACAGGAACAGCTCGACACCTTCGACGCTCCGCAGAAGCTGCGCCACGCGCTGGGAGAAAATATTCCCTTCGAGCTGCTCGCAGTGCGCCCGTGGACCGGCCACTGCGTCGTGGCGGAGCGTTATCAGCAAGGGAGGGTTTTTCTCGCCGGCGACGCAGCGCATCTCAACTGGCCCGCCGGCGGCTTCGGCATGAACACTGGCGTCGGCGATGCCGTCGATATCGGTTGGAAGTTGGCGGCGGTGCTGCAAGGCTGGGGCGGCGCTCGCTTGCTCGATAGCTACACCGCCGAACGCAAGCCGATCGCCATGATCAACGTCAACGAAGCCGCCGAAATGCGCGCCAGCTTCGACAACCAGACGCCGTTCTCGCGGCAAATCGAGGAGGACGGCGGCGAAGGCAAACAACTGCGCGAGAAAGCGCGCGCGGCAATCATGCGCACGCGCGCCAAGGAATTTCAGCACGACTCCGCCGGCATCGAGCTCGGCTACCGCTACGAGAATTCGCCGATCTGCGTTTCCGACGGCACGCCGGCGCCGGCCCTCGATCACGGCCATTACGTAGCGTCGACCTGGCCCGGCGTTCGCGCGCCTCACGCCTGGCTCAATGACGGCCGCTCGACGCTCGATCTTTTCGGCAAAAGTTTCACGCTATTGAATCTGTCGGGCAATATCGCGGACACGAGCACGATCACGGAAGCGGCCCAACGGGCCGGCCTGCCACTCCGAACGCTTGAGCTTCACGATGCAAAAGTACGCGAGATCTACGAACGTAATTTCGTGCTGGTCCGGCCCGACGGCCACGTCGCCTGGCGCAGCGATACCTTGCCGATGAAAGCGGCGGAGATTATTGATAAAGTTCGCGGCGCCCATTAACCATCGCTGCGATCAGGAGATAAACGATGAAGCGCAAAGTCAATTTGATTTTGGTCGCGGCACTTTTTTGCCTCGTCAGCGTCAGTCAATCAATGACCTCCGCCGCAACCAAGGTGACGTTTCCCTACACTCCTATCGGTGTGGCGAGTTGGCCTTGGTGGATTGCCAAGGACGCCGGTTATTTTGAAAAGCATGGCTTGGATGTCGACGCGGTCTATGTCGGTGCGTCACCGGTGATTATCCAAGCCATGCTCGGCGGCCAAGCCGGCGTGGGTGCGGGCGGCGGCACGCCGTTGGTCACGAACATTTTGCAAGGTGGCGATATCGTGCAAGTGGCCACCCTGATTCCCTACGCCATTCAGTCCCTGATTGTGCGGCCGGAGATCAAAACCACGAAGGACTTGAGGGGTAAGAAGATTGGCGTCAGCCGACTGGGAGCGATTCCCCACTTCACGTTGCAAGCCATCGTCAAGCTCTATAATGTCCAGGGTGTCAACATTGTCCAGACGGGCACGACGACGCAAGGGCTGACCAGCCTGTCGCAGGGTTTGATCGACGGCGTGATCACCTCGGCGCCAAATACCTTTCGTTTGATAAAGGACGGCTACCGTGAATTGGTCAGTCCGAAAGATTTTCGAAGACTAAACTTCGAGTTTTTGATCAATGGCCTGGTTGCCAGAAAATCCTTCGGCGCGAAGAATCGCGAGATTGTGACCGGCATGATTAAAGCGACCATGGAAGGCACGCGCGAAATGTTCATGAACGAGAAGCGCGCCAAGGCCGTGCTCGCCAAGTACACCCGGCAGTCTGAAGCCGAAATTCTTGATCAAAGCTACCGCTTCGCCCTCGATATCTACGTCAAGGACCCGGCCGTCACGCCGAGCTCGATCCAACCGATCGTGCAGCAACTGGTCGAATCCCGCCTCATTGATGCGAAGCTGGCGAATGCGACGCCGCTGAGCGCCTACTACGACAACAGTCATATCGACGAGATCAAGAAGTCCGGCTTCTTCGCGCAGCTGTGGAAGTGACAAACATCGCTTAATTCGCGAACCATGAATGTTGATTTACGAGCGGATCAGGTCGGCAGCCTGCTGAGGCCGCAAAAGTTAAAACACGTTTACACGCGACACGGTAACGGCAAAGCGGATGACGAGGAACTGCGGAAAGTTCAAGATGAATCCGTCAACGAGCTGATCGCGGAACAAGAATCACACGGTTTGTCGATCTTTACCGATGGCGAGTATCGCCGGTTGAATTTTCAAGACAGTTTTGTCGAATCGGTTTCCGGCTTTATTCCAAAAAAGCAAACGTTGCAGTTCCAGGAGAGCCGCACCCTGGGAGGCGAAGCGCTGCAGCGCTGGCAGCCCGACTCGGCGAAGACCGACCCCGCGCTACAATACTGGCGTCCTATCATCGAACGCCTGCGGCTCGTCGATAATCGGCCGCTTGCAGAATGGCGCTACGCGGCGCAGCTCACAAAGAAGCCCGTTAAGATCACATTGACAGCCACAGACCGCATCTGCGAAAACTTTCATCGGCAAAACGCCAAAGGGGTTTACAGTAATGCCGATGAATATCTAAGGGATGTTATCGAAATCGAACGGAAAATGGTTCAGCAATTGGCGGAGGCCGGCTGCCCGTACATTCAAATGGACGCGCCGAGCTATACTGCCTATGTCGACGCACGCTCGCTCGAGAAAATGAAGGCCTCGGGCATGGACCCGATCGCTCAAATGGAGCGCTCGATCCGCGCCGACAATGCGGTAATCGCGGGAATTGACAATGTCATTTTCGGCGTCCATTTATGTCGCGGTAACGTGCGCAGCATGTGGCATCGCCAAGGCGCGTACGATGCGATTGCCGATCGGCTCTTTAACGGTCTATATCACGATCGCTTTCTGCTAGAGTACGATACCGAGCGTGCCGGCGGTTTCGAACCCCTCCGTTTCGTGCCGAAAAACAAGATCGTTGTCCTCGGCCTCGTCAGCACCAAGATTCCACGGCTCGAATTTCCCGACGAATTAAAGCGCAAAATCGAACAAGCCAGCCGCTTCATTCCAATAGAGCGGCTCGTTTTGAGTCCGCAGTGCGGCTTCTCATCGAACATCGTCGGCAACCTGATCAGCGAGGACGACCAGTGGCGCAAGCTCGATCTCGTCCAGAAAGTTGCGCTCGACATGTGGGGACGGTAGCGAGTATTCGTTTCAGTCAGAAGGAGAACACCATGAAAAGCGGTTTCAAGGCGATGGATTCCGACATGCACGTGATGGAGCCCTGCGACCTATGGCAAAACTACATCGATAAAAACTTTCTCGATCGCGCGCCTGTTGGCCTCAATCGCCACAAGCGCGATCTCGGCGTCCAGGTCGACGGCAAAATCATGCCGCGGCCAACGCCTAAACCCAATCCTGAGCTAAGACCGATTCGCGAGCGTATTTTGAACGATCGATACTCCGAAGAAGAAGCGCGCAACTTCGACAACATCGCGCAACTCCGCGCCATGGACAAAGAAGGCCTCGACGTGGCGATTCTCTATCCAAGCCGCGGCCTCTTCGTCCTTGCCGTCGACGGGCTCGATCCGGAGCTCGCCGCCGCCATTGCCAGAGCTTACAACGACTGGCTCTTCGATTTCTGCAAAGTCGCGCCGGAGCGTCTGTACGGCGCCGCCATCGTTGCACCGCACGACGTTTCCGCCGCCATCGAAGAGACTCGGCGGGTCGTCAAAGATCTCGCTTTTCGCAGCGTGCTCATGCGACCGAACCACGTCAACGGGCGCATGTGGAGCGATCCCTATTACGATCCGCTCTGGGAGGAATGCCAGAAGCTCGGCATCCCCGTCGGCTTTCACGAGGCCGGCCGCGTTTACTTGCCGCAGCCGGCGTTGTCGCAGTTCATCCCAAGCTTCACCATGTTCAATACGCTGTCCTTTCCCATGGCCAACATGTTCGCCTGCGCCGACATGATCTACGGCGGCGTGATGGAACGCTTTCCAAGATTGAAGGTGGCGTTCCTGGAAGGCAACTGCGCTTGGCTCCCCTGGCTGCTCTGGCGCATGGGCGAATACGCCGAACTGACGGGCGCCGCCGAGCATCCCGAAATGAAGCTCGACCCGCTCGAATATTTTCAGCGCCAGTGCTGGGGTGCCGTGGAATGCGACGAAGTGGTCGCCAAGAACATCCCCGACTTCGGCCTCGAAGACAACATCGTGTTCTCCACCGATTACCCTCACCTCGACGTCAAATATCCGCACGCGGTGGAGACTTTTTTAAAGCTGCCGTTCAGCGATCAGACCAAGCGAAAATATCTCTGGGACAACTGCGCGCGGCTTTACGGGTTTGGTTACTGAAACACAGCCTCGGCCGCATTCGGTCGGTGCGCAAGCGACGACTGTTCGGGTCGTGCCGCACCGAGAAACTTAATGATCAAACAACCCTGGAAGACACTACTGCTTTCGGCGGCGCTGCTCGCCGCGCTCGGCGGATTTGGATACTGGTGGTGGATCACCTCCGGCTACGTGACCACCGACGACGCGCGGATCAAAGCCGATATCGTCGCGATCAGCGCCGAATTGACCGCGAAAATCGACTCTCTGACAAAAACCGAAGGCGATCAGGTCGCCCGCGACGAGGTATTGGCGACGCTCGACCGTCGTGAGTTGGAGATTCAAATTCAACAAGCGGAAGCGGATTTGGATCGTTTAAGCAGCAAAGCCAAACAAGAAGCCATGGGCATCGAACTGCATCTGGCCAGACAAAAAGAGGAAGTGGCAAAAGCCGAAGCGGCGTTGCGCGCCTCGCGCTACAACTATGACGATGCCCTCGCCCATGCCGTTCAGGCCAAAGACGATTGGCATAGAAATCACAAGCTCTTCGAAAAGCAACTCGTACCCGCGCAGGAACTCGACCGCGCCAAGACCATGCTGCGACAATCCGAGGCGCAGATGTCCGCCATGCTGGAGAAAATCAAGGAGGGCGAGTCTCTGCTCGATCTGGCGCGGATCAAAGCCGGTGAAACCGCGGTCATGCAGGCGGAGCTGCAAGCGCGCAAAGCCGACGCGCGGCGCGCCGTCGCGGTGCTCGCCGATTTGCGCCGCAAACTGCAACTGACGGTCATTCGCAGTCCGGTCAGCGGCATCGTGGTCAAGAAAAACGCCAATCGCGGCGAAGTGACTCAAATCGGCCAGCCGATTTACATGATCGTCGACTCCAGCCGCTTTTGGGTGGAGGCCAACGTCGAGGAAACGGAAATTCGCTTCGTTCAACCCGGCCGCTCGGTCATCATTCAAGTCGATTCCTATCCCGATCGGGAATTCACCGGCAAAGTCACGGAAGTCGGCGGCGCGACGGTTTCCGAGTTTTCTTTATTTAATCCGCAGAAGCTCACCGGCCAGTTCATTAAATCGACCCAGCGCCTGCCGGTCAAAATCTCGGTCGTCAACAGCGACGGCCTGCTGAAGGTCGGCATGCTCGCCGTCGTGCGGATCAAAAGAAGCTCCCATTAAGCGGCACTCCCATGGAAATTGCCGCGCCTGCTTCGCAAATCTCCGGCGGAATACGCAAATGGTGGATCGCGAGCACTCTGTTCCTCGGCACCTTGTCGATCGGCCTCAGCGTCACCGCGGTCAACGTCGCCATACCGACGATCATGTCCTCGCTCGGCACTTCGCTCAATCGCATTCAGTGGGTCCTGACCGGCTTCATGATCACCCGCACGGTGCTGATTCCCTCCGTCGGCTGGCTCGGCGACCGCATGGGCGATCGCAATCTATTTATCGCCAGCACGACCATATTCACCGCCGGATCGTTGCTCTGCTCTTTTTCCTGGAACGCGGAGTCGCTGATCTTCTTTCGCATCGTTCAGGCGGTGGGCGCCGGTCCGCTGCTCGGCATTTCGATGGCGATCATGTTCGAAGCGTTCCCGCGTCACGAGCGCGGTCTCGCCATGGGGCTTTTTATGACCGGCTGGTCGCTCGGGCCGTTCTTTGGTCCCTTGTTGGGCGGCTATCTCACCGAGCATGTGCACTGGCGCGCGATCTTTTACATCAATCTGCCGACCGGCGTGCTGAGCATCATCAGCGGTTATTATCTGCTGCCGCGCATGCCGTCGAAATCTGCCACGGCGCCGCTCGACCTGCTCGGTCTCGTAACGATGACCATCGCCACCGTGACGTTGTTGCTCGCGCTTAACTTAGGTCATGAGGAAGGTTGGGGCAGCCGGTTAATCGTTTGCTTGTTCGCCGCATCGATCGTGTTTTTTGCGCTATTCATCATCGTCGAGCTGAAATCGGATCATCCGTTTCTGGAGTTGCGCTATTTTCGCGATGTTAATTTCAGCTTGTCGAACTTCTTGATCTTCTTTCGTGTGTTCGGATTTCGCGGCGCCAGCTATTTGCTCACTATCTTTCTGCAACGGGGCCTCAACTATACTCCCACGCAAGCGGGAATTTTTCTTCTGCCCGGCGCCGTTATCACGGGCGTGTGGTCCCCAATCGCCGGCAAACTAACCGACCGCTTGGGACCGCGCATTCCCATCGTCGGCGGACTAGCGATTCTGATCTTCGCGCTCTACGGCCTGTCCCAACTGTCGCTCTGGAGCACCGTCGGGTTTATTTTCTTTTTTATGTGCGTCAAGAGCATCGGCCAGTCGAGCCTGAACGCGCCGCTCAACACGGTCGCGCTCGCGGCCATTCCAGAAGGCCGCGCCCGCATGGGCAGCGGCATGATCGGCATGACCCGCGGACTCGGCGAAGCCTTCAGCGTCGCGGTGCTCACCTTTCTGCTCGAACGGTACGCGTTTTTTAATTTGTACTCGATCCCTCCGCTGCAGGGCGCCGCGTTCGCAGAGAGCGAGCGCTTGCACGCTCTCTCGCAGATCCAAGGCCTGCTGATCAACGCCGGCCAATACGGCCTCGCCCTCGAAGAACGCGCCCGATCTTTGCTCGCCCACACGCTGATCAACCAAGCCCTGACCCAGGCCTATCAAGACCTGTTCTTCCTGATCGGCGTCCTCCACGTCGGCTTGCTCGTCATTGCGCTGTTCCTCCGGACCAAACGGACGCGGTCATAATTTTACGGTCCTGAGCGAATCGCCGGGACAAGAACTTGAGGATCCAAACGGGATTGTAGACGTCTGAATTATTAGGTTTGCGGCTATTTCCGAAGCGATCGTCTCCTTCGTTTTTCGATCTCCAAATCAAGCTGGAGCGACCTTTGATTAACGTAATCCAGCTTTTGCCGCTCCTGTGACAGCGTTTCTCGATCTCGAGTCAATGCGCGCCTTTCTTCTGCAAGTTTCTGTCTTTCCTCAGCAACCTCTTGTTGCAGCTCCAGGACTTGAATCCATGTTTTGGATGGTTCTAACAAGACGCTTTGAGGATGCCCTTTGACCAAAGCCTCGAACGAAAGGATCGCGCGTGAATAGTCTTTTTTGGGATTCGACGGATGCGCCAGGATGACTCCTATGTTGAAAAGCGCGACGTCTGCAGCGGGCCTACCTTGGGCAAGAGCGGTTTGATTTTCCTTTAACGCGACATCAAAGTTCGCCGGCGTTTGCACAACTCGCCGACGATCTACCTGATCAGAACCGGAGCCTTGCACAAACTCGCCGATCTTCGAGCAGCCTGAAAGGCTGAGAAAGGAGAGTATCGCAAGCGCGCCATAGAAACTCTGGCGCATACCAGCATTTCCACCAGGGATTATTAGTCGACGAGCAAAGATTTGCATTGTTCGATTGCCTTTCCGCGCCACAGGGTCGTTTGAAAGTCCGGGCGACGACTCCAAGCAGCATCATGATCACCCTACCGGCGATTTGATAGAATCTGCCTCCGCGCGCTCCTTGAGCGGCGTTGTAACGCCGCCGCTGATTTTCATCGAAAGGAAGATTCCCAACAACGTGACTATCAGTGTCGTAGTGATTGTAATGGCCCGTGCGGTTCGAGCAGATCGCTCCATGCCCTCGAGCTTGGCGTGGAGACCCGATCTTAATCCGACCTTCAAGCGTTCAAGTTCGTTTAAGCCGCTTTCCAAAAGTTTGTCCCGTTCTTGCTCGTAGCGGCTTTGAGCGTAGGTCTGATTCGATCGAATATACGCAACTTCTTGATCGAACAACTTGTGGTACTGACGATGGATTTCCTCTATCTTCGAGAGGGAAAGGGTCATTTTCTCCGAGCCAGTCCGCGACTTGAGCTCTCCTAAATGGCGAGCGAAGTCATTCTTGAATTGACGTAGTTGTTCGTGGCGATCTTCCTTGCGTGAAATAATATATTTTCCGCTATAACGGACTTCGGAAAGAAAGGTGTCTGTCAGCGCCTCTTGGGAGTCGATCATCCGTTGGTCTTTATCCAATGCTTCACGAGCCGTGCCGCTCAAGGCGCTGAGCTGGATTATGGAATATAGACATGGCGAGATCGAAAGGAATAATAACCCTATACTCCCCAGGATACATCGCCAAAAAAATGGCATGGCCATGAGCAATTCTCCGCTTAAAGTTCGCAGTCGACCGCCGATTCGGCTCCCGATCGGGTTGCCACAAGTTTCCCATCGGCGGGCCGGATCGGAAGGCGCACCGTAAACACTGATCCCTCGCCCACTTTACTGGTTGCCTCGATTGTGCCGCCGAGAAGATCGACGAAGTTTTTAACGATAAAGAGCCCGAGCCCCGCACCGGAGTGGTTGCGGGTGGTCGCGCTATCAATTTGGCGAAATTTATCGAAGACAAAAGGCAACAACTCACCCGGTATCCCGGATCCTGTGTCGGCAACTCGCAGCTCGAGTGTTTCTCCATCGGCCACCATGCAAGCCGACACTGCCACCGACCCTTGATCGGTGAACTTGATCGCGTTGTTAATGAGATTCGTCAAAATATGCTTGAGTTTCGCTCGATCGCTTACGATGAAAGGTAAATCAGCGTAATTCCACTCCAGAACCAGCTCCTTTTCCATCGGAAATATATAGTCTGACTTGATCTGAGATATGAAATCCATGAGGTCGACAGGATTGTTCTGAATCGAGACCGTATTGCTTTCAATTTTTGTAATTTCCAATATGCCGTTAATCAATAATAACAATTCTCGCGCCTGCGCGCGTATTTTCTCCGTGCCACGTTCTTGGTCGGAACTCATTTTGCCAAAGGCTCCCATTGTCAACGCCTCGGCGTAATTCATGATAATGTTGAGCGGAGTCCGCAGCTCATGCGACATGACGCCAAGAAACTCATCTTTGATTCTGTTGGATTTTTCCAATTCAATCGCTTGTTCCCGGGTTTGCTCGAACAGCCGCGAGTTGTGAATAGCGATAGCCACCTCGTTGACAAGAGCACTTAGGAAGCTCATCTCCTCTGGACCAAACTCCATATCGTCTCGGGTGTAAAACGACAGGACTCCCAAAACGTCTCGTCTCGCGATCAAGGGCAGCCCGATATAAGACCTCAGTTGATGACGGAGAAAAAGTTCAGGGTCGGTATTTCGCTCGTCTATCCGAGCATCGGAAATTGCGATTGATGTTTGCCGCGTAAAAACAAGGAGTGGAAGAGCGACCGCCGATGCGAGTTCCACGAGTGTCTGTTCGGTTTCGTCAAAGCCTCGATGGGCAATGGGTTCTAATCTATTCGTCTCTTTGTTGATCCAGCTTACGCTTACCGCACATGAGGGGAAAAACGCGCAGATATGATCGAGCAAGGTCCTGAGAACGCTGGCGACATCAAGAGTTGAAGTTATCCCGCGGTTAAGGTCGTAGAGTGCTTCCTGCTGTTGGCGTTGCTTTTGAATTTTCGTTGCTGATTCATCCGCCTCGACTTTGCGTGTTTCGAGAGCTTGGGCAAGATTGTCAAAAGCTTTGGCCATTTGGCCTAGCTCGCTATTATCGTACACAAGCGTGGTGCGAGCCGCCAAATCTCCCTTCGCCACCTTCTGCGTAGCCACTATCATGTCTTTGATGCGCCGTAGAACGAACAGATCAGCGCCAAACCAAGCCAAGCTGAGAACAATCACGGAGAAAATCCCGAGAGCAACTAAATTTTCAATTAGAATTTCTCTCGTTTTCGCGAATGCCAGTGTTGCAGGGAGATCGATAGCCGCGTAGGTGGGTTGCCTTCCAACGGCATTTTTCAAGGGACTGAATGCGAACAAGCGGCGAACCCCGTCGGCGCCGGTGAGTTCGATCGTTTCTCCCCCACCCGCGGAAACGATCTTCGGATCGGTACCTTCAAGGAGTATCGACCTTCCGATCCAGTTTAAACCTCCAGGATAACGCAGTAGCACGATGCCGTCGCCGTTGACCAAGCTAAAGGTGGCGCCTGGGTATAAATGGCTGTCGACGGTGATGTGATTTATCCACGATAAATCTACAGCGGCTGAAACGACCGCCCGTAAGACTCCAGCCGGCTCCATCACCGGATAACTCACGTCTAAAAGAATCTTCTTGCTGGCTGCATGATACCGGATATTGCCCACGGAAAAATCAAAAGTTTCGACGCTCTTGCTGTGGTGTAGACCGCTCGAAATAGCGAGAGAACTGCCCGTCTGTAGGGCTGTGCAAAGCGGTTTCCCATTTGGACCGGCAACCATCAAGTCGGCATAACGGGGTTCCAGCAAGGCGGATAGGATCTTGTGACAGGCGGCCCGATCGCCACCACGGACCTGCGGTACACGAGCTAGAGTAACGAGGAATTGGTGCGCATTGTCGAGCACGCGGTCCTGCTCTGATCCGATGACTCGCGCGGCCATTAGAGCATTTAATTTCACTTGGTTGGCGGTTAATTCATGATGTTTCCCGGCGCTATAGAGAATCAAACCAAAGGCCGGAAGGACTGCCGTGAGAATTAGCAGTATAAGTCTCGATCTCACGCTTGAGGTCAGATTGAACATATCAATGCGAGATACCGGACAGTTCGTCGGAGAAAATCTAAGAAACTTAGCGAGCAATCGAGCAAACCCTATGCCAGGAGGATACTGACCGGATTATTAGGCAATCAATGAAATGTTTGTGGTTTCTTCAGGCTATATTGGATAAGAATGCTGCACACGCATGGCCAGCCATGCCGGTTTTTGCAATAAAAACGGCGCCCATTACATTGATTTCTCGCCGCTGCGCCAGCGGTTTAGAGGGACGAGGTGCTTATCGGAAGGAATAAGATCAGGCCGACAGTAGGGTTAAACTGGTGAGCCCATCATGATTCTGTGCTGTGAGAAAGCCGTTGCAAGAGATTAATCGGAAACCAAAGTTCAACCCGCTGTCTTCCCTTTCAGTGGGGTTTTCATATTAGCTTTAAAAATGTAGCCCCATTCGTCTCAATGCTCTCTGAAACCGGGACTCCATCTCCACCCGCTGGCTTGCGCGGCACTCGATACTTCTCACCCGTTTAGTGATGCTGTCCTGTGGAAGTGATTCCGCGGCTTCTGCCGTCGCCTGTGGACCCTGAGCGGTTTCTTTCTTTACGTACAACGTGATCGCCATGGTGCCGTTTCGTTCATCATAAACAGCCTGGCTGCCCTCTTGTTCATCCTTTCGAACCTTGTGCTTGATTGCTGCGGCGCATTCCGACACCGATACATACTCGCCGACTCGGACCCAGCCCGTGCCCGCACTGTCACGCGGAGCCATGTTCGATAGTGAGACCTCCAATTTCTCCAAGAGTACCCAAGCGGTGGTCAATCTTGGCTCGCTGCGCCCGGCATAAATAAGGACTAGGATCACCGTGGCCGCCGCTAGAGAATAGCCCGCCCACTTCTTAGCAAAACGCAGGCGCAGCTTGGGAATCTTGATCGTCTTGCGTCGCAGCTCTGCCTGACGGCGCGGCGGTGAAGTTCGACGGCGCTCGGCCGCGGCGGCCGCGCGAGGGCGCGGCTGCGGTTTTTGAACAAACTTTTGATCGTAGCGCTGCCGCCGCTCCGCATTTCCAAGAACCGCATAGGCTTCATTGATTTGCCGCAATTTCTCGGTAGCTTCGGCCTTCTCGCCGGCTGCGCGAAAGAGGTCAGGATGATGCCGTTTAACAAGCTCTCGATAGGCCGATCTAATTTCATCGGCGCTCGCCGAGCGCCCAACACCGAGAACCTGATAGAAGTTCGCGTCATTCATGCGTCAGTAGAAAAACCGCAGAGACTCGCTGTCAAGCAAACCCTGATCAATCGTATTTTCGGAACCGATCGCCTGAAACGCTGCTGCCCAACCCGCCGCTTTTCGCAACCGAGCACTATGCCGAAATGCCTAACGCCGTCGCCGCGCTCCGAAGCGGCTTGTCCAACGTCCAAAGAGTGCATCCCGTAAGCAGCGTAGAGGCGAGGAGATGAGCATCAACCCAACCGAGGCCAGATCCGTATAGATGCCTCGATTCTAGAAAACTCTGGACTTCCTCGTCTGCAAGCAGTTGAGCGTCGGGCAACGCTTTCAACAGATTTAAAATCTCGCCCCGATTATGCAGCGTGCCACACGCCAACTCGCCAACGATAAACGGGTGACAGAGTACTTGACCGTCAAGCAGCAAAGCTTTCAGGCGATCGCTTCCCGCGCGGAGATGTCCGATCCAAACCGAAGTGTCGACTAGCATCATGCGGCCTTACCAGCACGCCGTCTCCGAATCGCACGAACAGGCTTCTCGGTCCCTCCAAGATTGGCCAAACGGCGGGCGCTCTCCTTAGCGATCAGGGCTTCGAGCCCCAAACGCACCAATGAGGTCTTCTCTTTGACTCCAGTCAATCGTTCGGCATCACGCAAGAGAGCATCGTCGATATTAAGCGTTGTTCTCATATGCATCAGTGTGCCTTATTGATGCATACCGGTCAATTGAGAGAGAAATCGCCCACTGAGATAACCGCAACCGTTACGCACCACGCCGTATCGCTTGTATTTCTTGAAAAGCACAAGGCCATCCGCTAAGGGCTAGAGAAGATTACCTCCAGGAGGAGATACTTATGCGAGTCATCGATTCGGACGGCCACTTACATGAGCCTTTCGATCTTTTCGAGCGGTATATGGAGAAAGAGTTTTATTCGGCGCGCCCGCGTATCGTCGATCTGCGCGATGAGCCGAGAGATACCGGACGTTGGCTGGTCGAGGGGCGGCTCGTGCCTCGTCTGCCGTTTACCAAAGGCGTGGGCGGCGGAGGCTTTCGTTATCAGACGCCGCGCCATGCGCAGATGCAAGCCAAAGATAATTCCCTCGACGACATCGAGGGCCGTCTGCTGGACATGGATCGGATGGAAATCGATTTTCAGATCGTTTATCCGACGGCGTTGGTTTGGGTGTTCGATCTTGAAAACAAAGAGTTGGCCGGCGCCGCATGCCGCGCCTACAACAATTATATTGCCGAGCAGTGCGCCAAAGCGCCCAACCGGTTAGGCGGAGTCGCCTTGGTGCCGATTCAGGATCCGGTGGCCTCGGTCGCAGAGGCCCGGCGCGCCGTGCAAAAGCTCGGGCTTAACGGCGTCATCATTCCCGGCATGGTGGGGAACACGCCGCTTCATGCCAAGGAATTCATTCCGTTCTTCGAGACCATGAACGAGATCGACGCCCCCGTCGGATTTCACGCCGTGACCGGCATGCACTACACGCCCTGGGCGGACTGCTTCACGGATTTTTTCTCGACGCATGTGACCGCGATGCCGTTTTCCATGATGGTGGCGATGATGTCGATGGTCCGGACGGGATTGTTAAAGACGCTGCCGCGTTTGCGCTGCGCGTTCCTGGAGATCGGCGCGAGCTGGCTGCCCTACTGGAATTGGTGGCTGGGCAAGCACATCGAGCACGTCCTCGAGCCGCGCGCCGGCCGCAAAGAGAGCGATTGGGGGCGCGAGCCTTACGAGTTGGCCGGCACGGTGCACGCGCCTGGTGAAGATATTCTCGAAGGCAGAATCTTGAGCGGCTTTGAAGGCGACGAGAACCTGCGCGGGATCATCGATCAGCTCGGCAGCAAGGGGTTCATGTATGCCAGCGACTATCCGCACAGCGACATGGATTGGAACCGCGTCCAGACGATCAGAGGATCCGAGGCCCTGACCAGCGCGGAAAAGGCCGATCTGCTCGGTGAAAACGCCCGGCGCTTTTACAACTTGCGCATCTAAGAATCCCGAGGCCGGCCTCAGACCTGCCAAATCAGGTTAGCATGCTATCAGCGAATTCACGGCCGGATTTAAGAATGGCTGCAAGTGATTCCCAATAGGAAGCGAACGGAGAGATGAGATTAGCGCACTGGCAAGCGTCGGATCGCTTTATCACCGGGATTAGCTTTCCCATCGGCAGGCGGGTTGAGCTGAGGCGCTTCATCGCGCCACTTTTCTCGCAGCCTATAAACTTCCTTCAGGAAATCGAGCCGGCGGATCGCTCTGGTTCTGCAATTACAGCAAGCGAGAACATTGACGGACACTTCGAGACAGGCTCGACACTTCGAATGTGAACAAAAAGGACACTCCATGCCCAGACCAGGCCAAGAGAGTTTTAAATGATCCACTTTGTTCCTATCCCCCAGGTGCTGAATTAAAAGTTGTGCGTCGTTTGCGATCTAGTGACCGCACTTAATTGCAAATCGTTGTGAGTGTCAAGAGACTCGGTGACGTCACAAAATTTTTTTTTAAACTCATACTCCCGCTTCGTTCGCTATCGGGATCAAACGCTCGCGGCACGAGAGCAACAACGTCGTTAAATGAGAAAGTCTCCGGCGAATTTCCACAGCCCTATGCCCTTTCTAGTTTGTCAGGCGGTCGCGCACACCGCGCCGCGCCCATAGAAGCAGCACTAGAGACATGCCCAACGTATAAGCGAGATCCCACAGTACGGTTACGGAAAACTCGCCGTTGAATGACGCGCGCGCCAAGCGCACCGGGTGCAGCAGCGGAAGCGCCTCGGCAACCCACAGCCACGGCCCTGCCAGCCGTTCCTTTAGCGGAAAGAACACATCGGAAAACAAAAATAACGGGGTGAGAAACAGCGTGAAATAAAAACTGAACATGTCGATGTTTGGGATGCGCAACGAGAAAACCATGCCGATCGCGGCGAAGAGCAGTCCTGTAAGAGGAATCACAAAAATCACCCACAGCGACGACGGCAAAGGCGCCAGTCCGAAAAGCATCAACACCACCAAGAAACATCCTCCGTAGATGCAGGCGCGAGTCACCGCCCACAACACTTCGCCGGCGAGGACATCGTCCGGCTCGATGGGAGTCGTCAGCATGGAATCGTAGGTCTTTTCAAATACCAGCCGCACGTAGATGTTGTAGGTCACTTCGAAGCTTGCCCCGTTCATCGCCGCCACGCACACGAGCCCCGGCGCGAGAAACGCTATATAGCTCGTGCCGCCGATCTCTGAAATATAAGCGCCGACGCCTAGGCCGATGGAAAAGAGATAGAGAACCGGCTCGAAGAAGTTGGGCAGAATATTCCACTTCCAGGTTCTCTGGTACATGACCGCATTGCGCCGCCATACGGCCAGCGCGTAGGGAAGCGAAACACTCACGGATTGGCCTCCAAGCTGGTCCCGGTGAGAGAGAGATAGACGTCTTCGAGGTTGGTGGGCCGGACGATGATTGGGCGGCGGTCCCCCTCATCGTGGCGGCGAATACGTTCGATAAGATCGGCGGCGTCATCGAGGTAAAGCATCATCCGCCTGCCGACGCGCAAGCGCCGGCCCGGCGCAACACCGTCGAGCAGCGCCGCTTCTTCGCCTGGCGTGCAATCAAATTCCACCGCGTCGGACGCCAGCCGCGTAGTGATGAGATCCGCCGGGGCGCCGGCGGCAATCACTTTGCCCGCCGAAACGATGGCGACTTGATCGCAAAGACGTTGCGCCTCGTCCATGTAGTGGGTGGTGATGAGCACGGTCGTGCCCGCCGCGCGCAGTTCCCTGATGCGCGACCACAAGGCCAAGCGCACCGCAGGATCGAGTCCGGTGGTAGGTTCGTCGAGGATCAGAAGCTCGGGACCGTTGACCAATGAGAGCGCAACGGCCAAGCGCCGCTGGAACCCGCCGGAAAGCTGCCGCACGGGAACATGGGCGTGGGAGCGCAGCTCAAGAAAGTCGATCAATTCTTCCGCCCGTCGCGAAAGCTCCGGCTCGCGCAGCAAATGATACCGGCCGAAAACCAAAAGGTTTTCTTTCGGCGACAACGCTTCGATCAAAGCGTTCTGCTGCAAAGTTACCCCGAGCCGCGAGCGAACCGCCCGCAGATGCTGGGCGATGTCCATGCCGAACACGCGAATCGTGCCGCTCGTCGGCCGGGTGACGCCGTAGATCATGCGCAGGGCCGTGGTTTTTCCGGCCCCATTGGGTCCCAGAAGCCCAAAGCAGACTCGCGCCGGCACCTCGAGATCGAGATGATCGACCGCCAACCGGTCGCCGAATTTTTTCGAAATGCCTCTCGCCTCGACCACCGGCGGGACAGATGAAGCTGGCTTGTTCATTGGATGTCTTTGGGTCAATTCCCCGCAGCTAGCTGCGTAACGACAATAGCTAGCTCCGTCACAGTTCCGTCATTCCCGTATGCTTTAGCGTGGTTCGACTCGGCTCACCGCAGGCGAAACTCTGAATGGACCCCGATAGAAACATTCCGGGGGTGAGTGCGCCCGTGAGGGCGCCACATCAGCACGGTGAAAGTCCGTGCCGCAGTATGCCACAGCTCCGTAGCTGAAGGTAACTGCGTCGGGCTCGAAGCGGCGTGGAGAGCAACCGGAAGCGAACTGTCGGTCCGTAGGTAAACGAACTCGATTTGGCGGGGGTGCTGCGACGAGCCTGCTCACTGAGGGCGAAGTCCGAAACTCGCGGGTCACGC
>JBOHVN010000172.1:0-4598 GCA_050735675.1 Binatia bacterium | reverse complement strand
GACTGTGAAACTTCTCCACCGCCGCTCTTCTAAACTCTTCCGTTCGTTGCTGACTCATCGACTTGTCCCGCTCTCTCGCCCCGCTTTACGTTAATTCTAAATGCGACATCTATCCTGACATAGGGGGTGCCCTTGAGCGTATGATCATGCCAACCCCGCACTTTTCGAACCTCTTCCAGACCATACTTCTCGATATCATCTACCCACTTTTGAAACTTAATGACTAAAGGTTTAGGCGTCTTTATCAGGTCTCTTTCTACTGCCCGGATATCGACCTGTTTGACCATAATCAGGGTACTGCCAATTGGTGTACTCGTCAACTCTCAGGCCAACCAACGTTTTTATCGTTACTTAATGGGCGATCCAAAATCGTTTTACTGGATCACCCTGTCCGTCCGCGTTCCAATTTTGGATTTTCGATTTTAGATTGTCCGATCACCGAATTACTCGATCCGCTCTTGCCAACACGTTCGGCGGAATCGTCAGGCCGATCTGCTTGGCCGCTTTCAGATTGATCACGAACTCGAACTTTATCGGCTGCTCGACGGGGAGGTCGGCGGGCTTGGCACCTTTTAAGATTTTGTCCACATAAGTAGCGGCGCGCCGGTGCAAATCGTTAATGCTCACGCCGTAGGTCATAAGCCCGTTTACTTGCACAAATTCCGGCACGTTGTATATCGCCGGGAGCCGGTTCTTTGTTGCCAGATCCGCGATTTGTTTTCGATGAGCATTGACGATAGCGCTCTGCAGCACGAGGACTGCCTCAGCACGTCCCTTGCTTGCCTCTCGGAATGCGGTCTCAATATCGGTGGGGCCTAGTATGTCTAAATATTGACTTGCACACTGAAGGCGCCCGCGGCGAGTTCCGTCTCCTTTAAGGCTTGTGCGGTGCCGGATCGATTTGAACTGCCGAGAACGGCCAGGCGCGAGAGCCTGGGGATGATCTCCTTTAAAAGTTCCAGTTGTTTGCCGCTTATCTCCGGGGCAAGGATTGACAATCCAGTGATGTTCCCGCCAGGTCGCGCAAGGCTGGCGACGAATCCAGAGCCGACAGGGTCATCGTCGAACGCCATGACGATCGGAATCGTAGAAGTTACTTCTTTGACGGGACGGGTTACTGTCGGTCCCGCCGTGACAATGATCGCGACCCTGAGACGCACGAGTTCGGCCGCAAGGTTCCTGAGACGATCTAGTTTTCCTTCAGCGAATCGATACTCAACGACGATGTTTTTGGCCTCCACGTACCCAAGCTCGCGCAGACCCTGACGAAAAGCGTCGGTGCGGAGCGGATTCCCAGAAAAGCTGCCCAAACCTAGATACCCTATCCGAGTAACTTTCCCCGGTTGCTGCGCCTCCGTGGACACGCAAAGCGCAAACAGCATGGCGCTAAGCGCAAGGCGAATTAAGAGTTTCTTCACAAGGTTTTCTCCGTCGTTCCTGCTGCGCTCTGCTCCATGCCCTTTGCTCTCTGCTCCTCACTCGACGATTCTCGGGCTCTCCTCGTCCAAAAACTGATGGCTGCAATAAGGGCAGAGCAATTTGATTTTTTTGTGACGAAGCTCCTGATAGTGGCAGTAGAATTCGCCGTTGCATTGAGGACAGGTTACCCAAAATATCTTCGTCACGGCTCCTCCTGGGATCTGCTAATTTTCACCACAGAGACGCAGAGTAACACAGAGGTTCGGAATATTTCCTAACGAGAAAACTCTTTCCTCTGCGCCCTCCGCGCCTCTGCGGTGAACTATTCTTCGATTCTCTTTCCGTCACCAATCCGTTCGCTAGACCTTAGGGAGTCGATCGATCACTGCTCGTGGGATGAAATCCTCGAGCCGGGTCTTTTCCATCGCGGTTTTCGGCACCGCGACGCGCGCTTCGTAGGGACGCTGGACCGGTTTGGTGGCGTCGATGATCATCTTGGCGGTCATGATGTTGTCGGTCTGCGACGGATCGAGCGTGTTGCCTTTGACGTTTTTAATGATATCGACGTCCTGGTCCGCCTGCACGCGCGTCGCCACCGCCCACATGACCTCTTCTTCGTTATAAATATTGATATCGGTGTCGACGACCACGACGTGCTTGACGAAATCGCAGCCGCCGAGCGCGGCTAACGCCGCCTGCTTGGTCTCGCCGTCGACTTTTTTGTCGATGGAGATGTAGCAGTTAAAGCGGCAACTGCCTGACATCGGGAAATGAACGGCTTTGACCGTCGGCACGACGCCGCGGATCAGATTAAACAGGCTGCCCTCTTTGGGAATACCGCCTAGCACCCAGGTGTCGCGATGACCCGTGAAGATATGTTGAAATACCGCGTCGCGCCGGTGCGTGATGGCGCTTACCTCGATGACGTTGCGTAAGCGCTGTGGGCCGTAGTAGCCGGTGAATTCTCCGAAAGGCCCTTAGACTTCCTTAACGTTGGGCAGCACATGCCCTTCGATGATCATCTCGGCATCCGCCGGTACCATGAAATCCTCGCCAAGAGTTTCGGAAGGCGTGAGCCGCAGCGGCGCGCCCATAATCGCGCCGACCTTGGCGTAATCATCGACCCCGAACGGCGAGACGTTCAGCGATCCCAAATAAAATGCCGGATGATGGCTGATGACGATCGCCACCGGCGTCGACCGGCTTTTCTCTTCGTTCTTGCGATGAATTTGCCAGTTGTGGCGCGGCGACATGTGCAGGCCGAGCTTCCTCGGACCTTTCACCATGTTGCGCTGGAAGGCGATGTTATAAAAGCCTTCATCCGGATCCTTCATCACCGGCGTCATATCGATATATGGCGCCGGATCCATCGCGTGATGACGAACTACCGGAAGATCGAAAACATTCGCCTGGTTGCCGCGTTTGACGACCTCTTTAACCGGCGCTTCGCTCTGGGGAACCGTCACCGGAGCGAGCACCATGTCTTCACGGCGGGCGTACTCCAGGCTCAGTGGCAAGTCGCCTTCGCTGGCCTTCATGCCGAGAGACAGCGCGCAACGCTGGCGGGTGGCGAAGATATTACTCAGCAACGGGAAGGCGGACGGCTTGCCGTTGAGATCGAGCGGCTTTTCAAACAATAGAACGGGAAACTTTTTTTGATTCTCCAAGTGCTGGAGCAGAGCGGTTACTTCGAAGTCTTTAGGCGAGACAGGTCGCTCGATGCGCACAAAGTCATAGGGCAGTCGTTCTTGCAGGTCGTCGAGGAAGACTCGTAGATCCTTGCTCATAGAAAACTCCCTACATGCGTTGTTTACTTCCCAGCGTGTTGTCTTTTAAGTTCGTTACGAAAAGTAGTTGTCATTCCGGGCAAGCTGGCGACAGCTTCAGCCTGAGGCTGATCCGCCTCCGGCGGAAGCGCGACCCGGAATCCAGGAAATTCAAAGAGACCTGGATTCCCGCTTTCGCGGGAATGACGCTCGACGGCTCTGACTTGTTCATCTAGCCTATGAATCAGGAGACTAGTTCCAATCCCGCCACCTGAGCCAACGCCCTCTGTGTGTACACTTTGGCCATGCGTTTGCGATACCAGTAATCCAAATCCGCATTGTCGAGCGGGTGGGCGACTTTTGCCGCAGCTTCGGCGACGGCGTCGATTAACTCCCGCGTGATTTTTTTTCCTTGCAGCAATGCGATTGCTTCGCTGATGACCTTTGGCGCCGATGCGACGGCGGTCAGCACGAGGCTGGCATGGCGGCATTCGCCGCGTTCGTCGATAGCCATAGTTGCGGCGACGCCCAGGATCGGAAAGTCGAAGGAGCCGCGGCGGCGCAACTTAAGATAAACGTTTCGCCGCGCCAAGCTTTCCCGCGGGATAAATAATCTTTTGAGCACTTCGTCTTTAGCTTTGGCCGAATATTCGATGCCGTCGTCGCGGTATAAATCTTCGAGCTTCACGGTGCGCTCGCCTTGTTGATTGACGACAATCGCTTCGGCGTCCAGGCTCACCAGCACCGGCGCCGTGTCGGATGACGCGATCGCCAGGCACTTCGCACTACCCGGGGCGACCAGACAGATGTCGCCGTCTTTTTTCATGCAGAAGCCCACCGCTTGGCGCCAGAAATGAGTTTGATCGTAGTAGTTGCAGCGCGTGTCGACGAGAACGTTGCCGCCGATGGTTCCCATGTTCCTGAGCTGCGGTGTCGAGACGGATTCGGCGGCGTGCGCAAGCGCGGGCAAATGTTTGGCGATCAGACGATGATTCGAAACCGTGGTCAGACTCTCCCCGGCCCCAATCCAGAGCCCGTCCTTGCTCTGACGAATGCCCTTCAGCTCGCGCAGCGCTCTTAAGGAAATCAAATTGCGCGGCGTGAATTGCCCGCGCTTCATTTTCGGATAGACGTCCGTGCCGCCGGCTACGGCCAGGGCATCAGGACCCAAATCGGCGAGCACCCTCGCGGCCTCTTTCAAAGACCGAGGTCGGATGTAATTGAAATCTGGTAATCTTAACATGTGATCCTGACAGGCACCCTCACCCTTCCCTCTCCCTCGATTACGCTGATCATGTTCCATAACTCCCCACGCTGGACACTGACAACGATTTGTGGCATCCTGTGCGCGGATGGATGGCAGCGTGGTGGTGTGCGGGCGAGTTTTTCCGCACGCTGTTCTCAAGCGTATCA